>CAIVHU010000325.1 GCA_903905735.1 uncultured beta proteobacterium
CCTCCAGGCGCAGCGTCCCACGCTCGCCGTCACCGGTAATTCCACTTTTGCTCATCACCTGCACCCCATCTCGTTGAACATGCAGCTGACGATAGCGAAAACTTCAAGCTATTTCATGCAGGCTTACCGGAAGGACACGATGAGCCATGGAAACAACGCCCAACCCTGACAGCATCACTGGGTCAGAGAATGCCACACAGAACGCCCTAAGACTCAGCGAAGAGAAATTCAGAAAGGCGTTTTACCTCACCCCCGATTCGATGAATATCAACAGACTGGCCGATGGCCTGTATGTCTCCATCAATCCTGGGTTTACTCAAGTCACGGGCTATGACGAGTCTGATGTCATCGGGAAAACATCTATCGAGTTGAATATATGGGTTGATCCAGCTGACCGTGCACGATTGGTTGACGGATTGAGGCAGCAAGGTTCAGTAACCAATTTGGAAGCTCAATTTCGCAAAAAAAACGGTGATATGAAGTATGGCCTCATGTCTGCCGCAGTCATACAACTCGATAACGTTGCTCACATCCTCAGCATTACCAGGGACATCACCGACCGCAAGGAACTTGAACTACAGCAAAAGCAAAGTGAAGAGAAGTTTCGTCGGTTGGCTGAAGATATGCCCGCTTTTTATGTGACTTTTCTTCCCGATGGCACTTTAACGTTTGTCAATGATGCCGTTGCGAATTTGGTCAGCATGAGCAAGCAAGCGCTTGCAGGAATGAACTTCTTGGATTTTCTGACCCCTGCCGACCGGACAATGGTTCAATCAAAGCTCGCCGCATTGACGCCACCGCAGCCTGTCGAAACCCACGAACAAATCTATCAAAGGCCAGGAGATGTGCTGGCCTATCACCAATGGACTAACCGGGCGTTTTTCGACGAGGACGGGTGCGCGCTGTATTTCCAGGCCATCGGCGAAGACATTACCCAGCGCAAGAAGGATCAAGAGGAGTTGCGTGTCGCGGCGACAGCGTTTGAATCACAGTTGGGCATGACGATTACAGACTCAAACATTGTCATTTTGAAGGTGAACAGGGCCTTTACCGAGATTACAGGTTTCAGCGCCGAGGAAGCTGTCGGTCAGACACCACGAATGCTGCGTTCAGGCCGACACAACGCCAGTTTCTATGCGGCGATGTGGCAGAGTCTCCATCGCAACGGCACGTGGGCTGGCGAAATATGGAATCGGCGCAAAAGCGGCGAGGTCTATCCTGAATGGCTTACCGTTACCGCTGTGAAGGACAACGGTGGCCAGGCCACGCACTACGTCGGCACATTTCTGGACATCACCGCCCGAAAGCTGGCTGATGATCGGATCAAGGAACTGGCTTTTTATGACCCGCTGACGCACCTGCCAAACCGGCGCCTGCTCATGGACCGGCTGGATGTGGCACTTGCTTCTTGCAATCGGCATCAGCGCAGAGGTGCCTTGCTGTTTGTCGATCTGGACAATTTCAAGCTTATCAATGACACCGTTGGACACCATCGGGGTGACCGACTATTGGAACTGGTGGCGTTACGTTTGAGCACATGTGTTCGCGATGGCGACACCGTGGCGCGTCTCGGTGGTGATGAGTTCGTGGTGATGCTGGAGGATTTAAGCGAACATGAAATTGACGCGGCGACGCAGGCGGAGACCGTAAGTGCAAAGATTCACATCGCCCTTAACCAGGTCTATCAGATTGAGGGCACAGACCACCGCAGCACTCCCAGCATTGGCGTCACCTTGTTTGGCGGTGGCCAACCCGAGGCCATCGAAGAGCCGTTGAAGCGCGCTGATCTTGCGATGTACCAAGCAAAAGCCGCCGGTCGCAATACCATGCGTTTTTTTGACCCCAAAATGCAGGCTGAGATTTCGAGCCGTGCCGAGCTTGAAGCTGGCCTGCGTGATGCATTGGTAAAACATGAGTTTCTACTCTATTACCAGCCCCAGATCGCCGGTCGAAACAATATTGCCGGTGTTGAAGCGCTGATGCGATGGAGCCATCCGGTGCGCGGCATCGTGCCTCCTGGCGAGTTCATTGCATTGGCTGAAGAAAGTGACCTGATTCTGGCGCTTGGTGAGTGGGTGCTCTTAACCGCTTGCACGCAGTTGGCTCAATGGGCAAGCCGCCCTGAAATGGCTCACCTGACAGTCGCGGTCAATGTCAGCGCACGTCAGTTTCATCACCCCAACTTTGCTGATGATGTTTTAACCATACTTGCACGAACCAGTGCCAATCCCAATTTGCTTAAACTTGAGCTGACGGAGGGCTTGCTGATCAAAGATATTGAAGATGTCATTGCCAAGATGGGCAAATTGAAGGCCCACGGAGTAGGGTTCTCATTGGACGATTTTGGCACCGGTTACTCTTCCCTGGCTTATCTCAAGCGGCTTCCGCTAGACCAACTCAAGATTGACCAAGGCTTTGTTCGTGACATCCTGAGGGATTCGAACGATGCTGCCATAGCTAGGATGGTGATCGCGTTGGCAGATACGATGAGCCTGGCAGTCATCGCAGAAGGCGTGGAGACCGAGGGGCAACGTGACTTCCTGGCCGATTTGGGTTGTGCTGCCTATCAGGGGTATCTGTTCAGCAAACCACTGCCGCTGGATGAATTTGAGGCATTGGCGACGAAAGTTTGATGGAAATTCGGTGACTGCTTAAGGGCGACCAATTTGACAACGTGAAGCTCAGCAATGGGCAAAGATGGAGTCGATGGGCGGCGTCGACTACGAACGGTTGCTGACGGGTAAAGTCTCTTTCCAGAATGACTGCATTCACCCTAGCGTCAGTGCCGTTTTGCAGCGTCTGCAGTCGTTCGCCACGGTCAACTTCCGGGTAACCCAATTGCAGCTTTTTTTGGAGGCTGGCCAGCCGAAAGTTTGGGCGTGCCCTGTAAGCACGTTCCTGCCATTAGCGGCCAGATGAGTACTGGTTGTCCATCACTTCACATCACGAGTTGCCAACCTATTGAGTTGAGAACTCTTGAAGTTATCGTCACACGTAAGGGCGAAGTTGCCATGGATCCCCCTGATGGAAACGAATTGGGTCAACATCGATGCAGGAAACTGGACGGATACGCCGTTGAAACATTGAACAATCACTTGATTGACCGTTCCTTTGTAATAACTCAGGTAGCGTTCCGACGAAATGTCGAGATGAAATTCAAACCGTTTCATGTTGCAATGTTTCCTGTTGCCAGACTTTGATCCTTGGCTGGTGGGGTGCCGCTCCTTCAGGCGTGAGTGGCATATGCTACAGAGGCGATAACCTGTCGGTCACTTGCCAGAATGCCAGTCGAGCACTAAATATATTCGTCCACTTGAGAGCCCAATGCCTGGTTGCTGGCAGCTTGTGTGCGCTTCACATTGCTTTGTGACGCGCTGGCCTTGCTAAGCTGATCCTGTTGCCGTTGACTCTGAATGGCAGCGATTTGCGCCTGGATAGCGGCAATCTCCGCCAGCAACAACTGCTCTTGTTGCTGTTTGGCTTTCGCATCTAGGCTGGAGGTGGCGACATCCTTCAATTGCTGGGTGAGTTCCTTCAACTGTTCTTGCAGTTGTGCAATCAGGCCAGCACTGCCTGCTGAGCTGCTTGCAGTTGAAGTGGAAATGCTATTGACTTGCATATGGTCTTTATCGGCTTGAAAACGGATTTTATAAGTTGCTCTACGACTTTGATGCAGTGACCCGCGCCTACTATCTTGAGGCCAATCCTGGGCACTACAGTTGCCCACCCAGGCCGAAAAGGTCCTGGACTGGGTGCTGTGCACCATCGCCGCACTTGAACGGTTCGGTGGTGTACCGCGCCTGCTGGTACCCACCTGGCCGGTGGCCACATGGATAACGTGCGCTCATTCCACCGTGATGGCGGACACTTGAGATACCATCACGCCGTCATTCAGGACATCGACGGTAGCGGCCCCAGGGCATGAGAAAAACTGTCAGCCATCAAAATCGAATCGCTGTCTGCGATCGCTGGAATACGCAGGCCATCCAAATTAAGTATCAGCCTGCTCAAGCCTGAATTCAGTGTTCACCGATCGGCCAACTGAAAGATAAAAAAATGCATGATCGCCCGACCAGGCAGTTCAAAATAGCAGGGGCATCCTCAGGATGCGTCATCCTATGCGCTTCGTCACAAAATGAATGAGGCTGAGAACGTGTCCTTGCATGCCTCCAAACCATCCAGCAAGGCACTTGTTGGCGAGGATGCCGATTCCCTGATTGCCCAAAGCCTGGAATTCCACCGAAATGGGCGAATCAAGGAAGCGCTGAAAGTTGTGGCACGCGGGATGGTTTTGTACCCGCAAAATGCTGTCTTGCTATGCCACTGCGGAGCCTATTCTGCGATTCTCCATCGAACGGATGTTGCTGAGGCAGCGTATCTGCGGGCGATCGCCATTCGTCCGGACTATGCCGATGCACACTACAACCTGGGCATACTGTATATGGAGCAGCAGCAGCATCGGAAAGCTGAAGCGTCGTATCGGCATGCCATCGCCATTGAGCCCACTTATGCGAATGCATATTTCAATCTGGGCGTATTGTTCAAGGCAGAAAACCGTCTCAAAGACGCCCGGAACGCCTATCTGAAGCTTATCGAACTGCAGCCTGATCACACCGATGCCCATGTCAATCTCGGCAACATGTTGGTGGAATTGAAGTGCCCGCATGAAGCCCAGGCGGCTTACCTGAAAGCCATTTCTATTCAAGGTGAGCTTGCCGTAGCGCATGCCAATCTTGGTGCGTTGCTATTGACGCAGAAAAGGCTGCCCGAGGCCGAAACGGCCATCTTGAGGGCTATTGCGCTTGAGCCCAACAATGCCGATGTGCACTCCCATTTGGGCAACCTGCGAATGGCGCAGCAACGTCCCGGAGATGCCGAAGCGGCTTATTTGAACGCCATTGCGCTCAAGCCTGACTTTGCCGATGCACACTACAACCTCGGCAATCTCCTCAAAGATCAACTGCGCTCTCGGGAAGCCGAGGGGGCTTATCGCCAGGCCATACACATTAAGCCTGACTTTTCCGCGGCACATTCCAATCTTGGAGCGCTGCTGATGCAGCAGGGGCGGCTCGTTGAAGCCGAGGCAGCGTATCTGCGGGCACTTGAAATTCAACCGGATTACGCCGAAGCCCTGTCCAACCTGGGCAATTTGCTCAAGAAGCAATGTCGGCCGGAAGAATCCGAGGCGGCCTACCTGCGTGCCATTGCACTGGAACCGGACTATGCCCAAGCACACTGCAACCTGGGTTTGCTGTTGATGGAGGAACAGCGACCCGAAGAATCGGCGATGGCCTTTCGACATGCCATTGCCGTGAAACCAGCGTTTGCTGATGCCCATTCCAATCTGGGACTGTTGCTGATGGATCAAAGGCGAGCGCCAGAGGCTGAAGCCGCCTTCCTGTGTGCCCTGGACGCTCAACCCAGGATGGTGAGTGCATACTCCAATCTGGGGGCATTGCTCACCACACAAAGGCGCATGCAGGAAGCAGAGGCAGCATATTCGGGGGCGCTCGCAATCGATCCTGAATCTGCAGATGCCAGTTGGAACTACAGCTTGTTGTTATTGAGCCAGGGGCGATTCTCCGAAGGTTGGCCGGCTTACGAATCGCGCTATTCGTCGCTCAACCGAGTGACAAGTGTTGGCACACGTCGTCTGGTGGCGGGTGACCCGGCGTGGTTGCGTCAATGGAAGGGCGAGTCACTTGAGAACAAGTCTCTGCTGGTATGGCCGGAACAAGGCTTTGGTGATGAGATCCAGTTTGTGCGCTATTTGCCCCTGCTCAAGGCCAGGGGGCTGAAGCAACTGACGCTGGTGTGCAAACAACCTTTGGCAACGCTTTTTGAAGCTCAGGGACTGGCTGACAAGGTTGTCAGCATAAGCGTTCAGGACTGGGTTCCGGATGTTTCAAAGCAATATGATTATTGGTGTTACCTATTGAGTCTGCCACTGCATTTCAAGACCACAATTGATAGTATCCCGGTTCCTATTCCCTATCTTTTTGCGTCACCTGAACGGGTGGCAACCTGGGTTTCGCGGTTGCCTGAAGCGGGCTATCGCGTTGGGTTGGTCTGGAACGGTAACGCGAGTCATTCCAACGATGCATCGCGCTCCATACATTCGCTGGAAACGCTAGCACCCCTATGGAAGGTCTCTGGCGTGACGTTTATTAGTTTGCAAAAAGGGCGCGGTGAAGACCAGGCAAAGCTGCCGCCGCAGGACCAGCCTCTCACGAATCTGGGCAGTGAGATGATTGATTTTTCCGACACAGCAGCCATTTTGAGTCAGCTCGATTTGCTGATTACCGTGGACACAGCAACTGCACATCTGGCGGCGGCAATGGGCGTGCCGTGCTGGTTGATGCTGCCCGACTACCGATGCGACTGGCGCTGGATGGAAGATCGTACCGATTCGCCTTGGTACCCCGGAGCCCTGCGATTGTTTCGGCAAAAGTTGGATGGCGATTGGAATGGAGTGTGCATGGAGGTGGCTCGGGCCTTACAGGATCACATCGGGTCAAAGTAACCAATTCCCCCGGTAGTGGACTGCTTCGCCAATGAAGCATCCAGCAAGGTGTCTCAAACGATGCTCGCCGACGTGTTGCGGCTGAGGACCTTATCACCCAGGGAGCGAACTTTGGTCACACAGGAGCGACGAAGCTGAAATCGCTGCGACAAGCGGGTGACGCGGGCGATGGGGTGACTCAACGCAGACCAGGCAGCGTGGGGCAAGTCGGTGTCGGCACCAACGTATCCTGTAAGCCAGCTCGTTTTTGGTCATGTTCAATTTGGATTTGACCTCCGCGTGAATGAGGCAGAAAATTCTGAAAAATTCATCCCGAACCAATCCTGTATGTCGACCATCACCGCAACACTGCCCAGCAGCAACTACACGCCAGTGGTGTCTTCAGTTTCGCCAGCGGGAATTTTTGCAACCCAGGCATCAAACTTGGCAAATGACTCTTCCATCATTGCAACGATTGGCGGAGCAACTTCGACGACCCCCCTTTACACCGCTCAAGGATTGATGAATAGTTTTCTCCAAGCAGCATCAATAAGTGCCAATTCGGATAAGAGTTCAACGCCCACAAGTACATCGTCCGACTCCAGCAGCAATACAACATCATTCAATGGCACGCCTGATTGGGCCACTGTTTTGAAATCAATGCCAAGTCTGACCAGCACGTATTTGAATGACTCCAACAATCAATTGATCTTGAATGGCCTGTCTGTATTCGCCTGAACATTCCGTTGATGTCATTCGACCCTAAAGTGAACATTTCTATAACTGGTTTAGGTCGCCAAATTCAGCAACCCGAAAGGCCACTGAGGGTCTAAAAGAGCCAGCCAACCCTTCCCTTTGCCGACCTTCAAATTGAGCGTCTGCTATGGGGAAAAACCTATTTCGGTTGTGCGTTTCCTGACATAGGTTTCCCCGAAATTCTCGCTCCAGACCAGTCAATCACTCCAGTAGCCTGACTGTCAGCAATGTGGCGTCGATTTCGCGGATAGCTGCACCCGCCATCGGCCAGAAGCGGGTGCTCCCGGGTGGCCGCTTTCGACCATCAGAAATGTTATTCGCAGTTGAAGTTCCGTAAAGCTATGGCTAAATTAGCAGCCTCCCACACGTCTTTGCCGACGCTGGCAGCGAAAAGGTATGAGTGACAGGTCTGCAGCCGCAGGCATTCGGCAGTGCTTGCTTCATGGATGTCGAGCTCCCATCAGCTATGAATTGGCTAATTCCGAAAGAATACCGTTACACCCTAGTGGGCCGGGAATTTGCCCGCAGTGCCTCAATAGAAACGATCGAAATGAATTTGTTCGAAGGGAACCCGGTACCCCACCATCAACATTTCCTGCAAAGTCTGCGTCATTGGTGGTGGACCCGCAAAATAAAACTCGTAGTCCGGCATGGAGTCTCCGAACGTTCGTCGCACCAACTCGTGAACAAAGCCGGTTTCACCACTCCAGGCTTCGCCGCCATCCTCACCAGGCAGTGATACCACCGGATGGAAATGGATGCGCTCGCCAAAGCGGGACAGTTGGCGCAGCAGGCTTTCGCCACAGATGTCTTGCGGCGTTCTGCCGCCATAAAAGAAATGCAGCTGACGCGTCTGTAGCAGGTCGGCTTGCGCGGCACCGCGTGCAATGGAAACCATGGGAGCCAGGCCGGAACCACCCGCCACGCAGACGATGTCACGCGACACCTCGGTGCGCAAATAAGCCATGCCATACGGACCGTCGATCTCAATCACATCGCCAATCTGCAGATGCGCAAAGAGCTGCTGTGTAGCCAGGCCCTTGGCGACGCGGCGAATCTGGAAATGCCATTCGCCTTCTGCGTTGCCTAGGTTGCACATGGAATAGGCGCGGGGCGTGCCTACGCCGGGGATGTCCAGCATGGCGTATTGGCCCGGCAGAAAGTCAGCGCCCTCTTCACTCACAAAGCGGAACTCGCTGATATCGTGCGTGATGGCATGCATGCTGACCAAACGGGCTCGCAAGCGTTTGGGTCGAATGGGTGGAACGTATTCCGACGCTGTGCGCACCTTGATACGCAGATCGGTGCTTGCAACGCACTGGCAGGCAAGCAACTTGCCCTTGCGGATATCCCGATCGGTGAGACCCGGCGCTTGCGGCCAGAGGTTTTCGACCTCGCCTTCGAGCAGTTCGAACTTGCAGCTACCACAGCCGCCAGAATTGCATTCATAGGGAAAGCCGATGCCTGCACGCAAGGCGGCGCGCAAGACGCTGTCCTGGCCCCGTTGCTCAAATTCGCATTGTTCGGGCTCGGTCGTGATTCGGGTGGATGTCATGGCTGTTTCACACATGGAGTTGTAGGCGGAAAAGCAGGCACCTGCTGCTTGCAAAGCGCCTGCTGTGGGAGTGGGTGGAAGCTACAACCCCAACCCGTGTCGGAAGTCACGGGTCGCCTGTTTGGCCGCATCAGCGGCACCGGGCACATCGGCCAGCACAGCACAGTAGGCATCGATGGCCTTCTCGGCAATCGGCTCCCACTTGGCAATCCAGCCCTGCAGCACTTCCTTGTTGCCCGGCTTCTCCAGCGCCATCTTCACCAGCGCGGTGGCCCAGCGGCGATGGCGTGCTGCGTCCATCAGCTGCGCGTCGTTGAGCAGGCCCAGCAACATGTCTCCATTGTGGCGTGCGGACTCGCCGAGCTTGCGCAAAACGGCTTCGTCGATGGCCGGTTTGGCGATCAGGTTCAAGGCGACAAAACCTTCGGCCCAGTCCCAGGTCACCAGCACCTTTTCCATCAGCTCGCGAAAGCCCTGCCAGGCGGGATCGGTTTCCCAATAACCGCGCTCGTCAGTTGAGAACCCCTTGTCAGCAAAGGCCAGCGAAAGTTCTTTGGTGCGGTAAGCAGTGTGGCTAAGCCAGCGCAAGGAGTCGGCCATCTGGAAGTAGTGGCAGTTGGTGATGGTGCTGGCCGGTGCCACCTGACCGACATAGGCCGAGGCCATTTGCAGGGTGTGGAAAAGGTAACGTGCGGGGGTGTAAAGCCGCGCCAGCGTGCCGGCCCAGCGCGGGTCCAGTGACTTGTCATGCTCGCGCGCATTGAACTGGTCGAACAGACCGAAGACATAGTTCTCCTGGCCGTCCTGCATCATGTTGTAGCTGCGGTAAACCACTTCTTCCGGATCGCGAAAAGCGTTCCAGTCGTCGTGCTGCAGCGTGCTGCCAAAGGTATTTTTCTTGTACCACTGGTTCATGGCCAGTCCGGGGTCCAGCTCCCAGGGCGCGTTGGCATCGCGGTTGTTGTAATGCAGGTTGACGCTGACGATTTCGTATTCGCTGGGCTTGCGGCGGCGCCCGGCCAGGTGGCTCCAGGTCTTGAGCGGCTTCAATACCTGGTCTTGTGCTTGAGCTTCTGACATATCTGTCTCCTCGTGGTTTTTTTGACTTTGCGGGCCGGGCCCGGAGCCGGATGTTTTAAAGATGGGTGGCGAAGTAAAAACGCACCTGGTCGGGCAAGGTCTCGATGCGTCCGGAAAAGGAGCTGAGGTCCACCTCCAGATCGTTCATCTTGAACGGGCGACCCAGCGCGTTTTCAATCGTCTCGCGCCGCAGAATCAGCTCGTCATCAGTATCAATGCGTAGGTAGGCGCGCTTGTCGTCCACGCGGATGACGCGTCCCGGGTTGTCTTCCTTGGCGGCCTCGGCCACGGCCATGGCCAGTTCGCCGGCGCGCATCACCGGGCCGACCCGGTTGTTGCTGTGTTTGTTCACCACTGCATTTGCATTGCTCATTGCTTTCTCCTGATTTTTCTAATGGATTTAGGTGTGTGCAAACAGCACCTGAACGCCGCTGGTCTGGACCAGCACGTCCTCACCCTCGATGCGCACCGGGTATTCGGCCAGGGCACAGTCGGAGGGGTTGATGCCCTTGCCGGTGCAGGCATCGAACTGCCAGAGGTGCGCACGGCAGATCACGGTCTTGCCGTCGAACTTGCCTTCAGACAGGGGAATGTCCTGGTGCGGGCACATGCCCTGGAAGGCCTTGATCACGCCGCCCTCTGCACAGACCAGCAGGATGTCCTTGCCATCGACCTCGAAGGATTCCATGTCGCCTTCCCACAAGTCATCCAAGGTGCAAACTTTCTGAAATGTCATGACTGCGTCTCCTGCTCAGTGGCCGGGCGCTTGCCAGACGACCTCGATGGTCTCGGTCGGCTTGAAGCCCGCATCAATCACCTTCATGCTGCGCGGCAGCAGCTCTTCGCTTCCCTGGCGACGGATGCGCAGGATCTGGCCCGGACGGGCACGCACGCGGCGGCCCACGGAATGGTGGGCGGCGGCCGCCGCCACTTCGTCCATGGTGTTCTCGGTATCGACCGGCAGCAGTTGCAGCACGAAGTCGCCTTCAAAATTCGAACTCAAGGGAAATAAGGCCATAGGGCTCTCCTGTATCGGTTGGATTCATTGCGCCGGCGCGGTTGGCTGGCGGCTTGTTCTGTTCTTGGCTCGCAGCGGCTCTCAGCTGGCCTTTTTCTCGGCCCGCATGGCCTTGTAGATTTCGGCCCAGGCATAGTTGTGCGCGTCGTCGCCGATTTCGCCCGGCGCCAGGCTCATGTACTTGAGTGCGCCACCCAGGTCCATGGGCTGGATCATTCCGGCGAGGAAGCGGTCCACCAGACTCAGGTGGCCGGCATAGCGCTCGGGCTCCTGCTCGAAGCACCAGCGGTCCTGATCCGAGCCGAAGTGATAGAGCCTGCCCTTGTATTCCAGCGGGAAGTCCTTGACGTTCCACTTCTTGCCCGGCGTGTAGTTGATGGGCAGGTTGCACATATTGCAGACCATGGGCAGGGTCTCGGGGTAGGTCATGGCCATGTTGCCGTCTACCACGTTGTCGATGATCACGTCCCAGCACTCGCCCCAGGTGTCGTTCCAGCCCGGGTACTTTTCTTCCAGCCATTCGCGCTCGGCCGGGGTCACACCCGCAGCTGGGTTCCAGAACACGGTGGGGCGCCAGAACCAGGCACCCATGTGCATGCCGTGGTGCTGCTCGCCGAGTTGCTCCAGGAAGTGGTCCCAGTACCAGGGCAGGTCCAGGCCCAAGTCGGTAAGCGCCCGCTCGAACTGGGCGACGATCCATTCCTCCATGAATTCCTTGAAGGACTGCTTGCGGTGCTCCAGCGGTGTGTAGTAGTCCATGATCGGGCCGGTCAGCACCGAGAAAAGTTTCCAGGCACGCCAGAAGGCAATGTCAACTTTTTTCTGTGCTTCGGCCTTTTTTCCATTTTCAATCAGCACCTGCAGCGCCGGGCCGCCGATTTGTGCATGGCGCGATTCATCGGTCTGGATGCTGGAGATCAGACTGGCAAAGGTATGGTCACCGGCCTCGGCCGCGTCGGCTGCCAGGCCAAGAAATTGCATGTTGGTAAAGCCGGTCTCGAAACTGAAGGTCAGCATGATGGAGACGCTGATGGCATCGCGCGTCATCATGATGTCGTCAAAGAAATGGCGCGCCGCAATCATGGCCCACTCGTTGGTCTCCAGGGCCTTGTGCGCCCAGTCCATCTGCCGGTCTTTGGACACATGTTCGTGCGGGAAATACAGCTGAATCTGCCCGTGGCGCATCTCGTCTAGGCAACCCAGGGTGGCCATGTTGCGCATGCCCGGTGCCTTGGAGAAACGCATCATGCGGGCCTCGGCAGTGGCAGCCGCATATTCCAGCCGGGCTAGCGCACCGTAGTGCGCCTTGATCACCGACTTCCAGCCCGGGTCGGAGTTCTCATAAATGCGTGAGCGCTCCAGCGCCGCCTTCACTGAATAGGCGCCCGCATCCTTCTCGCGCTGCACCTTCACGTATTCGGGATAGGTCTGCTTGTAGGGCTCGTCGTATTTCTCCCAAGCCTCCTGGGGCAGGCCGTAGTCACCGGCCATCTCGACCGGAAAGAGCTCCAGTTCGGTCACATAGCTGGGTGACCAGTTGGTGGCTCTGGCGATGTCATACCAGTCCATTCGATTCAGTAATGCCATTACAGATCTCCTCTTTTTAAGATGTTGCGAAAGTGCCCTGCAGGCGTTGGCAGGCCTTGCATGAGTGACTTTGCAAGGTTCTTGCCAACCTAGCGTCGAATCGCTGTAATCTCGAGATTTATAGGGATAACCCCTAAATACACACCCATCTTCCTCGCCTAGTTTGATCTTTTGACTTGCGCGCAATAGGGCTTTCCCTTAGATTGCCCGTTGTTATTCACCAATGAAATTTACCATCCGGTAAAGTGATTCGCGTTACATTTGATCGGATGATCAAATTCTGACGGAAGGTCGCAAAATACCGATCTGACGATGGTTCTTGAAACAATATCGAGAAAATAGCTGGTTTGCATCACTGCAAAAGGTAGTCTTATGAGCTTCAAATACCCACCCAATGACGACTTGCGACGCCTGCTGCGCTTTGAGCCCGACAGCGGTGCCATCTGGCTGGGCGAACGGCGCATGGTGCTGATGCACACCCTGGCCTTGACCGCCTTGCGCCAGGACCTGATCACCTCTGTTGGTGCCGAGCATGCGCGACGCATTCTGACGCGCATGGGCTACGCCGCAGGCATGTGTGATGCGGAGCACGCCCGCAAGACCCGTCCAGACATGAGCTTGCAGGAATGCTTTCTGGTGGGGCCACAACTCTTCATGCTCGAAGGGTCAGCCCATGTCACACCCGTCAATCTCACATTCGACGTTCAGGCCGGTCAGTTTTACGGAGAGTTCAGCTGGGACCATTCCTGGGAGGCTTATGCGCACCAGCAGAAATATGGTCCGGATACCGACCCGGCCTGCTGGACCCTGCTGGGCTATGCAAGCGGATACACCAGCGCCTTCATGGGGCGGCTGATCCTGTACAAGGAAACCCTGTGCGCCGCGTGCGGCGCGGAACATTGCCACATCGTCGGGCGCCCGATTGAAGAATGGCCCGATGGCGAGGCGCACCGCATGTACTTCAATGACGACTCGCTGATGGAAAAGATGGAGGCACTGCAATCACAGGTCGATGCCTTGAAATCCACGCTGGAGCCCGCGAACTTGGGCGGCCAACTGATTGGCAATTCCAAGGTTTTTCGCAAGGCCTACGCCTTAATGCAAAAGGTGGCGCACACCCAAGCCACTGTCCTGCTGACCGGTGAGACCGGTGTCGGCAAGGAACGCTTTGCTCGTGCCTTGCACGAGCTCTCCAGCCGGGCCGACAAGCCTTTTGTGGCTGTGAATTGCGCAGCCTTGCCCTCGGAGTTGGTGGAGGCAGAGTTGTTTGGTGTGGAGAAAGGCGCTTACACCGGCGCCCATGCCATGCGCGTCGGTCGCTTTGAGCGCGCCGATGGCGGCACCCTTCTGCTCGACGAAGTGGGGGAATTGCCGCTGGCGGCCCAGGCCAAATTGCTGCGCGTCTTGCAGGAAGGCGAGATTGAGCGCGTGGGCGGCGAGACCACGCGCAAGGTGAATGTGCGTCTGGTGGCGGCCACCAATGTAGACCTGCAACAGGCCGTGCTGGCCGGGCGATTTCGGGCAGACTTGCTGTACCGCCTCAATGTCTATCCCGTTTGTATTCCGCCGCTACGCGAACGCAAAACTGACATCGAGCCGCTAGCCCAAAGCATGCTCACCCGCTTTTGCGCTCTGCACAGTAAGCGCGTGATGGGTTTTGAAGAGCGCGCGATGCAGGCACTGCAACAACACAGTTGGCCTGGCAACGTGCGCGAATTGGAAAATCTGGTGGAGCGCGGTGTCATTCTTGCACTCCAGGCGGGTATGGTCGAAGTGGAACACCTGTTCCCTAATGAGCCCGATGTCGTGCAGACCAGCTTGAACGAGCATGGCCATCTCGCCCGATTGCCCACCGCGCAGGACAAGGACCTGTGCACCCGCATTCTGGAGAGCGGCAGCGCGCTGGAAGATATTGACGCGCTGGTGCTGGACCTTGCAGTGGCACGTGCTCGTGGCAATCTGTCGGAGGCCGCCCGCATGCTGGGCATGACCCGCCCGCAATTGGCATATCGGCTAAAGCACCGTCATACTCGTTGTGTCGCTTCCTCAGAAACAGACCCGTCGTCGTCGATACCGATTTGACCCAGGCTGCCGAATTCCGTTGACCCTCGCCATCGGTTGGTATGGCTGCCCGGTGCAACGATTTCAGGGTCCTTAGCCTGGGGCAAAAAGTCGTCGGCCGCAACAACACAACGACTTGTCGCTTCGACGAGGAACTTTTTTGCACCCAATGTCAGCAATCTGGCAAACAAATCAGCAACTTCAATGATCGCACTGAGCACGTTGAAGTCAACCACGAACGACAGCTAGCTGGAGTTGAACTGGACAGCCAGCATGCTGCCCGTCGCGAACACCCGCAATCAGCCTCTATGCTCAGGTGACAACTATGCGCAGATAGTTTTTCTATGATTGCTCTCAGGCCCGCAGGACGCGGGTCACGGCTGGGTGGCCAACGGCATATCTGGACATAGTTATTCAGTAGAATTTCACTGGTGATCCCACTTCAGGAGATCACCATGGGAATCACTCACCGTCCTCGTCACATTGACACTGACAGTCTCGCCAAGGGACCGATCAGACCGTATTTCGATGCGTTCAAGCAGTATCTGGCGCAGCATGGCTATGCTGAACATACCTCAGCCAGCTACGTGGTTGATATTGCGCACTTCGCGCGATGGGCGCGTACCAAACGGCTGCGTTTGAACAGGGTCAACGAGGCATCAGTCGCCGAATTTCTTGACGAGCACTTGCCGAACTGCCAATGCGCTGCACCGGTCCGTCATGACCGGTCGGATCACCGCGCCGCACTTGGCCACCTGCTGGTGGTGTTGCGGTCTGTGGGCGCTATTGCACCGGCGGCGCTCAGTGTGACGGCGGTGGATGAGGAACTACGCCGTTACGACGAGTACATGGAACATGCGCGGGGCCTGGTGCCAAAGACCCGCAGCATGGCGCTGAGCATCATTGGGCGACTGCTTACCGAACACTTTGGCAGCGACGCCATCAACATTGGCGCCATAACGCCCGAGCAGGTCCGGCAGTTTTTTGCCCACGAGGCGCTCAGATACAGCAAGCCCTCCAGCCTGGCCTCGGTCGTGGCATCACTGCGCGGGTATTTCCGGTACCACGTCTCGCTTGGGGACCACTTACACGGCGGTCTGACCAGCGCGATAGCTTACCCAGCCAATTGGAAGCAGTCCGCATTGCCCAAGACGTTGACCACCGAAGAAGTCGCGCAATTGGTCAACGCACTGGGTCAGCCCGGCCCATCAATGCGACGTGCTGATGCCATCGTTCGTTGCGCGCTCGATCTTGGCCTTCGCAGCGGCGAGATCGCCCGACTCAGCCTGGACGATATTGACTGGCGCGCAAGCACCTTGACGCTGCGTCATACCAAAGGCGGCCGCGAAGACTTGCTGCCGCTGCCAGCCACCACCGGGAAGGCCATCGCGGCGTACCTCAAGCAGGAGCGCCCCCGCACCACCAATCGTGCCATCTTCGTGCGCCTCATGGCGCCTCTCGACCAACCCGTTGGCCCCGATCTTGTGCGCAAGACCATCCGCCAGGCCTATGCCAGAGCAGGGCTGTCCTACACCCGGTCGCATTTGCTGCGTCACACCATGGCCAACCGATTGCTTGCTGGTGGCTCATCACTCAAGGAGGTGGCCGATGTGCTGCGCCACAGATCATTGAACACCACGATGATCTATGCCAAGCTGGACAGTCGCAATCTCTCTGCGGTGGCACTGCCATGGCCAGGGAGCGCAGCATGAGTGCGCGCACTTCCCTGCAATCGCGCGTCGAACTCTATCTTGCTGAACGCACCCGCCTAGGATATGGCGCGGACAATGATGCGTGGGCCCTGCAAAGCTTTGCACGCCATGTCCAGGCTGTCGGCCATCGTGGGCCATTGACTGTGGAGGTTATGGCCGAGTGGGCACGATGCGACAGTCAGCACAGCGCAGACCCCCACACATGGGCGCGAAGGCTCAAAAAGTTGCGCATGTTCATGCGATGGCTCCAGCAGTTTGAGCCACGCACCGAGGTGCCCGACAACACAATCTTTGGAAGTCTTCCGGAGCGCCAGACCCCACACATCTTCAGCGAGCAGGAAGTCGTTGATTTGCTGGCTGCAGCGCGTCGACTCGGTCCAGCGCCCGGACTTCGGGGTATCGTCTATGAGACTTTGTTCGGCCTGCTGGCATCAACCGGTTTGCGTATCGGCGAGGCATTGGCGCTGCACAACAGTGATGTCGATCTCAAGACGGGGATGCTGAGCATTCACCAAGCCAAGTTCGGCAAGTCACGCCAGGTACCGATGCATCCCAGCACATTGAACGCCCTGCGCCGGCATCGCTGGATGCGCGACCTGACCGCTCAGCAATCTGAACCAGATGGTGCATTCTTCACCGGCACACGCGGTCAGCGTCGGGGGCTGCCACTGGGGGATCGCCAAGTGCACCGCGTCTTCGGCGAACTGCGCAAACAACTGGACTGGCATAACCGCGGAACACACCAGACCACCCGTATCCATGACCTGAGGCATACCTTCATCGTCCGGCGCATCGTGCAGTGGCAAGCACAGGGCGTGGATATCGACCAGGCCATGCTGTCGTTGTCCACATATGTTGGACATGCGAAGGTGAGCAATACCTACTGGTACATGTCGGCAGTGCCACAGATGATGGAACTGGCCGCAAGTCGCTTCGAGTCATTTACCTCGAAGGCGCAGGTGCATGATGAGTAAGACCACCGCACCAAAGCCACCGTCATTCCCCGCCTTGGTCCAGCAGTTCTTCACCGAGTATTTGTTTGCGCAGCGCGCCGTCAGACCGCCGCTAACACCTCAACGACTCTTGGCTGTCTTGAATTGACCACAATCTCCGCTGAAGCAACGAAAAGTCGAATGCGGCAGCCCCGTTCACCACACCAAATCGAATGCACAAACCGGCAATTCAAAGCACAGCTTGGTTGGGAACCCAATGCACACCATCAGCGCCACGCTGACCGAGCCCGGTCGCGAACCTGCACCCTGACAGGCCCAGTGGATTTGTTGAACATACCGTCAACCGTTGCCGTTGGCCAATCCACGGTGTCGAACTGCGCGGTCAGTGCTTCGGGGATGAAGCGCGTGCGCGACGCATAAAGATGGCGGTCGCCCATGGCCGACTGTTGGGTCACGTAGAAGCGGTGCGGTACCAGCAAGTGCAAATACTCTTTGGCTCGGGTCATGGCGACGTAGAGCAGCCGGCGCTCTTCCTCAATCTCCGAGTCCGTGCCGGTGCTCATGTC
>CAIVHU010000326.1 GCA_903905735.1 uncultured beta proteobacterium
ATCGTCGCTTTTATCCAATGACCGCATTCAACTCGGTTCTTGGGTTGGTTGCCAACGCGGCGGCACCAACGTACGAAATGCTCTACAGCGGCAAATGGACTCACCCAAAAGCTTGATTGGCAACCAACCGGATAGGCATGGATTATTCCCCAAGCTGCGTCGGCCCAAGCGCCAGCGGCTACAGTGGCGGCACCCAGAGTTTTTTGGCACAAACCACCACCCAAACAAACCGATCCCCGAGAGAACACTCCATGCGACTGATCCATACCATGCTGCGCGTTGGCAACCTGCAGCGCTCGATTGACTTTTACACCCAAGTGCTGGGCATGAAGCTGCTGCGCACCTCTGACAACCCCGAGTACAAGTACACGCTGGCGTTTGTGGGCTACGGCAGCAACCCTGACCACGCCGAGTTGGAACTCACCTACAACTACGGCGTAGACCACTACGACATGGGCACCGCCTACGGTCACATCGCGCTGGCCGTGCCCGATGCCTCCGCCGCCTGCAACAAGATCCGCGCAGCGGGTGGCCAAGTCACGCGCGAGGCCGGGCCAGTCAAAGGCGGAACCCTGGTGATCGCGTTCGTGACCGATCCGGATGGCTACAAAATCGAGCTCATTGAGCGACCATAGACAGAGATTTAGGCCTCAAGCCTAATAGAAACCTGCGCAAGCAGCTACATCAATGATAGCTATCTGCGCACCATCAGGCAGACGCCCAAGGTGGATTACTTGCGCAGCACCTGCGTTTCCATCGCCAACCGGGTGACGCGGCCCCAGTCACCGGTCTCAGGGACATTGGCTGGCACCAGCCAGGAGCCGCCCACACACACCACATTGCCCAGCGCCAGAAAATCGGGTGCGCTTTGCAGGGTGATGCCGCCGGTGGGGCAGAACTTCACATCAAAAAACGGGCCGCTCCAGGCCTTGAGCATGCCGACACCCCCTGCCTGCACCGCCGGGAAGAACTTGAGTTCGGTGAAACCATCGTCGGTGGCCATCATGATTTCGCTGCTGCTGGCCACGCCGGGCAACAAGGCCAGATTGGCATCGCGGCAAGCCTGACCCACTGCACTGGTGTAACCAGGGCTGACCGCAAAGCGGGCACCGGCGCGGGCTGCCGCCAGTGCATCGGCCTTGGAGCGCACTGTACCGGCACCGACCACGGCCTCGGGCACATCGCGCGCAATGGCCTCGATGCAGGCCAGCGCCTGCTTTGTTCTCAACGTCACTTCCAGCATGCGGATGCCGCCTGCCAGCAAAGCGCGCGCCATAGGCACGGCGTGCGCCACGTCGTTGAGCACAATCACCGGGATCACCGGAGAGTCTTGCATGACCTGCAGAGCGGTCAAAGGGGTTGTCGCGTTCATGGTTCTTCCTGAAAATTGAGTCTGAATGTACTACTTGAGGCCGCCATTGGCGGGCCTGTCGCCTGAGTCTGATCACAGCACCCGCTTCACAGCCAGCTGCAAGCGCCCTCTTCGGCGCAGCTGGCGTTGCGCCGCATGCTGGCAAACAGGGCTCGGCCCATGCCGATACCGTTGGCCGCACGCAGGGCTTCGGGCATAGACAGGGCTTCACGCGCCGCCCAAACGTCTTCTGCCACCAGCACTTGCAATGTGCCTGCCGGGGCATCAAGACGGATCACATCGCCGTCGCGCACTTTGGCCAGCGGACCACCTGCTGCGGCTTCGGGTGACACATGAATGGCTGCCGGCACCTTGCCCGAGGCACCACTCATGCGCCCATCAGTCACCAACGCGACCCTGAATCCCTGGCCCTGCAACACCGCCAGCGGCGGCGTGAGCTTGTGCAGTTCAGGCATGCCGTTGGCTTGCGGACCCTGCCAGCGCACCACGCAGACCACGTCACGGTTGAGTTCGTCTGCCTTGAACGCCTGCTGCAGCGCCTCCTGCGAGTCAAACACCCGGCATGGGGCTTCAATAACATGCCGATCGTCCGGCACGGCCGAGACCTTGATGACGCTGCGCCCCAGGTTACCCAGCAGCAGCTTCAGGCCGCCGCTGGCGCTGAACGGGTGGCTGGCCGGGCGCACGATGGATTCATCTTTGCTAGCACCCACCTCATGCCACATCAGGGCTGGAGGCATTTTTGATCCATCAACTTCGGCCATGTCAGCGTGGGCTGCACCCAAGCCTGGTACACGGGTGTACTCGCGCAAGCCTCCGGCACGCACCGTCAGCACATCGACATGCATGAAGCCAGCGTCCAGCAGTTCGCGGATCACATAACCCGGCCCGCCTGCGGCCTGAAACTGATTCACATCGGCGCTGCCGTTGGGGTACACACGGCTCAGCAAGGGCACCACATCTGACAAAGCCGAGAAATCATCCCAGTCGATCAGGATGCCCGCTGCCCGCGCCACCGCCACCCAGTGAATCAAGTGATTGGTGGAGCCACCCGTGGCCAGCAGCGCCACCATGGCGTTGACGATACAGCGCTCGTCCACCACCAGCCCGATCGGAGGACATTTGTACGCCGGGGTGCCCAGCACGGTGCGCAGGGCTTCACGCGTCAAATCTTCACGCACGGCGGCACCGGGGTTGATGAACGCCGTGCCCGGCACGTGCAGGCCCATGGCCTCCAACAACATCTGGTTGCTGTTGGCCGTGCCGTAAAAGGTGCAAGTGCCCTGGCCGTGGTAGGCGGCGGATTCGGCCGCCAGCAGTTCGGTGCGCCCGACCAGCCCTTGGGCAGCTTTCTCGCGCACCTTGGATTTCTCGTTGTTGGACAGACCGGTGGTCATTGGGCCAGCCGGCACAAACACCGTGGGCAAATGGCCAAACTGCAGCGCGCCGATCAGCAGCCCCGGCACGATCTTGTCACACACGCCCAGCATCAGCGCACCGGCAAACACATCGTGGCTCAGCGCCACTGCCGTGCCCATGGCAATCACATCGCGCGAGAACAGGCTCAACTCCATGCCCGGCTGGCCCTGCGTCACACCGTCACACATGGCGGGCACGCCACCGGCCACCTGCACCGTGGCACCGTATTGGCGTGCCTCGGCCTTGATCAGGTCCGGGTAGTGCTGCAGCGGTGCGTGTGCCGACAGCATGTCGTTGTAGGCGGTAACGATGCCGATGTTCGGTGCACGTTCAGCCACCACACGCAGCTTGTCGTTGCCCGGCAAGGCCGCAAAGGCGTGCGCTACATTGGCACAGCCCATACGCTGGGCACCCGGCGGGCGCTGCGCTGCGTCATGCAATTGCGCCAGATAGGCGCTGCGTGTAGGCCCGCTGCGCTGGATGATGCGCTGGGTCACGGCTTCGACGGTGGTGTTGAGTTTCATGATGTTGAAAAAAGTTGGTAACTAAATTACATCATGAATGGTAACCCAGTCTTTATCCGCTTGTGAGTTCATGGGTTACCAACAGGTTTCAAAGACGTCCCTGCCGGACATATCGATAAAAAAGCCCGAACGTGCCGGGCTTTTGAGTTGGACGGACAGGCGACAGACTACTGCAGGCTGACCTCAACGCGCCGTGCCTCGTCGTTGGAGCCGGATGCCTGCGTTTTCACGGGTTTTTTGAGTTCAATCTTGCTGACAGGTACCCCCAGCGCCGTCAACGCGTCGCGCACCGCAAAAGCGCGTTGTTTGGACAGTTCGGCATTGCGCGCGGCATTGCCGCTGGCATCATGAAAACCACTCACCACCGCTTTTTTGCCCGCAGAAGTGCCCGCCACGATGCCCGCCAGTGCCTGCTTGGCACCCGCGGCCAACTCGGCCTTGCCAGTGGCGAAATAGAACTTGACCACACCTTTTTCGACCACCACCGAGGCAAGGTTGGCATCCCCCGCTGCCAAGGGCGCAGCAACAGTCGCAGTTGGGACTGCCGCCTCAAGCCTGGCGACCCTGGCTTTGCGAGACGGGCTGATCACCACCGCGATGGCAAAGGCAACCAACAGACTCAAGCCCAGGAACAACACGCCAAAATACCTTCTGCGTTCATCACGATTCACGGAAGCCATGGTTTTCTCCTTTAAAGTAAGACCTGAAATTTTAGGATCAACGGCGGGCAAAGTGGTGTGAGTGTTGCTGCTTCGCACACGTGACTGATGGCCTGTGCAGGTCAGACCTCGCCAAGCCGCCCTTCGTGAACGACCCTCATTCTTTATACTGTCCTCATGACCCAATTAGCCGATTTGCGCAAAAGTTACGAGCGCGCCGAACTCAACGAAGAGGCCTCGCACGCCGACCCCCTGAAACAGTTTGAACAGTGGCTGGGAGAAGCCATCGCTGCCGAAGTACCCGAGCCCAATGCCATGACCCTAGCCACCGTTGGCAATGACTTGCGCCCGAGCACGCGCGTGGTGCTGATCAAGGGCTTTGATGCCCGCGGCATCGTCTGGTACACCAATTACGCGTCCCAGAAAGGCCAGGAGCTGGCGGGCAACCCGTATGCCGCGCTGCAGTTTCACTGGGTGGAGTTGGAGCGTGTGGTGCGTATTGAAGGCATCGTGGAAAAAGTCAGTGATGAAGAAAGCGACACCTACTTTCGCAGCCGCCCGCTGGACAGCCGCATCGGTGCCTGGGCCAGCCCGCAAAGCCAGGTGATCAGCGGACGCGGCGTGCTGGTGGCCAACGTCGCCAAATTCGGCGCACAATTTTTACTGAACCCACCACGGCCGCCGCACTGGGGTGGCTACCGCCTCCAGCCCGATCACTGGGAGTTCTGGCAAGGGCGCAAGAGCCGTCTGCACGACAGGCTGCGTTACAGCTTGCAGCCCAATACCAATAAGGGTGAAAAGCTATGGATTCGGGAGCGTCTGGCACCGTAATCGCGTTGTGGCCTGCGCGCCTGCCAGACGATTTGCCGCTGGTACGGCAACTGTTCCTGGCCTATGCAGAAGGCCTGGGCTTTGACCTGTGCTTCCAGAATTTTGAGGATGAACTCGCGACCCTGCCTGGCAAATATGCGCCTCCTCTTGGTCGGCTGATCCTGGCCTGGAACGGCGATTTCGCCATTGGATGTGTGGCCCTGCGTCCGGTGGACGCGTCAACTGGCGAGATGAAGCGCCTGTATGTGCGGCCTGGCCAGCGCGGTCAGCACTTGGGCCGACGGCTCGCCGAGCGCATTTGCCAGGAGGCCCGCGAGGCTGGCTACCAGCGCATCTGCCTGGGCACGCTGCCCACCATGACAGCGGCGCTGCAGTTGTATGAAGCACTGGGTTTCATACCCGTTGCCCCGTATGTCTTCAATCCGCTGGAAGGTGCGATCTTTCTCGGCCTGGACTTGACCACGCCGCCTAGCCCAGCCCAGTAGCGCCATGAGGGCAGACAAGGCCACCACGAAGACATGGCCACCGGCTTGAAGTTGAGCTACGCCACATGCACCGTGCTCATGGTGCGAAACAACAGCGCGGGTGTGAGCACCATGAACACCAGGCTCGAGAGGTCTTTGATGGCCTCAGCCCTTATGAAACCTGCGCGTGAAGCTATGACATCGATCGCAATCAAAAAGCCCACCGGCAACAGGGCAGAAACAACGGGGCTGTTCAACAGAGATCCAGCCATCAAAAAAGGATCTGGCGCCTGAAAAGACAAAAACCACCTCGACGCTGGCGGAGGTGGTTTTTGGGAGGTTGACCCGACTTGGTCAGGTTGGTGACCGGATGATCAACCTTGGGAACAAAAACATTAATTATCAAACTTGGGTCCCGGATCGTCTGGCTGAGCCATCTTTTTCTTCACCACGACAAAAGCCCCGGCCAAACCAACCACCATCATGATGATGCCAATGAGACTCATGAGGCCGTAATCGGTTGAGAGAAGATCTTGTAGTGCTTTCATATGCAGAGGTCCTTATTGGTCAAATTAAAACGGCTTGGTGACGCTACTGTGCCCCATGAGTGTGATCGAAAACATGACAAAGATCAAGATACGCTGATATTTGCGAGCTTGATCTGAGATGAACGGTCGCCTTACTTGACCTGCTTGCCATCGGCCATGCGGTAGTACAAGCCATAAGCGTCATCACCCAGCACGGCCAGTGTGCCCTCCATCACGACCGGCTCCATGGTGTAACGCACCGGCGTTTTTGTTTTGACCTCGATCATGCTCTCCGGCCCGCCGGGCATGCAAAACGGGCAGGTCAGCGGCACCGAGGTCAGCAGGAAGTGGATTTGCTTCTCACCAGGGTCCAGCGGCATCATGAAACCGTGCACACGTTGCGACTTGCCATCAAGCGCAAGCACCTCCGGCGGAAACACCGGCAGCACTTTCTTGTTCACCACCTTGGTCGTGACGCCCGACAACATTGACCAGGGCAGCACATCGGAGCGCTCTGGCAAGGGCGGAAACTGGCTGTTGGGGCTGTGTACCCCCGGTCCGCTGCCCATGGGAACGCCGGCGATGCCGGGCGACCCCGATTGCGCCACCGACACAGAAGACGTGACCACCATCACAGCGCACAGCGCCGCTACCCGCAACCGGTTAAGGCGATGGTTGGCAAGCAATGCATTCATGACCAGTCTCTTGAACATGGGCACATGTTAGTGCACATGCTTCATGCCGCAAAACCGGCCGATGGCCAGGCCGGTGCATTCGATTTGCAGCTGCTTCTCACAAACCTCGTCGCCCTTGCCAGCCTCCAGGCATTTGGCGGCGTTTTCGTGCGCCACGGCCATGGTGCGATGACGCGCGATGTCGTCCTGCGTGGCCTGATCAAGCACGGGCTGCGCAGCTATGGATAAAGTAGCTGTCAGCGCATTGAGAATAAGGGCTAGAAGGCTATTTTTCATAAATTTTCCTGAGCATGAATGAGCGAACGTTGTCGGTCAGGCGCTGGGCGTTCAGGGGCCCTGCAGAAGTTCCAGCACGCTCACCCGGTAGGCACCAAAGGCTGGCAACAGGGCGGCCCCCAAAGACACCCCTAGCGCCACCACCGGCACCAGCCACAGGTCTGACGGCCAGACCATGCCGCCCACCAGCAATGAATTGTCCAGCTGCAAAAACCAGCCCAGCAAAGCGGCGAAAGCCTGCCCCACTGCCAAGCCCAGCACAGCGGCCAGCACGCCCAGCCACAATGCCTCGCTGAGCAACAAGGCGGCCACTTTGGCGGGAGGCGCGCCCAGCATGCGCAGCAGCGCCAGATCGGCGCGGCGTTCGCGCACCGCCGACCACAGGGCAATGAACACGCTCAAGCCCGCTGTCAGCAGCAGCACCCCGGCAAAGGAACGCAGCACATCGGTACCCAGGCCCAGCATGTGCAGCAGGCGGGTGATTTCCATGGCCGGCGCGGCAGCCTGCATCCCGGTGGTGGTGTTCACAAAGCGCGGGAAGGTGACCGCCGCCAGAGGTGTCTTGTATTTGACCAGCGCCATGGTGATCTCGCGCTCGTCGATCATGATCGCGCGGTCTTCATCGTCGAGCGCGGTGTAGTCCTCATGCACCTTCCAGACCGAGGCGGTGTCGGTCAGGATCAGCCGGTCCAGCACGCTGCCGCTGGGCTCCAGAATGCCGACCACCGTGTAAATGCTGCCACCGTGGGCGTGCCCGCCCGGCGTCAGGCCGTGTGACCCGACAAAGGTGCTGCCCAACTGCAAGCCGAGTTTGCGCGCCACCGTGGCACCCAGCACCACCTGCATCGGCTCGGTCCAGAGTCGGCCCTGCGCCAGCTTGGCGTCATACAGGTCAACGTAAGCGTGCGAGGTGCCCACAATGCGGTAAGCAGACAAGTTGTCGCCCAGGCTGATCGGGATCACGCTGGCCACCAGCGGATTCTTTTCCAGCTCCTTCACCGCCTTGAGCGGCACATTGCCGGGTGGCACATCCACGTGCAGCACACCGCTCAGAATCAGTTGCATCGGGCTGCCCTTGGCCCCGACGACCACGTCGATGCCCGCCAGATCGCGGTCAAACGCTTTCGACAGCTGATAACCCACCAGCAGCAAAAACGTGATGGAGGCCAGCCCCAGGCTCAGCAGCAGCACATTGAGCGCCGCGCCCAAGGGCCGCGACCACAGGTAACGCCAAGCGAAAAAGAGGGTTTTCATGGTCTGCTTTTCATAGCTGCTTGCGCAACAGGCGTAAAGGCTGGAAGCCAATTTCACCATTATTTTTGGGTGGAATCAGCGACACCACCCGCGCGTCGTGCGTGGCAATCACCAGCGTGGCACCCTGGGCTTTCGCGGTGCCCAGCAGCAGCTGCACCGCGTCGGCTGCGGCTTGGTCGTCCAGACTGGCCGTGGGCTCGTCGGCCAGAATCACCTTCGGTTGCAACAGCACCGCCCGCGCCAGCGCCACCCGTTGCGCCTGCCCGCCCGACAGCTGCGAGGGCAGCCGCCCGGAGAACTCGGCCACACCCAGCGCCGACAGTGCGTCGTGGATGCGAGCATCGTTTTCAGGCACGCCCGCAGCCCATTGCGCCATGGCCAGGTTTTGCTGCACCGTCAGCGCCGCGCTCAGATGCAACTTTTGAGGTAAAAAGCCCACAGCCCTTGCCCGCCATGCGTCAGAAGCTATATTTTTTAGAGCGCCAAGCGGCTGACCGGCCACCGTTACGTCACCACTTGTGGGTGTCACCAATGCGGCCACCAAGGCCAGCCAAGTCGATTTGCCGCAACCCGAAGGGCCGCTGAGCACCAGCACCGTGCCCTGCGGCACATCCACATCCGGAAATTCGAGCGTGGCCCCGCCCGGATAGCGATAGCTCAGACCATGGGTACGAATCATGGCGCGCAGTCTAACCAAAACAAGGCCGCTCCTGAGTGGCTTTACCTGCCAGACACAAGCGGCGAATCGGCGTTGACAGGCCAGGCCCTTGACGCTGGAAAACCATCCGCAGGGCGTCCCGCCACTGTCTTTTTATTGGCTGTCGGAATAGGCTGCGTCAGTCTGACCTGCAGCGGCGCTGGCGCAGTCAGCGCACACGCCGCGCACCGCCAGGTCCAGACTCACGCCCTGATAGCCCAGTAGCTTTAGGGCTTGCAACGCGTTTTGTGCGGCCACTTCCAGATCCAGCGCGTTGCCTTGCAGGGTGCCCACCAGCGGACTGTCCCGGTGGCAGGTCCGGCACTCGAAATGCGGCATGGCCTTGACGCTCTCGGGCATGGCCTGGTAGCGGCGCACCCGGTTGACGTCCACGCGGCACAGCAGCAGGCCTACCTGCGTCAGGCGGTCAATCAAGCGGTAAAGCGTCACCCGGTCCAGCGTCACGCCACTGCCAGGCTCGCCGCCCTGCAAGGCGGCCAGCAGTTGGGCATGGGTATAGCTGGTGTCGGCATGAGCCAGAAACCAGCCCAGCACCAGCCGCGCCGCAGCCGTGCGGCGCAGGCCGTGGGCAGACAGCAGGGCATCCATCGGATCGGCTTGCACAGGGCTAGCGTGGGAGACCATCTTGATTCACCGCCTTTAAATCATAATTATCGCCATTCAGTTGCATTAGATGGTTGATGCAACGCAATTGCGATAAACTATACCGCAACTCACTTGTACTATGAAGCATTCCACCCACCTGCACGATGATGCATCGCCCCATGCCGGACACGTCCACGGGGCTCACGCCCACGCAACGCACCCTCGTGCCGATGACTTGCAGGTGCCTGAGTCTGCATCACCGCGGACCAGCGTGCTGGGCTGGCCGGCCTGGCGGCGCGTGCTGGCGGTGCTGCCAGTATTGCTGCTGATGTGGCTGGCAGTGTGGTGGGCCAGTGCCGAGGTAGCCCCATGGTGACCATCGACAACCTGACGGTGAGTTACCGCCAGCACCCTGCCCTGCACCATATCAGTGGCCAATTTGCCACCGGGTCGCTCACGGCGGTGATCGGCCCCAACGGCTCAGGCAAAAGCACGCTGCTCAAAAGCATCATGGGTTTGCTGCGCCCGGAGGGCGGCCAGATCACCTTGAACACGCCTCGCAGCAGCGTCGCCTACCTGGCGCAACTCACCGAGATTGACCGCAGTTTTCCGATGTCGGTGCGCGACTGCGTGATGCTGGGCTGCTGGAGCGCTGTCGGGCCCTGGGGCCGGGTGCCCCCCGCGCTGCTGCAGCGCGTGGACAATGCCATCACCCGCGTGGGTTTGACGGGGTTTGAGCAGCGCACGGTGGGATCGCTGTCCAGCGGGCAATTGCAGCGGGTGCTGTTTGCCCGGCTGATGGTGCAGCAAGCCGATCTGATCTTGCTGGACGAACCCTTCAACGCCATGGACTCGCGCACCATCGCCGCCTTGTTGACCCTGGTGCACCAGTGGCACACCGAAGGTCGCACGGTGATTGCCGTGCTGCACGACGACGAACAAGTACGCCAGCATTTCCCGCAAACGGTCATGCTGGCGCGCGAGTTGGTCGCCTGGGGTGACACCGCAAAAGTACTCACGCCTGCGCATTTGCAATGTGCTCGCCTGCTTGCCGAGGCCTGGGACGACAACGCCGACATCTGCCATACCGACGAGGCGATGCAGCCCCTGCCCGCCAAGCCCGCAGTCGCCGCCATCGCCCAGGCGAAAGATACGGCAGCGGCGCAGCTCGTCAGCCCACAATGATGACCACCTGGCAACTGCTGTGGGACACGCTGATTGGTCCCTTTGGCGAATTCGCCTTCATGCGCCGCGCGCTGGTGGCCACACTGGCTTTATCGCTGAGTGCCGCACCACTGGGTGTGTTTTTGACCCTGCGGCGCATGAGCCTGCTGGGCGACGCGCTGAGCCATGCGGTGCTGCCCGGTGTGGCGGTGGGCTTCATGCTGTTTGGCCTCTCGCTGCCCGCCATGGCCATCGGTGGGGTGGCAGCCGGTTTGCTGGTGGCCGGCATTGCCGGGCTGATCAGCCGGGCCACCAGCCTGAAAGAAGATGCCAGCCTGGCTGCCTTGTATCTGGTGGCGCTGGCACTGGGCGTGGCGTTGATCTCGCGCCAGGGCAGCCAGCTTGACCTGTTGCACATCCTGTTTGGCAGTGCGCTGGGCGTGGATGCGCCTGGCTTGCTGCTGGTGGCCGGGGTCACCAGCGTGAGCCTGCTGGCGCTGGCCACGGGCTACCGGGGGCTGGTTCTGGAGACGTTTGATCCGGTGTTTTTAAGCGCCAGCGGTTACCGTGGCTGGGTCTGGCAGCAAGGGTTTTTGATGCTGGTGGTGCTCAATCTGGTGGCTGGCTTCCAGACATTGGGCACGCTGATGGCGGTGGGCCTGATGATGCTGCCCGCTGTCTCGGCGCGGCTGTGGCACGAACATTTAAGCGCCCAACTTGTCAACGCCAGCGTGCAGGCCATGCTGGCCAGTCTGGCCGGGCTGCTGCTGTCTTACCACTTCGACACACCCAGCGGCCCCACCATCATTGGCTGCGCCGGGGTGCTGTATGCCTTGTCACTGCTGCTGTCACCGGGTGGCTGGCTGCCCCGACTCATGAAGCGCCCGCACCGGGTGGGCTGATTTTGTATTCGCGTTGAAAAGGGAAACACATGAAACGACTGACTCTGAAATGGCTGGTCTGCGGGGCCCTGACCGCCCCGCTGCTGCTACCCCAGGCCAGCCGCGCAGCAGAGCCGCTACCCGTGGTGGCTAGCTTCAGCATCCTGGGCGATTTGGTGAAGGTGGTGGGCGGTGAGCGCGTCAAGGTGAGCACGCTGGTCGGGCCGGATGCCGATGCCCATACTTTCGAGCCCAAGCCAGCAGATGCCAGAACGGTGCAGGGTGCACGCCTGCTGGTCCTCAATGGTCTGCACTTTGAGCCCTGGGCCGAGAAACTGGCCAAGTCAGCCGGTTACAAAGGCGTGACCTTGATCGCCAGCGACGGTGTCAAACCGCGCGCCATGCCCGCCGAAGAGGGTCATTCAGAGCAGGATGCCAACGGCCATTCACACGATATTGACCCGCATGCCTGGCAAGATCCGCACAACGTGATGCTCTACGTCAAAAATATAGCCAAATCGCTCTCTAGCCTAGATCCAGCGGGCGCAAGCAGCTATGAAAACAATAGCTCTTCCTATCTCAAGGAACTTGAAACGCTGGATGCCGACAACCAGGCCCAGTTCGCCGCACTGTCGGTGCAGCAACGCCAGGTGATCACCTCACACGATGCATTTGGCTACTTTGGCGCGCGCTACCAGATCAAATTCCTGGCACCCCAAGGCGTCTCGACCGAGAGCGAGCCCAGCGCCAAAGAAGTGGCGCAACTCATCCGCCAGATCAAAAAAGACAAGATCCGCGCCGTGTTCATGGAGAACATGAGCAACTCACAACTGCTGGCGCAAATCGCCAAGGACACCGGCGTGACCCTGGGGCCCAAGCTGTATGTGGATGCCTTGTCAGGTCCCACAGAACCCGGCAGCACTTACCTGAAGATGATGCGCCACAACGTGACGCAGCTGGTGGCAAGGATGAAGCTCAACTGAGCTTTTGCAGGTTGTTCAGGCAGGCTCGAGCTCCCGGGCAACTTCCGGCGTTTTGGCAGGGGCTTTCCAGTTCAGTCCGGCAAGCGGGTCCTTGCCTTGCCAGGTGCCTTCGCTGCCGAGCAGGCGGAAGCGGGCGAAGAAATACTCCACCAGCCATTTTTCGCTGAAAGCGGACTTGATGGCCTTGCCGTGAAATGTGTTGCCTCGGGCAAACGCCGACATCGATTCACCATCGGGCCAGATCGAGAACGTCATCTGATAAAAAAGCGGCGTCTCGCCCATGCCAATCTTGAAAACCACGTTGGGGTCGGAACCGACCATCTGCGAAATGCTGGGCACGTGGCTCCAGAAGCGCGAGGCTGATCCCATTTTGACCTGCGCACGCGTCAGCGCCACGATCGGGCCCTGTGGCGTGGCATCGGAGTCGTACTTGTCAGAGGTAAAAGGCACCTTGCCGCCCCACATGCCTTTGGCAGCAATCGGGTTGAGAAAGCAGGTCCAGTGCTCGTCGGCCTTGGCGCGCCATTTCTTGAACAGGGGCTCGTCGGCAAGATGCTTGCGCGCCGTGGCCTCGTCTGGCCAGACCGTGAAGATGCCCCAAACAGCGGTATTGGGCTTGGGGGTAAAACCTTCGCCCGTGCCCGAACCCAGCAGTTTGTAGAACTTCAGGTCCGGCATGCTGAAGAGCGGCGCGCGCGCATAGGCCATCTGGCCAATCACCCACAATCGGTCCAGGACGGAGTCAAAATGAAAGATGCTGAGGCAAACAGTGGTCATGGCAGGCTCTCAAAGGCAGGGTTAAACCCGATCTGACGGGCTCAAAGGTGGGGTGACAAACCGGCTGGCAGATTGCATGCATGAAGGCAGCCCAGCCGACAGATTTTAGAAGCACTGGGATTTGATGGCTCTGTTCGCGTTATGTATTGATGAGCTGCCTGCCCAGCCCTGAAATGACGAAATGCTCTGGCTTTAGGTCGGCCTTGTACCACTCTGATATACGCATCCAGGCTAGGTAATTGGGCATGTACTTGGTGGCTACGCCC
>CAIVHU010000327.1 GCA_903905735.1 uncultured beta proteobacterium
CTTGAAGAGCAGATCAAAACATACTTAACGAAGCTCCAAGAGGCCGAATCCCGCCTGAAAGAGTTCAAGCTGCGCAATATTGACATACAAACGGCCAACGGAACTGACATGGCCGGTCAGCTCAGCGCCATCAATGCGCAACTCGGTCAGGCGCGATTGGATTTGAGGGAAGCTGAAAACGCCCGTGATGCGGCCAAAAAGCAGTTGGATGCCGAAAAATCCGAAAGCGCTGACATTACTTCGCGCAGTCTGCTGCAAGAGTCTGCCATGTCTATTGCCACACCAGAAATTGATAGTCGCATCGATGCCCAGCAGCGCAACCTGGACTCCTTGCGGCAGCGCTTTACTGACCAGCACCCTGATGTGGTCAGTGCGCGTCGACTCATCAAAGAACTTGAAGACCTCAAGCGCAAGCAAGTCCAAGAGCTGCGCAAGGCGGCCATGGCTAACCCCAGTTCGCCCATGTCCAGCAACAATAGCTTGGCATACCAGGAGCTCAGCCGGGTCATGGCGACTTCTGAAGTTCAGGTGGCCGCGTTGCGGGCGAGGGTCAGCGAGTACGAATCGCGTTTTAATCGGGCCCGTGACGCCATGAAAACTGCTCCGCAGGTCGAAGCCGAATTCTCCCAACTCAACCGTGATTACGAAATCAACAAGAAAAACTACAACGATCTGGTGTCCCGCCGAGAGTCCGCCACCATGTCTGGTGACTTGGACAGCGCCACTGGCGTGGCGGATTTCCGTCTGATTGACCCTCCTCGCGCCTCGCCCAAACCAGTGGCACCTAACCGATTGCTGTTGATGCCGCTGGCTTTGCTGGTTGCCTTGGGTGCTGGCCTGGGGGTCACCGTCCTGCTCAGCCAGATTCGTGCGGTGTTTTACGATGCCTATGCCATGAGCGAAGCACTGGGGCTGCCTCTGCTGGGCGTGGTTTCACTGGTGGTTGACGATGGCACCGCACAGCGGCGCAAATCTGAGCTGAAAAAGTTTTTGGCGGCTACAGCAGCGTTGATCGTGGTCTTCGGCCTCGGCATGACGACGCTGTTCCTGATGTCCAACCGGGCAGGATGAATCTATGAGTAGCTTGATTGAACAGGCCGCCAGACGGCTGGAACAACTGCGCCAGGCGGGCGTGGAGATGCCTGCAGCAACCCCGGCGGCGGCATCGCCTACGCAGCGATTGAACGCGCCTCAAACCTCCATCGCTCAACCCGAACCACCCAAGCTGGTTGTCACCTCGCGTCAGGTTGAACTGGCTCTCGATGCCATGGCAGAAGCTGGCATCATCAATCCCAGCTCACCACGCTCCGAGATTGCCGACCAGTACCGTGTGATCAAGCGTCCGCTGATCAAGAACGCCATGGGTAAAGGTGCATCCATCATCGCCAATGGCAACCTGATCATGGTGACCAGCGCCCTGCCCGGTGAGGGCAAGAGCTTCACGTCTATCAATCTGGCAATGAGCATTGCCACTGAACTGGATAACACCGTCATGCTGGTCGATGCCGACGTGGCGCGACCCTCCATCATGCGCATGGTGGGCCTGCCTGCCGGGCCGGGTCTGCTTGACCTTGTTCTGGATGACAAGCTGGATATGTCATCCGTATTGCTCAAAACCAATGTGGAAAAGCTGACCATTCTGCCCAGCGGCACGCCCCACCCCCGCGCCACCGAGTTGCTGGCCAGCGATGCCATGGTCAGGCTACTGGAAGACATGGCCGCACGGTACCCGGACCGCATCATCGTCTTTGATTCGCCACCACTGCTGATCACCACCGAATCGCGCGTGCTGGCCACCCA
>CAIVHU010000328.1 GCA_903905735.1 uncultured beta proteobacterium
AGCCAAGACCCTGTTCGAAGGCAAGCGAGGTCCCAAACCCATCGATGCACAAAGTGAGCCCGATCGTCTGTACAGTGAGATTGGCCGCCTCAAAATGGAGCTTGACTGGCTCAAAAAAAGTCAGGGATGAGCCCATCATGATGCGCCAAGACTGGATAGACATGGATGGCGACTTGGGCTCGTGTGCCGCATGGTTTGAGATGCTTCAGAAATGAAGCAAAACAACATTTATCTTTGAGCCGGAAGTGGGCTTCCGGCGCTCAACAAGCACAACTTGGTGAGAAACGTAATGAAACATTGCAATGATGAATTGTATAGGTTATTTATTTACAATCCCTGAGCTTCATCTATTCCAATAACTTTGAATCCTGCGCCAGCTGTATCGCCTTGGCGACACGCTCGCGGTCTTCCCAGAGCCAGATCACGGTCTGGTTTGATTCGACGATGTCAGCGAGCGCCTGATCCAGGTCAGGCAACTCCGAGTCTGGCGATGTGCCGCGAATCAAGTCTTCCAGGCACATCTCATAGTCTTCAACCCCGCACTGCAGCTTTTCACAAAGTTCCGGCCACTTGCGCAGCACTGTTGCAGGCTTGCGCTGGCTGTACGGAGCGTCAAGCATGTTTTGGGCTTGCAAGCTCAAGGCACTGGCAGCCTCAGCCTGGGCCATGCCCACTAGGTCGAAGTCCTGAATCAGCTGTGCCTCGAGCTCGGCAAACAAATTCGCGTCCTCATTCGCCAAGACCACCTTGGACGAATAGGCCCCTGTCTTGAGGCCGTTGCCAGCGGTGATGGTGCGCTCTGCCGTGGTATTTGGGCCGCCTAATCGGGCAGGAATGGGTTTGGGCATGGTCCAGTGCTGTAACTGGGCGGATTGTGTTCACGCTGTGACAAAAAACTACAATCGGGCATGGTCTACACACCATGCCTAACTGAAAGCAAACGCCAATGTCTGAAGATTCAAGCGAGGCTGGTCGCCTGCTGGCTGAGAGTGATCTGTCGGGTGCGGCGGTAGCGGCTGCACCCTCGTTGCTGCACCTGGCAGCCGAGCTGCACACGGCGCGGGGCAATCCGGCGCTTTGGCGCGGCACTTTGAGGGCGGTGCGGGACCAGATGCAGTGTGACGGCATCTTCAACCTGGCCGCTGACGCGCCGCTCGGCCCGGATGACCTGGCCGCATTGGCCGGGCGGGTAACCCACTGCGCCACCTATGGCAATGACTGCGGGAATGGCTCTGCGGCCTGTCAGACCCATTGCGCATCTTTTGCAGTCCATATGCACACAGCGGCGTATGCGGTTCGCAAAACCCTGCAGGCCGGGCTGTTTGAACACCTGGCTCCCACCTGGGTGGTGTACCGCAGCGGACAAGTGCAGGAAGCCAACCTGTCCGCCCGGGCATTGCTACAAGACGGCGAATATGTAAAGGTGGTCTCGTCAAAGCTGGAACTGGCAGGCGTGGGTGGCGGGCGGGTGCTGCGCAATGCTCTGTTCAAACTGAACCAGCCGATGCGGCTGGCTTGGCAAGGCCTCAGCGGCCAGCCCATGAGTCTGTTGCTACGTGCGCTGCCTGACTCCAGCTACGTGGCGCTGACGGCGCTGCTGGATGCCCCCGGCCCGCTGGTGCAGGCACCGCTCTTGGCGCAGCAGCTGGGCATCACTCGGCGCCAGAGCGAGCTGGCCGCGCATTTGCTGGCCGACCACACGGTGGCGGATGCCGCACGCGCCATGGGCATTTCGCGCCACACGGCGAACGAACATCTGGCTGGGTTGCAGCAGCGCACCGGCACGGTAGACCGCAAAACCCTACTAGCGCTGCTTCGGCGCGCCTCTCAGGGCTGAGGTTGAACCTCCGGGTGGCCAGGGTGTCAGAGTGAATCGACAGTCTTTTGGAAATGTTTACACTCCGCAGGCATTCAGACCCTCGCAAATTCCCCTATAAAGACTTCCCCACATTGTCAAACACTGAATTACGCCGCACTGGTTCGCTGAGGCGAACC
>CAIVHU010000329.1 GCA_903905735.1 uncultured beta proteobacterium
GCGCAGCCGCAAGACTATCCGTGGTCAAGTCATGGGCACTATCTTGGCTTGCGGGTAGACCGCCTGATCAAGCCACATGCCCTGTTTTGGAGCCTGGGCAACACGCCGTTTGCCCGTGAAGCGGCGTATGCCGAAATGGTGCAAGCGGGCATCAACCCGGTGCAACAGGCCGCTCTCACCGAATCTGCACTGCGCGGCTGGGTGTTGGGTGAACCTGATTTTGTGGCAGATTTGCAAAAGCGCACCCAGCGCCGAATGACCAAGGCCAGGGCAGGGAGGCCTTTTTCTGCCAACATTTCATATGAAAAATAGGCTTCTGGCCCTTATTAGATATGTGTGAGCCGCTATTTAATTTGATATGTCCCCAATTAATATTGGCGTGAATTTTTTTTGAATTAATTGGAATCTGACCCCAATTAATTGGCTTGGCATGGGTGTTGCAATGCGGTAAAGTCACCTTCTTTCGACATTTTTAGGAGCGCGCCCCATGACGACGGCAGCCGAGATCTCGTATCTTCAGGACCAGGGTTTGTATTCTTCAGCCGCAGAGCACGACGCTTGCGGTGTGGGTTTTGTGGCCCACATCAAGGGCGTCAAGTCGCACGACATCGTCAAAAATGCCCTGAAGATTCTCGAAAACCTCGATCACCGAGGTGCGGTGGGGGCTGACAAGCTGATGGGCGACGGTGCGGGCATCCTGATCCAGCTACCTGATGCGCTGTACCGCGAGGAGATGGCCGAGCACGGCGTGGGCCCTGACGGTAGCCGGGGCGTGACCCTGCCGCCACCCGGCGAATACGGCGTGGGCATGGTGTTTTTGCCCAAAGAACACGCGTCCCGCCTGGCTTGCGAGCAAGAGCTGGAGCGCGCCGTCAAGACCGAGGGTCAGGTGCTGCTGGGCTGGCGCGACGTGCCGGTGGACCGCGACATGCCGATGTCGCCCACCGTGCGCAAGAAGGAACCCATCCTGCGCCAGATTTTCATTGGCCGTGGCAACGACGTGATCGTGCAGGACGCACTGGAGCGCAAGCTCTATGTCATCCGCAAGACCGCCAGTGCGCACATTCAGGCCTTGAAGCTCAAGCACAGCAAAGAATATTACGTACCCAGCATGAGCAGCCGTACGGTGATTTACAAGGGTTTGTTGCTGGCGGATCAGGTCGGCACCTACTACCTGGACCTGCGCGATCCGCGTTGCGTCTCGGCACTGGGACTGGTGCACCAGCGTTTTTCCACCAACACCTTCCCCGAGTGGCCGCTGGCACACCCCTACCGCTATGTGGCGCACAACGGTGAAATCAACACCGTCAAAGGCAACTACAACTGGATGAAAGCGCGTGAAGGCGTGATGAGTTCACCGGTGCTGGGTGCGGATCTGCAAAAGCTCTACCCCATCAGCTTTGCCGGACAAAGCGACACCGCTACCTTCGACAACTGCCTGGAATTGCTCACCATGGCCGGTTACCCGATCAGCCAGGCGGTGATGATGATGATCCCCGAACCGTGGGAGCAGCACACCATGATGGACGAGCGCCGCCGCGCGTTCTACGAATACCACGCCGCCATGCTGGAGCCGTGGGACGGCCCGGCCAGCATCGTGTTCACCGATGGCCGCCAGATCGGTGCCACGCTGGACCGCAACGGTCTGCGGCCGTCGCGTTATTGCATCACCGATGACGATCTGGTCGTCATGGCCTCCGAGTCCGGTGTCTTGCCGTTCCCGGAAAACAAGATCGTGCGCAAATGGCGCCTGCAGCCCGGCAAGATGTTCATGATCGACCTGGAACAGGGTCGCATGGTCGATGACGACGAGCTGAAGGCCAGCCTGGCCAATGCCAAGCCCTACAAGCAGTGGATCGAGAACCTGCGCATCCGCCTGAGCGACGTGGCCGGTGGTGGCGAGCCCGCCAATGCAGCCGAGTCAGAAAGCACCCTGCTGGACCGCCAGCAAGCGTTTGGCTTTACCCAGGAAGACATCAAATTCCTGATCGCCCCGATGGCCGCCAACGGTGAAGAAGCCATTGGCTCCATGGGCAATGACAGCCCGCTGGCCGTGCTGTCAGACCGCAACAAGCCGCTGTACAACTACTTCAAGCAGCTGTTCGCCCAGGTGACCAACCCGCCGATCGACCCGATCCGCGAAGCCATCGTGATGAGCCTGGTGTCGTTCATCGGTCCCAAGCCCAACCTGCTGGACATCAACCAGGTCAACCCGCCGCTGCGCCTCGAAGTGAGCCAGCCGGTGCTGGACTTTGCCGACATGGCCAAGCTGCGCGACATTGCCAAACACACGCAGGGCAAGTTCCGCAGCTACACGCTCGACATCACCTACCCGCTGTCCTGGGGTCGCGAAGGGGTTGAAGCCAAGCTGGCCTCCTTGTGCGCCGAAGCGGTGGATGCCATCAAGGGCGGCCACAACATCCTGATCATCAGCGACCGAGGCATGAACGCCACTCAAGTGGCGATTCCGGCGGTTCTTTCCCTGTCTGCCATCCACCAGCATTTGGTGCGGGAAGGGCTGCGTACCACCGCTGGTCTGGTGGTGGAAACCGGGTCAGCGCGTGAAGTTCACCACTTTGGCGTGTTGGCGGGTTACGGTGCCGAGGCGGTTCACCCCTACCTGGCGCTGGAAACCCTGGCCAGCATCTGCCAGGACCTGCCCGGCGACCTGAGTGCCGACAAGGCGATCTACAACTACATCAAGGCAGTGGGCAAGGGTCTGTCCAAGATCATGTCCAAGATGGGCGTGTCCACCTACATGAGCTACTGCGGCGCGCAGCTGTTCGAGGCGATTGGCCTGTCCAGCGCCACTGTGGAGAAATACTTCACCGGCACTCCCAGCCGGGTTGAAGGCATCAGCGTGTTCGAAATCGCCGAAGAGGCCATTCGCCGCCACAATGCCGCCTACAGCCAGGACCCGGTGCTGGCCACCCGCCTGGATGCCGGTGGTGAATACGCCTGGCGCACCCGTGGCGAAGAGCACATGTGGACGCCCGATGCCATCGCCAAGCTGCAGCACAGCACCCGCGCCAACAACTGGAACACCTACAAGGAATACGCCGAGATCGTCAACGACCAGAGCAAGCGCCACATGACGTTGCGCGGCCTGTTCGAGTTCAAGATCGACCCGGCCAAGGCGATTCCGATCGACGAGGTGGAAAGCGCCAAAGAAATCGTCAAGCGTTTTGCCACCGGTGCCATGTCGCTGGGTTCGATCTCCACCGAGGCGCACGCCACGTTGGCCGTGGCCATGAACCGCATTGGCGGCAAGAGCAACACCGGCGAGGGCGGCGAAGACCCGGCGCGTTACCGCAATGAGCTCAAAGGCATCCCGATCAAGCTCGGTGACACGCTCAAAAGCGTGATTGGCGCTGACGTGGTTGAGGTGGACATGCCGCTGCAGGATGGCGACTCTTTGCGCAGCCGCATCAAGCAGGTGGCCTCGGGCCGCTTTGGCGTGACCGCCGAATACCTGAGCAGCTCAGACCAGATCCAGATCAAGATGGCCCAGGGTGCCAAGCCCGGTGAGGGTGGCCAGTTGCCCGGCGGCAAGGTGTCGGACTACATTGGAAAGCTACGTTACTCGGTGCCTGGCGTGGGTTTGATTTCGCCGCCGCCGCACCACGACATCTACTCGATCGAAGACCTGGCGCAGCTGATTCACGACCTGAAAAACGTGGCACCGCACAGCTCGATCTCGGTCAAGCTGGTGTCCGAGATCGGTGTTGGCACCATCGCCGCTGGCGTGACCAAGTGCAAGGCTGACCACATCGTGATTGCCGGGCATGACGGTGGCACGGGTGCCTCGCCCTGGTCGTCCATCAAACATTGCGGCAGCCCGTGGGAAATCGGCTTGGCCGAAACCCAGCAAACGCTGGTCCTGAACCGCCTGCGCAGTCGCGTACGCGTGCAGACCGACGGCCAGATGAAAACCGGTCGCGATGTGGTTATCGGTGCCCTGCTGGGTGCGGAC
>CAIVHU010000330.1 GCA_903905735.1 uncultured beta proteobacterium
CACTGCCATCGAGCACCAGGCCCAGCGTTACCAGGGCGCAGTCTGTGCGCCTCTCCTTGGAGTGCCCGTGTTGGGCTTTGTCGTTGTGTTCTGCCTGGCCCTCAAAGTAGGTGTTGGTCAGGTCATACAGAGTGACGGTTCCAGATATTCCTGCCGGGAGCTGTTGCGGATCGAGAAGACATCGGGTTGGCACTTCTTCCAGCGCGTGACCTCTTCAGACTCCCCCGGTACCTTGGCGCGCAGGTTCAATCCGGTCCACACCAGTCGACCATCGCGCAGCATGGCTTGCACAACCTTGTCCCCCAGGGCTTCATGGGCTGAACGCGCCTGGCGGTTATCCTGCGTGGCTTTGGCCAGGTGTGCGATACCAGCATCGGTGACCCACACCAGGTCATGACCGTTGCCGTTGGTCGTGCGCTCCAACAAACCCGCTGCCAGCAGCTCAATCTCAACCACATCCTGATACGGCCAACCGGCAGATCGGTAGACCTGCGGCCAGGCTCATCATGCGGTCACTCAAATCACCATAGAGGGCGAAGTTGGCTGACAGGGCCACCAGCCCGGCCTCTTCTGCCAGGTGTTTGATCTGGAACCAGGGGGCGCCCATGGCAATGCCCAGGGCTTTGGCTTCATTGGACCGGGCAATGGCACAACCATCGTTGGACAGCACCACTACCGGCAGGCCGTTGAGACTCGGGCGAAATACCCGCTCACAGCTCACAAAGAAGTTGTTGCCATCGATCAGGGCGTACATGACTGTGCTTTGAGTTTGAATCTGGACCGATCGGGAATCAAACCGGGAACTGTTTGATGCTGCTGGTGACCACACCCCAGACTTCGAGGGTCTGACCTTCCTTTGGAACGATGTCGGCAAAAGTGGGATTGGCAGCTTTGAGCTTGATGCGCCCTGCCCTTTGGTAATACTGTTTCACCGTGAAGTCACCATCCACAATGGCCACCACGATGTGGTTATGCCGGGCCTTGATAGCACGGTCCACCACCAGGATGTCCTTGTCGAAAATACCGGCTTCCACCATGGAGTGGCCACTGGCCCGCAGGAAGTAGGTCGCCTGGGGATGGGTGATCAGGACCTGGGTCAGGTCGATGCGCTGGCCACCGAGGTCTTCAGCGGGTGACGGAAAGCCCGCCTGGACCCGGTTGTTGAGGAGCAGCACCTGCAGCGGTGTCTCAGAAATGGGTGCGGGCTGCAGGGCTGAAATAAAGCTGTACATTTAAATTGGGTATCCCCTTAGCTCCAAAATAAGGCGATCTCTTCACAGCAGGCCAGCATCGTTTGCCAGTTGCGAGCGCACTCTGCACAATGAGACCACTTTGACATTTGTGTCAAATTACTGGACCGTTCCAGTCTTTAACCGACCCAAACGAGGTCATTCAAACAACTGCCCAGGGGGGAACGGTGCCTTCTGGTGCGTTCATCCTGATTGGGCTATTTCAATAGGAGATATGTAGAAATGCAGAAACAATCCATTTGGAGTATTCTTGCGCCCATGAAGTACACGCTGGAATGTGAACGTGAGGACGACGGTCGATTTTTGGCAGAAGTGCCCGAATTGCCTGGGGTTCTTGCCTACGGAAAAACTGCTGATGAAGCCACGGCAAAAGCCGAGGCGTTGGCGCTGCGTGTCTTGGCCGATCAACTCGATCACAGCGAAGCGAAAGCACACAACATCAGCTTCAGTGTGCTGGTGCCTGCATGAGCATCTGGCCATCGAAGAAAGCTAAACGTGTTCTCTCTGCGCTGGAAAAAATAGGATGGTCTATAAAACGCCAAACCGGCTCACATAAGACCTTGGAGCGCAGCGGATGGCCTGACTATGTTTTTGCCTTCCACGGGACAGAAGAAATTGGACCAAAGATGCTCGCACGTATAGCCAAACACACTGGACTCAAACCTGAAGATCTGTAAAACATCGTTTATCGCAGGACTTTAACGAAGGCCATCGTTCCTAAACGGATCGATGGCTTTTTCCATGTGCGCGCCGCTGTTCGTCAAGGGCTGGTGAATGCCGATGGCGAAAGCATCAGTTATGGAGCTAAAGGGATACCCCATACATTTAACCAGTATATTGCAATGACGATGACTGCACCACAAGCAGTCGGGCTTTGTGCTTGTTTTTTAAGCACACCTCGCCAAGCTAGGGCTGGTCTGCGTTTGCCGACTTGTTCAGGCTCTTGTCCACAGGCTTGGTCCCGCTTATTGGGGACAAGGACTGCGCTACGATCTTTGGCATTCAGTTCTGCTCACCCTTCCCACTCCTAAAGATTCAGTGCAAGCCTTCTACGCCGATCATTTTGTGTTGCCCTTGCCTGAAGGCCACCGTTTCCCGATGGCCAA
>CAIVHU010000331.1 GCA_903905735.1 uncultured beta proteobacterium
GATTTAACTATAAACCTAGAGACTTCCCTTGGTCGAGGGAATGCTGCCCAACGCACGCGGGTCAAACTCCACCGCCATGCGCAGCGCGCGGGCAAAGGCCTTGAAGACAGATTCGCACTGGTGGTGGGCGTTTTCGCCCTTGAGGTTATCGATGTGCAGCGTGACAAAGGCGTGGTTGACAAAGCCCTGAAAAAATTCGTGCACCAACTGGCTGTCAAAGTTGCCGATCATCGCGGCCTTGAACGGTACGTCCATCACCAACCCCGGGCGACCCGAAAAGTCCACCACCACGCGGCTCAGCGCTTCATCCAGCGGCACATAGGCGTGGCCGTAACGGCGGATGCCTTTTTTGTCGCCGATGGCCTTGTGCACCGCCTGGCCCAGAGTGATGCCCACGTCTTCCACGGTGTGGTGGCCGTCGATATGCAGGTCGCCTTCGGCATCGATGTCGAGGTCGATCAGGCCATGGCGGGCAATCTGGTCGAGCATGTGGTCAAAAAAGCCGATGCCGGTGTGCAGGCGCGACTCACCCGTGCCGTCCAGATTGACGCGCACCGCGACTTGCGTTTCGGCGGTGTTGCGAGCCAACTCGGCGATGCGCGGCGCGCAGGTGGCGAGCGCCTCGGGGCGTTCAGTCAACGGATAGTTTTTCATAGCGAGGTTTCCAGGGCTGCCAGCATCTGGCGGTTTTCGGGCGCTGTGCCCACCGTGAGGCGCAGGCAGTTGTTCAACAGAGCATGCATTTTAGAAACGTTCTTGATCAGCACCCCGCGCGCTTTCATGCCGTCGAAGGTTTTTTGGGCATCGGGCACACGCAGCAAGATCATGTTGGCCTGGCTGGGAAAGACCTGGGCGCAGGGCAAGTTGGCCAATGCTTCCAAAAGAAGAGCGCGCTGCGCAATGATATCAAGGGCTTGAGCCCGAAAAACCTCTTCATGTTCGAGCGCAAACAGCGCCGCCTCGGCATTGAGCACACTCACGTTGTAGGGTGGGCGCACCTTGTCCAGCTGAGCGATCAGGGCTTGCGGACCCATCAGATAGCCCAGCCGGACGCCCGCCAGGCCGAATTTGCTGAGCGTGCGCAGCAGCAGCACATGGGGGTGGCGCGTCAGGCGGTCCAGATAACTCCTGGCGGCAAAGGGCTGATAAGCCTCGTCGATCACCACCAGACCGCCTTGCGCGCCAGCGGCCGCAATGACGGCCTCCATGGCGTCGTCTGCCCACAAATTGGCACTGGGATTGTTCGGATAAGCCAGATAGGTGATGGCCGGGCGGTGCTGCACGATGGCTGCCAGCATGGCGGGCAAGTCCAGTTCAAAGTCTGCGGTGAGCGGCACACCGACATAGTCCAGCCCCTGCAACTGCGCACTCATGGCGTACATGACGAAGCCCGGCTCGGGGGCCAGCACAACCGCCTTCTTCTGATCATTGGCAGGTGATGGAGGCACGGCGCAGGCCAGCGCCAGCAGGCTGATGAGTTCGTCGGAGCCATTACCGAGCATGAGCGCGTAGCCTTCGAGCAGCGCCACATAACGCTTCAAGGCCTCGATCAGGTCGTTGATACGCGAACCCGGGTAGCGGTTCAGCGCCACCGCGCCCAAGCGCTGGCCGAGTTCGGCTTGCAGCTCAGCAGACAGCCGGTGCGGGTTTTCCATGGCATCGAGCTTGACCATACCCTGCGAGTTTTGGACCACATAAGCGTGCATGGCTTGCACATCGGGGCGGATGCGGGAAAGCGGCAAACGGTCTGAATCTGGCATCGTCATGAATACAGCTGGTGAAAAGGTTGGCACGTCGGGGCGATGAAGCGCAGTGTAAAGGTCAGTGTGGCGTGATCGCGGTGCAACGAGTGGCTTTGACCCCAATATCCTGGCTTGCCATCACGCCAACTCGGCAAGCACCACACTCAGCACACCTCCTCGCAACGCGTCCAGCGCCCAGCGCAGCGCCGCGTCGAGATGTGTCAGTGCCGCCTCGCCGGGTGGCTCGCCGAGTTCAAAAGCCTCACCGCGAATCGCCAACTGGGTGCACGGCGGCGGTGGCTCTCCCTGCAACTGCCGGTAAATGAACATCAAAGCCTGCGGCGACAAGGTGTGGGTGGTGAAGCTTGCATCCTGAACCGCTTGCAACCGGGTCACTTCAAATGGCGCTGGGCAAGTCAGACTGGCATCAACAAACAGCACCTGCTGGCGGCCGACCATGTCCAGCGCGTGCTCGATCTGCAGCTGGTAGTCGTCCAGAAAATCGATCTGCGCCAGTTTTTCCGGCGGCAGGCGCTCGCGCAGTTGCAGCAGAAACAGCGGCCCCAGCGCGTCGTCGCCCCGGCTCAGGTTGCCCCAGCCCAGAATCAATAGCGGCGCGCTCATTTAACGTGAAAAAACAGGGTGCTCATCAAGGGCATGAGAGTTGGAGGGGCTGATCATTTGCCGTTGATTGCTTCAAATAAAGTAGCTATACACGCTTTATTCATATGGGCTAGAGGCCAAACACTCGTAAATATCGGTACGTCAACTGCGCGTGATCTCACCCAGCGAGGACTTCTGTACCTGATCCAACTGAGTGCCGTCTGCCGCGAGCAGCGTCACCTCCAGCGGCATCTGGCCCAGCGCGTGGGTCGCGCACGACAGGCAGGGGTCGTAGGCGCGGATGGCGACTTCGATGTGGTTAAGCAGGCCTTCGGTCAACTCATGGCCGTCCAGATAATCGCGCGCCACCGAGCGCACGGCTTCGTTCATGGCCTGGTTGTTGTGGGTGGTAGAGACGATCAGGTTGCAGCGGGTGACCAAATCGTCGTCACCCACGTCGTAGTCGTGGATGAGGGTGCCGCGTGGCGCTTCGATGATGCCGACCCCGCTGCGCTGACGCACGCCCTGGGTAAGCAGGTCGCCACTGAGCAACGCCGGGTCATTGAGCAGCTCACCAATCACCTCGACGCAGTGCAGCATCTCGATCATGCGCGCCCAGTGGTAGGCCAGCGAGGCGTGCACCAGCGAGCCGTGACCCCAGGCCACAAACGCCTGGCGCTCCACCTCGGCGCGCTCACTGGGAATGAAGTCGCAGTTTTGCACCCGCGCCAGCGGCCCCACGCGGTACCAGCCCAATGCGTTGCCCAGGCTGCGCAGGTGCGGAAACTTCATGTAGCTCCAGGGGCGCACCTCTTCTTCGATGAGGTCCAGGTAGCGCTGGTCTTCCACCCCATCAAACAGGATTTTTCCGGTGGCATCGCGCACCCGCAGCACGCCGTCATAAAAATCCATCGCGCCATCGGGGCGCACCAGGGACATCAGGTTCGACTGGAAACTGCCAAAGTTGTTGTACAGCGCCGGGTTTTGCGCGTGCAAGGCTTTGGCGATATCGACCGCGTCCTGCGCCCACTGCAACATCTGCGGCAGGTCGCGCAGCAGGGTGTCGCGCTCCTCCTGGGTCACCAGTTTGTTAATGCCGCCCGGCACCGCGCCGGTGCCGTGTACACGCTTGCCCGCAGTGATGCGGATCACCTCCTGGCCAAATTTGCGCAGCAAGATGCCTTTTTTGGCGATGTCGGGATGCGCCTGCGCCACGCCCACAATGTTGCGCTGCGCGACTTCCGAGTCAAAACCGAACAGCAGGTCGGGCGATGAGAGGTGAAAAAAGTGCAGCGCATGTGACTGCATCAGCTGCCCGTAGTGCATCAGGCGGCGCACGGCATTGGCGCTGGCGCTAACGGGGGTCGCCCCGATGACGCGGTCAAAGGCTTTGGCGGCGGCCAGATGGTGCGACACCGGGCAGATGCCGCACAGGCGCTGAACCATTACCGGCACCTCCCAGTACGGGCGGCCTTCGATGAATTTCTCGAAACCCCGGAACTCCACAATGTGCAAACGCGCCTGCTGGATGCGGTTGTGTTCGTCCAGCAGCAGCGTGACCTTGCCGTGCCCTTCGACGCGCGACACCGGGTCAATCGCCACGCGGCGCAGGCCCTCGGGGTGAGCGGCGGTTTCTAGTGCAAACGTCATGATGTGGCTTCAGTCATAGTGGATCAGCCCGGGGCCAAGTTCTGGCGTGCGTCCGGCCAGCAGATCGATCAGGAACGACCAGATGGTTTCCGCACTCGGCGGGCAGCCGGGCAAAAAGTAGTCCACATGCACCACCTCGTGGATCGGGTGCACATGGTTCAGCGGCAGCGGCAGTTCGGGGTCGTTGGGCACGCGGCTACCCTGCACGGTGCCTTTGTGGCTGCCATACACATCGCGCAGCATCTGGCCGACATCACGCTGGTTGCGCTGCGCCGGCAAGCCGCCGTTGATGGCGCAGGCACCCACCGCCACCAGGGTTTTGCAATGCGCGCGGAATTCGCGCAACACCTGCACGTTTTCCGCATTGCACAGGCCGCCCTCGATCAGGCCGATGTCGCAGCGGCCAATGGTTTTGATGTCGGTCAGCGGCGAGCGGTCAAATTCCACCAGTTCCAACAGGTCGAGCAGGCGCTCGTCAATGTCCAGAAACGACATGTGGCAACCAAAACAGCCCGCCAGCGACACCGTGGCGAGCTTGAGCTTGCGTTTGGGGTGCAACACATGCGGATGGATGAGCACCCGGGTCATAGTGCGCCCTCCTCGCTTTGCGACACCGACTTCAAATCGAACCGCCGCTGGCCGATGGGCACCTCAAAACCCCGGCGTTTGGGCAGCAAGGCACCCACCGGGCAGACCCTGGCCGCATGGTCGGTGGCGGCGATCGTGCTGTCACCCAGCAGGCCGCTGTCACTGTTGACCACCAGATGCGTTTCAATGCCATGACCTGCCACCGCGAATACGTCCTTGCCGTCAAGTTCATGGCTGGCGCGCACACACAGCTCACACAGGATGCAACGGTTGTAGTCCAGCAGCAAATCCGGATGGCTGGCGTCGACCGGGCGGCTTGGGTAAAACTCCTCAAAGTGCGGGTCCGTCATGCCCGCCTCGTAGGCGGTGGCTTGCAGGCGGCAGTTGCCGCTTTTCTCGCATGAGGGGCAGAAATGGTTGCCTTCGACAAACAGCATCTGCAACAAGGTGCGACGCTGGGCGTTGAGCTCGTTGGTGTTGCTCTCCACAATCTGCCCGGTGCTGGCCATGACGGTACAGGCAGCGCCCATGCGGCCATTGACCTTGACGGTGCACAGGCGGCACGAACCATGGGCGTGCAACCCCTCGTGCCAACACAGGTGCGGGATGTAGCCACCCGCGCGTGTCACCGCCTGCATGATGGTGTCACCGGGGCCGAATTCAATTTCCTGGTCGTCCAGGGTGAAGGTGCCAGGGCTCAGGGCGTCGATACGGTGGCTACTGTTCATGGCAAGGTTTCCAGGTGGGCACCCGCATCGTCGCGGGCCGTGGCCAGGCGTGCTTGCGACAGCTCGGCATCCAGGTCAAAGCCGGGCACAAAGTGCAGCGATTTCAGGTGTTTTTCATACGCCGGGCGGAATTTGCTGATGGTGTCGCGCAGCGGGTTGCAAGCGGCTGCGCCAAGGCCGCAGTGGGTGGCACCGTGCATCAGTTTGTCCAGCTCGTGCAATTCATCCAGATCCTGGCTGGAGCCGTGGCCGCGCTGCAGCTTGTCCAGGCGGCGCACCACCAGCTCATTGCCCACACGGCATGGCGTGCAAAAACCGCAGCTCTCGTGCGCAAAGAAGTGGGCAAAGTTGCGCGCCACCTCGAACATGTCGCGAGAGCGGTCAAAAATCATGAAAGCCCCCGCTGTCGGCACGTCCTCAAACCCCACGCGGCGGCCAAATTCCGAGGCAGACAGACACACGCCCGACGGCCCGCCCACCTGCACCGCCTGGGTGTCCTGCGCGCCGCAGTCTTCGAGAATGCGGCCGATACGCGTGCCAAATGGGTACTCGTAGATGCCAGGGCGCTCGCAGTCACCCGACACCGAATGGATCTTGGTGCCGGTGGACTGGTTGGTGCCAATCGCCGCCCACCAGGTGCCCCCATTGAGCGCGATGTGGGTGGCGGCGCAAAAAGTTTCCACGTTGTTGACGGTGGTCGGCTGGCCCAGGTAGCCGCGCTCCACCGGAAACGGCGGGCGGATGCGCGGGACACCGCGCTTGCCTTCCATCGACTCGATCAGCGCCGACTCTTCGCCACACACATACGCACCTGCGCCGACATGGATGGCGATGTCAAAGTCAAAACCCGCCTTGCCCAAAATCGCCTTGCCCAGCAGGTTTTGGGCCCGGCGGCGCTCCAGCACGGTATTCAGATGCCCCAGCAGGTAGGTGTATTCGCCACGCAGGTAAATGAACCCGCGTCGCGCACCCACCACCAGCGCGCCAATCGTCATGCCTTCGATCACCGCGTCAGCGCAACGGGCCAGCAGCACCCGGTCTTTGAAGGTGCCGGGCTCGCCTTCGTCGGCGTTACACACCACGTAATGCGCCTGGCCTGGCGCGTTGCGGCAGAGCTGCCACTTGGTACCGGTGGCGTAACCGGCCCCACCACGACCACGCAACTTGGCACGCTTGATCTCGTCGAGCACGGCCAGCGGCCCACGCGCCAACGCAGATGCAAGCGCCTGACCGGGTTCGGGCTGTGGGCCCAGCTTGACATCAGCGAGCTGGATCTGGTCTTCTACCCGCGACCACTCGGCGGGCCATTGCGTCACCGGCACCTGCTGCTCGATGAGTTCGGCCAGATGTTTGATGCGGTTCGGCGTGAGCCGGGTGACCACCTGCTGGTGATTGACCAGCAGCGCCGGGCCCTGATCACACAACCCGGTGCACGAGGTGGTGGTGACGCTGACCCGGCCATCGGCACGTGTCTGCCCGGGTGCCACTTTGAGCAAATGGCACAAATGACGGAGCATTTCTTCGCTGCCGAGCATGCGGTCGGTGATGTTGTCGCTGAACAAAATCCGGTAATCACCCACCGGCTGCATGTGAAAAAACCGGTAAAACCCGGCGACACCTTCCACATGCGCCAATGTCAGACCCAGCGCTTGGGCGATCTGGCTCAAGTTCGGCCGCGGCAGCCAGCCGTGCAGCGCCTGCAACTCGCGCAGGATTTGCACCAGGGCATGCGGGCTGGCGTGGTGACGCGCCAGCAAAGCCTCAAGATCCGGGGCGGGAAACACGGAAACGGGGTTGGACGGATTCATGGCTGGATGATCTCTGAGCAGGCACTCAGGTGTACCACGTCAAGCCGCCGAACGTCAACTGTTTTATATGAGAAAAGTCCCCACAGCCCTTTATTTATAAGCGTATATTGATATATTTTTCATAGCACCATCGCTAGACTTGAAGTGCGCCGAGGGCAAACCCGCGAGGCACATCGGAAGATAGTGATCTGCCAGCATGCCTGGGCTCAGGCTCCCCATCGCCCGTTCTGTCCAGTAACGATATCGGCGTAGCAGTCGGATGGGGTGCCACCCGATTTCTGGTACCCCAGTATGAGGGGGGCATCCCATCCGGCTGCTGCGCAGCCACAACCTATCGTGTTCGAAGTGGCTGCAAACCTACTTCAGGCGCATCTCCGCCGCGCGCGCATGCGCCTGCAGGCCTTCGCCATGCGCCAGCACCGAGGCGATCTGGCCCAGCGTCTGGGCTCCAGCCTCGCTGACTTCGATCAGGCTGCTACGTTTTTGAAAGTCATACACACCCAGAGGTGAGCTGAAGCGCGCGGTACCGCTGGTGGGCAGCACGTGATTCGGGCCAGCGCAGTAGTCACCCAGGCTTTCGCTGGTATAGGCGCCCAGAAAAATCGCCCCAGCGTGTTTGAGCAATGGCTCCCACCGGTGCGGGTCGCGGCTGGAAACCTCAAGATGTTCGGGTGCGATGCGGTTGGCGATGTCGCAGGCTTCTTCCATGTTGCGCGTCAAAATCAGCGCGCCACGGTCGTTGAGACTCTTGGCAATGATCTCGCCGCGAGGCATTTCGGGCAGCAGTTTGTTGATGCTGGCTTGCACCTGCTCGATGTAGGTCGCGTCGGGGCACAGCAGAATGCTTTGCGCCAACTCGTCGTGTTCGGCCTGAGAAAAAAGGTCCATCGCCACCCAATCGGGCGGCGTGGTGCCGTCGGCCAGGACCAGAATCTCGCTGGGGCCGGCAATCATGTCAATGCCGACCACGCCAAACACCCGCTTTTTGGCGCTGGCGACATAGGCGTTGCCCGGGCCGGTGATCTTGTCCACCTTGGGCACGGTGGCGGTGCCGTAGGCCAGCGCGGCCACGGCTTGCGCGCCGCCGATGGTGAAGGCACGCGTCACGCCGGCCACGTAAGCGGCAGCCAGCACCAGCGCGTTGACTTCGGGTTTGGCATCGGAGGCAGCGCCGGTGCCACCGCTGGCCACGCTGCCGCGCACCGGTGTGGGCACCACCATGATGATCTCGCCGACACCGGCCACATGCGCAGGGATGGCGTTCATCAGCACACTGCTCGGGTACGCGGCCTTGCCGCCGGGCACGTAGATGCCAACGCGGTCCAGCGGCGTGACTTTTTGACCAAGCAGGGTGCCGTCTTCGTCACGGTAGCTCCAGCTTTCTCCGCTGGCCTTCTTTTGCGCCTCGTGGTAGCTGCGCACACGTTTGGCGGCTTGTTCCAGGGCGTTGCGTTGCACTTCAGGCAGGGCATCAAAGGCGCTTTTCAGCTCGGCCTGGGTCAGTTCCAGCTCGGCCACGGTGGCGGCGTGCAGACCGTCAAAACGCGCGGTGTAGTCCAGCACGGCGGCATCGCCGCGCTGCTGCACATCGGCCAGGATGTCGGCCACGCGTTGTTCGATGCCTACGTCAGTCTCGGCGGACCAGTGCAGCCGGGCCTTGAATTCAGGTTGAAATGTGATGCTGGCGGTTGATAGACGAGCGGGAGTAGCTATGAAATTCATTGTGATGTGCTTCGGGTTGGCTCAAGTTTAGCGGCCCGTTGGTCAAAACAGGGATCACGAATGCGCACATGAAACCAAATCGCTACTCAATAGATAGCTATTTATCCATTTTTGATATGGGCTTCGGGCTTAAAACACCAACAACTGGTGTCTTCTATCGAATCTTGCGTCGCCAGGCGGGCAGCGTGGCTCGCGATGTCGGCGGCGTGCTCAACCTGGTCGCTGACAGAGTGCTTGCCGATGATCGGTAGGCTCAGCTGACCATGAAAGTCATTGCGTTCGGTACCGTACCGACTGCCTCTGGTGAAAACCCAACAATCAACATGGTTATGTGAACTTCCTCCTCACCTGCCGGTTTTGTCCTGGCACTACCCCATGTCCAATGCAGCAATCATCTTGTTGGTGACCGTCGCGGTTTTGTCCATCCAGGCGCTGGTGGTCTATCACTTTGGCCGTGCGAATGTCGCCGGGGCAGCGCTGGTGCGTCAGGTTGAGCTGGCGCGCGGTGCACCCAGCCTGAGATGGACCGGCTGGAAGCCTTTCTACCTGGTATCCAGAACGCCAGCGAGTGCAGACGGGTTGGTCGTTTCCTTCGATTTGGCCCCAGTGGATGGTCGTCCGCTGCCGCTGTTCAAAGCTGGCCAACATCTGAACGTGCGTGTCGAGTTGGGGCCCGAAGAGCTGGTGCGGTGTTATTCCCTGTCAGGTAGCCCGTATGCAGAGGGCTACCGGATTTCGGTCAAACAGGCGCCGCTGCCCAGACGCGTCTCGGGCTTTTTGCTCGAGCATTTCATAGTGGGTGCGCAGATTGACATCCGGGCACCTGCAGGCGAATTCGCGCTTGACCCACTGACCACTTGGCCCTGCGCCCTGATTGCCGGGGGTGTCGGAGTTACCCCGATATGGAGCATGCTTCTGGCCTGTGCCCAGGCTAACCCGGAGCGAGCCATCTGGCTGTTTTATGGCGTTCGCGATACCGCAGATGATGTGCTGCTGGCCGAGACGCCAGCGCTACTGCAACGCATGCCCAACCTGACCGTGGTCCGCTGTTACGCAGGCGCATCCGGAAAGCTGCCCACAACCATCAGAAGCGGCTTCATCACAGCTGATCTGGTGCTGTCGCAGGTCAAGGCGCCCGAGGCCCAGTTCTATATCTGCGGCCCGGCCGGGATGATGGAATCGCTGGTGCCTGCCCTGCGAGCCCAGGGGGTCTCCGAGGATCGCCTGCATTTTGAGACCTTTGGCCCGTCGTCTCTGAACAATATCGAGGCGGTTGCCGCGCCACCCGCACAAGTGCGCTTCGACAAATCCGGCAAGACGGCCACCTGGACAAGTGGCAATCTGCTTGACCTGGCCGACCAGCAAGGTGTGCCTATTGAGAGCAGTTGCCGCTCAGGCCAGTGCGGTACCTGCGAAACCGCCGTGGTGTCGGGCTCGTTTGCCTATCTGTCAAAGCCTAGCTACACCCCTGAAAAAGGCAAGTGTCTTCTGTGCGTAAGCCGGCCGGACGGCGATCTGGAGCTGCAAGCATGAACACCCGCTCCATCTTCCAGAAGGACACCGTTCCTTTCGCGTTCTATCTGGCGACCCTGTTGGCGGTCA
>CAIVHU010000332.1 GCA_903905735.1 uncultured beta proteobacterium
GTGCGACCGTGGCCGATCGTGCCGCGCTGCTGGCGGTGCATCAACGCCAGTCTCGGTGGCCGCGGTGTCGGAAAGTGTCGAAGTTGCACGCATAGGTGCAACGGTAGAGGAAAAAGTTGACTGTGTCTAGCAATTTCTTTACTGGTCTACGGGTCTACCGAATATTTACATCTTGCCTGGGACGGCGACAGGCACGGCAGTCTGCAACAACGCGTAGTCCTGGCCCGCAACGACTTGAGTCGCCGCCTGGACAACGGTGCTGGCGAATGGGATGAGTGCCATGGTGATGGCGAAGTCGCGACGATGCATGGTGTGCCTTATGCAAAAAGGGACTGTGATGCAGAAAAGTGCAGGGAGTTCCGCATTGTTCCAGGCGCGTGATTGTCGTTCGTCGGGACAACCCACCCGGCTTTCATTTGTACGCCTGCGACATGGCATCAACCCTTCAATAGTCCTCGAGCCTAAAATGTAGGAATGTCGGTTGCCCCTGGCGGTCGCATACTGATTCTGGACAATCTCCAAGATATGTCACTATCGACGCATTCCTTCATTCCAAAGATCGAACCACCTTGGCTGAACCCGGGTGACTATTGCATCCTCATTTTTCCACGCTACTTTCCAAAGGACAGCCTCTCATGCCCATTTCATCTTCCACGTTGACCGCCATTCAAAAAGTCGGTGCTGCTGCGTTCACCGCCGACGAGAAACTCAAGAAAGAAGTCCAGAACTACGCTGAGCACGTGAATCTGGCGATGGTCAAGAACCCCTACAACTTGGGCAACGATGCGTTGATCGAGGCATGGAAGGTCGTCGCCCGACTGTCCAAAACAATGATGGGCATTGAAGAAGAACTGAGGAACATTCACCGCGTTGCTTCCGAACTGACCCAGGATGATCAGCCCAGCGTGCGCGACACCCTGGCTTTGGCATCACCTGTTGCCAAGAAGCGCAAGTCCAAGAAGATCGATGCGGCAATCACCACTGTCAAGGTCAAGGCAAAGAAAGTAAAAGCAGCGCCTGTAAAACCAGTGGTAGCTGCGGCACCCGCGGCACCTGTCGTTGATACGGTCAAGGTTCCGGCCAAACGCCGGGTTGCCAAGCAAGTCGCTGTCGTGCCAGCCACCAAACCGGTCAAAGCCGCGCCAGTCAAGGCAGCCAAAAAATAGCAGCAACGACATCCCAGGCAACAGCCAAAGCCGCTCCCAAAGTTGTCGCTCAAGCTAAAGTCAAGAAAACCAAAGCAGCCGTCACACCCGTTCAGACGCAGGCCCTCAAAGGCAATTCAGCCAAGCCGATGACGCATTTGCAAGTGCTCCTCACGACAGCGGACTTCACGGACATCAATCAGAGTGCTGTGGCCAAGGTTGCGGGCATTCCGGTTGGCTCCATGGGTGCCACCATCGGACGGCTTGTCAAGGCAGGTCGGATTGTGGGTGGTAGCAATGGCAGTTTGAAACTGGCCGTGACACCAACAGCGGCACCCTCGGTTGTTCAGGCAGAACCACAGCCTCTGCCGGCAGTACCGGCAGAGGCTGCAGCACAGGCTTAAGAAGCCCTGCTCATCGCACTGCGGGCTCGAATCGTGCCTCAAGGCGTTGCCATTTGGGTGGGATGCCTGGGCAACGTTTGACGACAAACCCCGCGCCTGACAAAACCCTGCGAACTGGGGCTGCGACCGAATAGCTGGCCAGCACGCTGCCCGGTCTGCAGTGTGCAGCCACCGCCTCCAGCGTGGTCTGAGACCACATCTCTGGATTTTTTACCGGGTTGAACCCGTCCAGATAGATGGCATCTGCCACACAGGTCAGTTGCTGCAGCATGGGCAGCACCTCACCGATGGCCAGCGTCAGGCGAACAGCACCGTTGGCAAATTCGAAGTTTTGAAGACCCGGTCGCAGACCGCTCCAGGCAACTGCCAACTCTGCAGCCAGGGCGACGAGTGCCGGATTCGGTGGGTCCAGCGCCTGGACGCTGCGTAACAAGTCCGCTGCTGGTACCGGGTAGGCTTCGATGGCCACATAGTGCAGCCGGGTGCATCGCTGTGGATCTGACTGCCACATATGCCAGGTGGCCAGAAAGTTCAAACCCAAGCCGAAGCCAGTTTCCAGGATGCAAAACTGAGGTGCAGCGCTCCATCGATGGGGCAACTGGCAGCCGCCTAGAAACACCGTCTGCGCCTGTAGAAGGCCCCCGTTGCGGGATCGGTAGACGTCGTCAAAGCGCGGGCTGCGGGGGCAATTGTCCTCTGACCAAGTGACCGTCTCATGCATGGGTCGCGATGATAGCTGCCTCACTCCAGCTGACAAAGATGTTGCTCAGTTGATCAGTTGCCTGGTCTCGTGCGGCCGCTGAATGTCAGCTTTGGTGCAATCTGGCCAAGGGGGGAGATCGCTGTGGACAATGGGTAAGCTGTCCCTCAAGATTTGCCACTGTATGACTCTTTTAGGCTGTTATGCACATTTCCCAGTTATGAACAGTTTGCGTTTGCAGTTTGCTTAGAAGCCGCGTGGATATTGACTCTTGCCGGATTTCACGAAGTTCCTTCTCACCATAATTCTGTTGCTTTGCGCACCCCAGGATCTTCTAGTCATGCGTTTCATCAGCGGTGCAAACATGTCAAGTTTTCGTGCCCAAAGTCATCTCTCGCCCAATGGGGCAGGTGTCAATCAGTAGCTTGAGACTCGCAAAACCACCTTCACCAATAGCTCGCCTTTCGAAGTCTTGGAGAGATACAAGTCGATGGAATTATGTAGAGAACAAAAGACGCCAAGATGGTGGCTTTACCAATGACAGGCGGATACTTTCGAACGGCAACTACCCATAACTGGGAACTGTGCATAACAGCCTTTGCACTAAACCGCTGCGCGGTAGTTGGTGTGCCAGCGCTCTCAATTTCCCGGTCATTTCCCATCAAGCTCCATTTGCAGGACGATGAATTTGCTGTTCGCAGCACTTCATCCCGTTCAA
>CAIVHU010000333.1 GCA_903905735.1 uncultured beta proteobacterium
CCCGCGCGGTGCAAGTCTATAAAGCGCACGGTTATCGCTACGTGGGCCTGCGCAAGCAGTATTACCCGGCCAGCCACGGCCAGCGCGAAGATGCGCTGGTGATGAGCCTCAAGCTCGACTGATGCGCGCGCTGAATTTTTTTGCCCGGCAACTTGCGCCTCGTCGGTGAAAATCACGCCATGAGCCTCGATCTGGATGACCGTCAACGTGCCATGCTGGCCGAGATGGGCGTGCACGTCTGGTGGCCAGCCAACCCGCCCCCGAAAGACATGCTGACCCAACCAGTGGCGGCTGACCTGCAGGCCGGTGACGACCATCACACCACTACGAAAAATAGAGCTGCCAGCCCCGATGCAACAAGGGCTGCAGGCCAAAATTATCCAGATCAATCGGCTGTGGCTGCCCCGCGACCAGTGGTGCCAATGGCGGTTGCACCAGCCGCCACGCGCCCTGCCCAGCCGCCAGCGCGCCAGCCCACCACCAAGAGGCCGCCGGTGGCCGCAGGTACCAGCCCCACGGTGGTGACCGCCTTGCCTGCTGGCATTGAGGACCTGGACTGGCCCGCGCTGCAAACCACGCTACAAACCTGCCAGGCCTGCGTGATGTGTCTGGGGCGGCGTGCACCCGTGCTCGCTGCACCGGCGGACACCTTGCGTGCCGACTGGCTGGTGCTGGGTGAGCCGCCTGACGACGCGCAGGAGCGCTTTGGCGCTCCCTTTGTGGATGAAGCGGGCCTGCTGCTGGACAACATGCTCAAGGCCGTCAGTGTCCAACGCTACCAGCCCGCCACCGTGGCAACTGACGCACAGAGCGACTCGGCCGACATGACGATGCCGCACGCCCCAGACCCGGCGCGCACCGCCTATCTGAGCCTGGTGCTCAAATGCCGCCCGGCGCTGCCGACCGCGCCCGACGCGCAAGCCTTGACTGCCTGCGCACACTACCTGCGCCGCGAAATCGCGCTGGTACAGCCCAAAGTGATTCTGGCCATGGGCCGCCTGGCCATGCAGGTGTTGCTCAGTGAAGACCATCCGCAAGGACTGACACTGCCGCTGGGCAAGCTCCGCGGCCAGGTCTGGCATTACCAGGGGGTGCCGGTGGTGGTGACCTATCCACCCGCTTATTTGCTACGCAACGGGCTGGACAAGGCCCGCGCGTGGGAGGATTTGTGTCTGGCTGCCGACGTGGCGCAGGGCCAGGTCTGAGCCGGTGCAGTGTCAGGACTGCGCGGTGAGCGCGTGGTCCAGGTCGGGACGGCGGTAGGGGTCCACATGGGTCAGCAGGTGCAGCACGCGGTGGTGCTGCATCACCCGCTTTTGTGCCGCCACGGTGATGTCATGCGCCTGCTCCACCGTCAGGGTGGCCTTGACCTCCAGGTGCGCATCGACCACGATCATGTCACCCATCTTGCGCGTGCGCACATCGTGCACGCCGCTCACGCCCGGGGTTTCGAGGATGGTCTGGCGGATGGCCTGCACCTCGGCTTCATCGACCGAGCGGTCGGTCAGATCGTGCAGCGCGTTCCAGCCAAAGCTCCAGCCCATCCGGGTCACCATGAAGCCCACAATGGCGGCCGCAATCGGGTCCAGGATCGGGTAACCCGCCAGATTGCCGATGATGCCCACCCCCACCACCAGAGACGATGCCGCATCCGAGCGCGCATGCCAGGCATTGGCCACCAGCATGCTGCTTTTGACCTTCTTGGCCACAAACAGCATGTAGCGAAACAGCAGTTCCTTGGCCACCAGCGCCGCGCCAGCCACCCAAAGCGCCACGATGTGCACTTTGGCAATCGTATCGGGAGCCTGCAGTTTGCCCGCCGCTGAAGACAACATGCCCAAGCCCACCGCCAGCAGCAGCAGCCCCAGCACCAGCGAGGCGGCGGTCTCAAAACGCTGGTGACCGTAAGGGTGATCGGCGTCAGCCTCTTTCTGGCTGTGGTGGTTGGCAAACAGCACCACAAAGTCTGCCACCAGGTCCGACAGCGAATGCACGCCGTCGGCGATCAAACCCTGTGACTTGCTGAACACGCCAGCCGCAATCTGCGTGGTGCTCAGCACCAGATTGACCCCGACGCTGACCCAGGTGCTGCGCGAGGCCGCCCGCGCGCGCTCAGCGGCGGTGTACTGGGGATGTTCCTGGTGGTCGGAAATTGGGTCGTGTTGCATGGGAAACCAAGTTGGCGATACGGGGGGCAGTTTAACGTTTTGCCGCCATGGCGCTTGGATCCCTGTCGGGAAGTGGCCTGCGGCAAGGGGGCAAGGCACCGGCATTCTTACAATCCGGATATGAACTTCTCAGACATGCTCCAGCGCGCCGAGCGCCAAAACCAATCCCTGCTGTGTGTCGGTCTGGACCCGGACCCGAAGCGCTTTCCGGCCCATATGACAAACGATGCCAGCAGGATTTACGACTTTTGCGCCGCCATCGTCGATGCCACGGCCGACCTGGTCATCGCCTTCAAGCCGCAAATTGCCTACTTTGCCGCGCACCGAGCCGAGGCACAACTGGAGCAGCTGATGGCCCACATCCGCCGCACCGCGCCGCAGGTGCCGGTGATTCTGGATGCCAAGCGCGGCGACATTGGCAGCACCGCCGAGCAATACGCCATCGAAGCCTTTGAGCGCTACGGGGCCGATGCGGTGACGCTGTCGCCGTTCATGGGGTTTGATTCGGTGCAGCCGTATTTGGAATACCACGACAAGGGTGCGTTTTTGCTCTGCCGCACGTCCAACCCCGGTGGTGATGATTTTCAGAACCAGCGTCTGGCCCATGTGGCGGGCGAACCCCGGCTGTACGAGCACATTGCCCAGCTGGCGCAAGGCCCCTGGAACCTCAATGGCCAACTCGGGCTGGTGGTGGGCGCGACGTACCCGGCCGAGATCGAGCGGGTGCGCTCGCTGGCCCCCACACTGCCTTTGCTGATTCCTGGCGTAGGCGCACAGGGTGGCGACGCGCTGGCCACGGTCAAGGCGGGTTGGCGCAACCGGGCTTTGGCCGATGGCACGCTGGAGACCACCGGAGCAATCATCGTCAACTCGTCGCGGGCGATTCTGTATGCCTCGGGTGGGGAAGACTTTGCGTCTGCGGCGCGGCGCGAGGCGCTGAAAACGCGGGATGTGCTGCGGGCAGTTTGTCGGTAGGTTTTCCCCCACCCTAGGGGCGATTCAAAGTGGTGTGGTGTCGCCCGGCATCAAGGCTTCACTTCAAACCCGGCGCGGCGACTGGGTCATGCGCATGCGGTTTCGGGGTGAAAACACGCGCGAAACTATGAGTTCAGAACGCACATGACTGTGGGCGCGCGCCTTACACCCCGAAGCCCGGTCGCATCACCCAATCACCGCGCCTGGCTGCTGTTGGGTGACCTCTTTATTGCGATGCAACTCGATTTGGCTGGCCGCCTGGTCAGACCGAGCGGTTCATGAATCCCCCTGCCAGCCGACCTACAACTGCGTCAAATCAGTCGGGCGATGCGCTTTGCGGAGGTCAAGGAGGAGGCCGCAGGCCGGGGGACACGTAGAAAAGCGCATCGCCCGGCTGATTGGGCAAACAGCTTCAAAAGACCTCTGACCCAGCTTCCACCTGTTTGAAACGGCACATCTTCTTGAATCACCCGCTGGCCCCCACCAAACAAGGGCTGAAAGTCATTTCATCCAATAACAGGTATTCCCTGCCGACCACTCACTGGGTACGTCATCCCTTCAAAGCGTCGGCCAAATTCGGCTGTTGAGCACCGCGCAAACCCCCGCATGTGTTAAATTACCAACTAGTCACAAAAATACGTTATCGTTTACCCTTATCTCATTCCATGAAAATCGCCATCGTTGGCTCCGGCATATCCGGCCTGGCCGTTGCGCACAAGCTTTCACGCCGCGCCGAGCTCACGCTTTTTGAAGCCGACAGCTATTTCGGCGGCCACACCCACACGGTCAATATCACCCTGCCCACGCCGCAAGGCCCGCTCACCCATGGGGTGGACACCGGGTTTCTGGTGTTCAACGAGCGCACCTACCCGAACCTGATCGCCTTGTTTGCTGACCTGCAGGTGGAAACCGCCAAGTCGGATATGTCGTTTTCGGTGCAGGTGCCGGGCCAGGGCGGCCGCGCGCCGCTGGAGTGGAGCGGCACCTCGCTCAACACCGTGTTTGCCCAGCGCGCCAACCTGATCAACCCGCGCTTTTGGGGCATGCTGCGTGATCTGCTGCGCTTTAACCGGCTGGCGACTGAGCTGGCTTTGCAGGGCGCGGATGAGGAACTGATGCAGCCGCTGGCCGACTTTTTGCGCCAGGAACAGTTCACCGCCGAGTTCCGCGACTGGTATTTGCTGCCGATGCTGGGCTGCATCTGGAGCTGCCCGACCGACCAGATGCTGAAATTTCCCGTGGCCACGATGATCCGCTTCTGCCACAACCATGGGCTGATCCAGGTCAGCAACCGCCCGCAGTGGTGGACGGTGACCGGGGGTGCGCGCCATTACGTGGACAAAATCGTCGCCAAAGTGGCCGACAGGCGCCTCAACGCACCCGTGCAACTGATCGAGCGTGATGCCAACGGCGTGAACATCACCAGCAACGGCCAGACCCAGCGGTTTGACAAGGTGGTGCTGGCCGGCCATTCCGACCAATCACTGGCCATGCTGGCCCAGCCCACTGAGGCCGAGCGCGCCACCCTGGGCGCGATCCGTTACCAGCCTAACCGCGCCGTGTTGCACACCGACGTCTCGGTGCTGCCCAAGCGCCGCCTGGCCTGGGCCGCCTGGAACTTTGAGCGCGCCGCGGCCCCCAGCGCCACGCATCATGCTGACCGCAGCGATGCCCGCGTCTGCCTGCATTACCTGCTGAACCAGTTGCAGCCGCTGCCGTTCACGCAAGCCGTGGTGGTGTCGCTCAACCCGCTGAACGACATTGACCCCCAAACCATCCACGGCGAGTTTGAATACGCGCACCCGGTGTTTGATCTGGCCGCCATCCGCGCGCAAGACCAGGTGCCGGAGCTGCAAGGCCAGCAGCACACGTATTTCGCTGGCGCGTGGATGGGTTACGGCTTTCATGAAGACGGCCTGAAAGCCGGGCTGGACGTGGCGCAGCGCCTGAGTCAGCTGGGGAATTTATGAGAAATAAGCCTCTAGCCCTTATGAAACAAGCGCGAGCAGCTATCTTTATTGATGATCATCATCAGGGTTGCCTGCTATGAGTGCCACCACACCCGTAGCCCTGAAAGCCCAGCCGCTGATCGGCTTTGGCCAGGTGCGCCACACGCGCCTCAAACCCGTTCGCCACGACTTTCATTACCCCACCTACTTTTTGATGCTGCCGATGCGCAGCCTGCAGGCCAACGGCCCCGGCACTTTGGCGCGCAACCGCTGGGCACCGTTGAGTTTTTACGATGCCGATCATGGCGACAGCCGTGGCCCCGAAAAAGGTGGTGCGCTGGCCTGGCTGGACGAACTGCTGGCCGGTGAAGGCATCGCGGATGCCACCGGCGAGGTCTGGCTCCACGCCTACCCGCGTGTGCTGGGCTTCACCTTCAAGCCAGTGAGTTTCTGGTACTGCCACCGCCCCGATGGTCAGCTGCGCGCCATCGTCGCCGAGGTCAACAACACCTTTGGCGAGCGCCACTGCTACCTGCTGGACAACCCCAAGCTGGGCCAGGAACTGAGCGCCGCCAAGGTGTTTCACGTGTCACCTTTCTGCCCGGTGGAAGGTGGCTACCGCTTCCGCTTCATGATCACGCCAGATTTCAAACGCACCGTGGCGCGCATCGACTTTGACGATGCCGCTGGCCCCTTGATTGAAACCAGCGTCGGCGGCCAGATGGAGCCGTTGACCGCCCAGTCCGCCCGGCGCGCCCTGCTGGGCTACCCGATGATGACTTTTGGCGTAGCCTTTCGCATCCACTGGCACGCGCTCAAGCTGTTCATCAAAAAAGTGCCGTTCTTTCGCAAGCCCCCACCGCCTGTCACCTTCACCACCCGATGAGGTCCACCGCCATGAATTCCACCACCAGCCCTGCAGCTACTTTTGTTTTCCCTCAAAACTGCCCACGGCCAGCACGCACTGTGCTCAAGCTGCTGCAAAAACTGCAGCATGGCAGCCTCACGGTCCAGTTGCCCGATGGCAGCATGCAACGTTTTGGCCAGCAAACCCTGCCACACGCCACGTTGGTGTTGCACAACTGGAAACCGTTCAGCGCGGCGCTGAAATCGGGCGACATCGGCTTTGCCGAGAGCTTTATCGCCGGTGACTGGAGCACGCCGAACCTGACAGAGCTGCTGCGCGTGCTGGTGAAGAACCGCAACGAGATTGAAAAGGTGCTGTTTGGCACCTGGGCCGGGCGGCTGCTATACCGCGCCCGCCACCTGATGCACCGCAACACCAAAGCCAACAGCCAGAAAAACATCCACGCCCATTACGACCTGGGCAATGCTTTCTACAAGCTGTGGCTGGACGAGAGCATGAACTACTCGGCCGCCATCTTTGATGGTGATATGAGCCAACCGATGGCGCAAGCCCAGCACGCCAAGGTGCGCCGCGCCCTGAGCATGGCCGGCGTACAACCCGGTCACCGGGTGCTGGAAATCGGCTGCGGCTGGGGTGCGCTGGCCGAGAAAGCCACCACCGAGTTTGAAGCGCACATCACCGGCGTGACGCTGAGCACCGAACAGCTGGCGTTTGCGCAGGAGCGCATGGCGCGCCTGGGCATCCTGCCGACCAGCGGCGTGGCGGCACAGCACAACGCGTTGGCCCGTCAGGCGGGTGCCAGTGCCTGGCCCACGTATGACCTGCGCCTGCAGGACTACCGTGACATCAAAGACGAACCATTTGATGCGATCTGCTCCATCGAAATGGTCGAAGCCGTGGGTCGTGAGTACTGGCCCACCTACTTTGCCACGGTGGCCAAACTGCTCAAACCCGGCGCGCGCGCCTGCGTGCAAAGCATCGTGATTGACAACGCGCTGTTTGACCGCTATGTGTGCTCCACCGACTTCATCCAGCAGTACATTTTTCCCGGTGGCTGCCTGCCCTGCCCGCGCGAATTCCGCGCGCAAGCGGCCGCAGCCGGGCTGGAGGTGGTGGACGAATACGCCTTTGGCCACGACTACGCCGAAACCCTGAAACGCTGGCGCGATGCCTTTTTGACGCACCGCGAACAGGTGTTGGCGGGCGGCTTTGATGAGCGTTTCATGCACATCTGGGAGTTTTACCTGGCCTACTGCGAAGCCGCGTTCATGGAAAACAACATCGACGTGGTGCAGTACACGCTGCAAAAGCGCGGTGATTGATTCTTTCCGGTGTTGCTTTGGACAGGTTTCAATTTGACGGCAGGGGCCATCCGATGACGCGCTTGCGTTTTGGCTGGGCCACGCGGCGTCACTCCGGGGGCCTCAGACGCGCTGCGCTTTGCGACATCGGCCCCCGGAGTGACACCGCATCGCCTGAGACAGTCTCAGCGCTCGTGCCTTTGAGCGACCCTGCTGTTCAATTTCCGCGAACTAAAGCGCTTGCAGCAGCGGGCGCGGTATGGGGGGACGCCGATGTCGCAAAGCGCAGCGCGTCTGAGGTGGCCCCCCGTACCGCACCCGCTGCCACCCGTGACCTGCGACTTCATCGGGCGACCTCCTTGCGCAGTCACGGCGATCTGGACCAAGCACCATGACCACGACGCTCAGCTGGCAACAAGGCTGGCGCTACGGCCTGATGGGCCTGCCGCTGGCCTTTGTGGCACTGCCGCTGTACGTGGTGCTGCCCAACCACTACGCCCGTGAATTTGGCGTGTCTCTGGCCAGCCTGGGTGCAGTGCTGCTGGCAGCTCGCCTGTTTGACACCCTGATCGACCCCCTGCTGGGGCGCTGGGCTGACTGCCTGCATCAGGTTCCCGCACCTGCGGCTGTTAGAGCGGCCCGTCAGCCACCGCCATCGGTGCCGCCGGATGCCTTTGCGCGGGTGCTGCGCTGGGCGGCTTTGGCGGCGTTGCTGCTGTGTGCCGGCTTTGGCCTGTTGTTTTTCCCGCCCGCCGCGATGCTCGGCAGCCCGCGTGAACTCATGCTGTGGCTGGGCGCGACGCTGCTACTGACCACCACCGCCTTCAGTGCGCTGACCATCCTGCACCAGGCCTGGGGCGCGCGGCTGGGTGGCGATGCCGTGTATCGCAGCCGGGTGGTGGCTTGGCGCGAGGGGCTGGGGCTGGTCGGCGTAGTGATTGCATCCATTTCGCCTGTAGTCCTTGGTCTGCCTGCGACCTTAGCTCTGCTTTGTGTAGCATCCGTGGCGGCCTGGCTGGCCTGGCGCAGCGGGCCGGTGCCGACGCACACGTGCCAAACCGAGTCCGGGGTGACCGCCGAAAGCAACGCAGCCAGCACCAGCGTTTGGCTGCCATGGCAGCGTTCGCGGTTTCGGCAGCTGATCAGCGTCTTTATGGTCAACGGCATCGCCAGTGCGGTGCCGGCCACGCTGCTGCTGTTTTTTGTGCAGGACCGGCTCAAGGCCCCCGCCAACGTGGAGCCCTTGTTTCTGGGCAGCTATTTTGTTTGTGCAGCCTTGAGCATCCCGCTGTGGCTCAAGCTGGTGCCGCGCCTGGGCCTGGCGCGCACCTGGGGGCTGGGCATGGTGCTAGCGATCCTCGTGTTCGCCTTTGCCGCCGGTCTGGGCGAGGGCGACATCGCTGCCTTTGTCGCCGTCTGCGCGCTGTCCGGCGTGGCGCTGGGCACCGACCTGGCGTTACCGGCCGCCCTGCTGGCCGGGGTGATCCAGCACCATGGCGACCAGCAACAGTCTGAAGGTGCCTATTTTGGCTGGTGGGCCTTTGCTACCAAACTCAATCTGGCCCTGGCGGCCGGTGTGGCGCTGCCGGCCCTGGGGCTATTTGGCTACACGCCTGGTGCCACCGACCCCGAAGCGCTGCAAACCCTGACCCTGGCTTACTGCATGCTGCCCTGTGTGCTGAAAACCTGCGCTGCCATCCTGCTTTACACCCTCATCATCCGAAAGAACCCATGAAACGACGACTCCTTTTATCCGCCGGTGCCGCCACCGGTTTGGCCTTGACCGGCTGCGCCTCGCAAGACCTGGAGGCCTACGCCAACCAGAAGCCCACGCTGGATTTGCGCACCTACTTCAACGGCACGCTCGATGCTTATGGCATCTTCACCGACCGTTCCGGCACGGTGGTCAAGCGCTTTACCGTGCTGATGGTCTGCAGCTGGAACGGCAATGAGGGCGTGCTGGACGAATCCTTCACCTACTCGGACGGCAGCACGCAAAAGCGCATCTGGCACCTCACGCAGTTGTCCGACGGCCACTACACCGGCCGCGCCGGCGACGTGGTGGGCCAGGCCATCGGCCAGACGCGCGGCAACGCCTTTCACTGGAACTACACCATGGCGCTGCCGGTGAATGGCAAGGTCTATGAGGTGCAGTTTGACGACTGGATGTACCTGATGACCGACACGGTCATGCTCAACAAGGCCAGCATGAGCAAATTTGGTTTCAAACTGGGGGAAGTGACGCTGTCGTTCACGAAACGGGCCTGAGCCAATATTTATAAGCCAAATTGGCCTCCAGCCCCTACCCATTAAGGGCGATCAGCTATGACTAACGAAGTACCTCATGCCCTTTTTTAAGCCCCTGAACCCGCCCCAGACCGACTGGCGTGGCAAAACCGTGTGGATCGTCGGAGCCTCCAGCGGCATCGGCGCGGCCACCGCCCGTGCGCTGCTGGCGCAGGGTGCGCGGGTGGTGGTGTCGGCGCGCAATGCGGCCGCGCTGCAAACACTGGCAGACGCCCAGCCCTTGTGTCAGGCCTTGCCGCTGGATGCCACCGACAGCGCTGCGGTGCATCAGGCCGCCAAAATCCTGCTGACGCAAGGCCCGCTGGACGCGGTGATGTACTGCGCTGGTCATTACGAACCGATGCGCGCCGACGCCCTGGACATGGCGCAGATGAAGCGCCATTGCGAGGTCAACTACCTGGGCGCGCTGTACCTGCTGGACGCGGTGTTGCCCGCGCTGCGCGAGCGTGGCAGCGGCCACATCAGCCTGGTCGGCAGCGTGGCGGGTTATCGCGGCCTGCCCAACAGCCTGGCCTACGGGCCCACCAAAGCCGCGCTGATCAATCTGGCCGAGGCGCTGTACCTGGATTTGCACAGTGAAGGGCTGGGCGTGTCGATCATCAACCCCGGCTTTGTCGAAACCCCGCTGACCGCGCAAAACGACTTCAAAATGCCCGCGCTGCTGACGCCGGAGCAGGCGGCGCAGGCCATTTTGAAGGGTTGGGCGGCCGGCCGGTTTGAGATTCACTTTCCTAAACGTTTCACGCTGTGGCTGAAAATGATGCGCCTGCTGCCGTACCGCGCTTATTTCAACCTGGTTCACAAGGCCACGCAATGACCCCTGACACGCCCCAGACCACTGGTCACGCCGATCACACCGCGCAGATGGCGCGCATGGTGCAGTATTTTGAAGCGGTGACACCGCAAAACCTGAGCCGCCTGGGCGAGTTTTACCACCCTCAGGCACGTTTCAAGGACCCGTTCAACGCCGTGACGGGCATCCCGGCCATCGAGCACATCTTTTCCCACATGTTTGTGCAACTCCAGCAACCGCGTTTTGTGGTGACAAGCCAGGTGATGCAAGGCCACCAGTGTTTTCTGACCTGGGAGTTCAAATTTGGCTTCAAGGGTTTCAAAAGCGGCCAGACTCAAACCATTCTGGGCGCAACACACCTGGTGCTAAATGAGGCCGGGCTGATCACCCTGCACCGTGATTACTGGGATGCTGCCGAAGAACTGTATGAAAAGCTGCCCGTTGTCGGCGGCCTGATGCGCTGGCTCAAGCGCCGCGCCAACGCTTGAACCCAACGCACGCCGCTAGTCGCTGGGGGGTTCAAGCCAAATCCGCGTGGGTTACCAGCCCTTAAAAAGGCTTGGTGTCGGCGAAACTGGGGCGCTGCATCAACTTGTCATACAGCCTGTGCAGATTCGGGTGCGCCTCACGCCAATTGATCTGCGCAAAACGAAAGTCCAGGTACCCCAGCGCCACACCCACAGCGATGTCGGCCAGACTCAAATGCGGGCCCGTGTAAAACGGCTTGTCCCCCAGACCCTTGCTCATCGCAACCAGCGCCGCATCCACCTTGGCCAACTGCCGATCTATCCAGGCCTGACAGCGCTGCGCATCATCGCGCCCGGTCCAGGTGGCTTCCAGGCGGGCCAGAATGGCTGCGTCAAGCACGCCGTCTGCCAGGGCTTCCCAGGTTTTGACCTCGGCACGCTCGCGGCCCACCGTCGGGATCAGTTTGCCCACCGGTGACAGCGTATCAAAGTACTCGACGATCACGCGGGAATCCGAAATTACCTCGCCGTTTTCCAGCACCAGGCACGGCACCTTGCCCAGCGGGTTGAAATGTGCGATGCCCGTGCTGGCTCCCCACACATCTTCCAGCACGTAGTCGTAGTCAAGTTTCTTCTCGGCCATGACCACGCGCACCTTGCGTACGTAAGGGCTGGTGTTGGATCCGATGAGTTTCATGGGCATGGGGAAGACGATTCTGTTTGTTTCCGAGGATTCTATCCATCGACATTGCCCTGAGCTGACGGCGTTGGCAAAGGCCCGCAGTTCAGGGTTTAGCCGGTGCTGACGCCCCAGGTGGCCCCTACAATCTTGCGTATGACTACCTCTGCCATCTCTGCCCTCAGTCCGCTGGACGGCCGCTACGCCGCCAAACTTGCCAAACTGCGCCCCGCCATGAGCGAGCTGGGCTACATGCACCGCCGGGTGCAGGTTGAAGTCGCCTGGTTCATCGCCCTGAGCGACTGCGGCTTTGCCGAATTCAAGCCCTTGTCACCAGGTGCCCGCACCTACCTCATGGGTCTGGTGAAGAATTTTTCCGAGGCCGACGGCCAGGCCATCAAGGAAATCGAAAAAACCACCAATCACGATGTCAAAGCGGTGGAATACTGGCTCAAAGGCAAGTTTGAAGCCCGTCCGGAGTTGCTGGCCGCGCAGGAGTTTGTGCACTTCGGCTGCACCAGCGAAGACATCAACAACACCAGCCACGCGCTGCAGCTCAAAAATGGCCGCGACACGGTGCTGCTGCCCGCGCTGGACGGAATCATCACCAAGCTGCGCGACATGGCGCACACTTTTGCAGAGGTGCCCATGCTCAGCCGCACCCACGGCCAGACCGCCAGCCCCACAACCGTGGGCAAAGAGGTGGCCAACGTGGTGGTGCGCCTTGCAGCCGCGCGCGACAAGATCGCCGGCATCCAGCTGATGGCCAAGATGAACGGCGCGGTGGGCAACTACAACGCCCATCTGTCGGCCTGGCCTGATTACGACTGGGAAGCCTTCAGCAAAAGGGTCATCGAAACCCCCGAACCGCTGGGCCTGGGCCTGACCTTCCAGCCCTACAGCATCCAGATCGAGCCGCACGACTACATGGCCGAGCTGTTTGACGCAGTGGCGCGCACCAACACCATCCTGATCGACTGGGCGCGTGATGTGTGGGGCTACGTCAGCTTGGGCTACTTCAAGCAAAAGCTCAAAAAGGGCGAAGTGGGCTCGAGCACCATGCCGCACAAGGTCAACCCGATTGATTTCGAGAACGCCGAAGGCAACCTGGGCCTGGCCAACGCCGTGCTGCGCCATTTGTCCGAAAAACTGCCCATCAGCCGCTGGCAGCGCGACCTGACTGACAGCACCGTGCTGCGCAACATGGGCGTGGCACTGGGCTACGCCGTGCTGGCCTACCAATCGCTGGCTACTGGCCTGGGCAAGTTGGAAATCAACGAGGCGGCCATTGCCGACGATCTGGATGCGTCATGGGAAGTGCTGGCCGAACCGATCCAGACCGTGATGCGCCGCTTTGGCCTGCCTGAGCCGTATGAGCAGCTCAAGGAATTCACCCGTGGCGCGCCCATGACGCGAGAGCTGATGCAAGGCTTCATCGCCAACCTGGCGATTCCTGATGAAGAGAAGACGCGTTTGCTGGTGATGACGCCCGGCAGCTACACAGGCAAGGCTGCGGAGCTGGCGCGCCGGGTGTGAGGGGTTATGGGTCTTGACGAATCCTATATGATGTACGTTCACATACATCATACTGATGGGAGTCAAGCATGCACCGCACCCAAATCTACCTGCAGGACGAGCTGTACCTCAACTTGAAAGCACGCGCGCGCAGCGTTGGCGTGAGTATTTCTGAGCTCATTCGTCGCACGCTAGAAAAAGACATCGAGAAAGACCCGGAGTCGGATGCCCGGGCTTTTTTTGACAAGCTCAAACCGCTGGACAGCTTTGCGCGCGTGGACTCATCCGCCTATGTCGCAGACATCCGCAGCAAGAGCCGTATCCTGCAACAAGACCCGGCATCATGATCTCGCAGCACGTGGTGCTCGACACCGACATCGTCATTGACCTGCTCAAAAAAACATCCACAACCGTGGCCCGTTTTGTGGCATTGGCTGCTGCACAGACCACGTTCCTGGTGAATCCAATCGTCGTGGCAGAGGTCTATGCCGGTGCCTTTGAGCGGGAACACAAAGACGTTGAAGCCTTTTTCAACTTGTGCCAACTGATTGACACAGACAGCGATACCGGTCGCACCGCCGGGCTTTATGCCAATCGTTACGCCAAGGCCTTCCAAGGCATCTCGCTTGAAGACTATTTGATAGCCGCCACAGCAAAAAACCAGCGCTGTCCGCTTTGGACACGCAATCGCAAGCACTACCCGATGGATGACATTGAGTTGCTTGCGGCATAAACACCCTTTTCATGGCCACCAAATCCACCATCTTCAAAGCCAGCCTGCAAATTGCAGACATTGACCACAGTTATTACGCTGACCACGCGCTCACCCTGGCGCGCCACCCCAGCGAAACCGACGAGCGCATGATGGTTCGCCTGTGCGCGCTGGCGCTCCAGGCGCACCAGTTGCAAAGCGTCTGCGGTGGCGACGGCACACTGGCCTTTGGTGCCGGTTTGAGCGACCCGGACGAACCCGATGTCTGGCTGCGCGACTTCACCGGTCTGACGCGGCTGTGGATTGAGGTCGGTCAACCCGAAGACAAGCCTCTCTCCAAAGCCTGCAACAAGGCCGATGCCGTGGTGCTATACGCCTTTGGCCAGGCGGCAGACATCTGGTGGAAAGGCATCGAGACCAAACTCACCCGACTGGACCGGCTACAGGTGTGGCGCATTCCCAGTGCCACCGCGCAGGCGCTGATTCCCATGGCGCAACGCAGCATGAGCCTGCAGGCGACGATTCAGGAAGGCGTGCTGATGCTCGGTGACGGCACCCACAACGTCGATATCGAGCCCATCCGCTGGAAATAGCGCCACCCGCGTCAATGCTGGGCTCGTGACACATGGCAGCGGCCATCTGTGGTAAAAATTCGCGCTTCACTCAAGGCAGCCTATTCCATGACCACACCCACACCACCGCTCGTCCTTACCACCCGCGACCCACGCGGTCTAGTCACGCTCACGCTGAATCGGCCCGACGCGTTCAACGCGCTGTCCGAGGCACTGATGACCGCTTTGCAACATGCGCTAGACGCGCTGGCCAACGACGACAGCGTGCGCGCCGTGGTGATTGCCGCCGCTGGCAAAGCCTTTTGCGCTGGCCACGATCTGCGTGAAATGCGCGCCAGCCCGTCGCACGACTATTACCAGGCGCTGTTCAAACAATGCGCCAAAGTGATGATGAGTATCCAGAAACTGCCGGTGCCGGTCATTGCGCGGGTGCACGGCGTGGCCACGGCGGCCGGCTGCCAACTGGTGGCCATGTGCGATCTGGCCGTGGCGTCCAGTAACGCCAAGTTTGCCGTGAGTGGTGTCAACCTGGGCCTGTTTTGCAGCACACCGGGCGTGGCACTGGCGCGCAACCTGGGGCGCAAGGCGGCGTTCGAGATGCTGGTCACCGGCGAATTCATCAGCGCCCAGAAAGCGCTGGCGGAGGGTTTGGTCAACCGCGTGGCCGAGCCCGATCAGCTCGACGCGGAACTGGCCCGCCTGGTGGACAGCATTCTGGCCAAACCCCGCGCCGCCGTGGTGCTGGGCAAATCGCTCTTTTATCGCCAGCTTGAAAACGGCATAGATGCCGCCTACCTGGACGCCGCCCAGACGATGGCCTGCAACATGATGGATGACAGCGCCCTGGAAGGCGTGCAGGCGTTTATTGAGAAGCGTCCGCCGACCTGGGCGCAGCCCTGAAACAGCCAAACCTTGGCCAACCCGTGGTTTCAACCGCCAGCTTCGTGAACTGCCATTGCAGTGAAATCGAACCTGGCCACTTTATCCCATTCAGTCGGGCAATGTATTGTTTTTGAAGTGTTTTCAGGTCTAATCGGCATTCATATATTTAGTGCCTGAAAAATGAATCAAATCATTGAATTACAGCCCAATCAAGCCCGTCAGTACATTGACGCTGAGACGGTCTTCCTGGAGCTGTTGCGGGTACGTGGCGAACAAATGGAGACCCGTGGCTCCATGTTCTGGCGCGAGGTGGCGGGCACCACCTACCTGATCCGGGAGTCCGCTGGTGGTGCGCAGAAATCCCTTGGCCCCCGGGATGCACAAACCGAATTGATTTTCCAGAAGTTTCAGGCCAAAAAAGCGTCTTTGACAGAGCGCCTGAAGTCTTTGACCCAGGCCGCCCAAACCCAACAGCGGCTGAACAAGGCCTTGCGGGTTGGCCGCGTTCCCGCCATCGTTGTCAAAGCGCTCAATGCGTTGCAAGACGCCGGGCTGCATGAGCATTTTTTGACCATAGGCACGCATGCCCTTTATGCCTACGAGTCAGCTTGTGGCGTGCGGTTCATGCCAGATGCGCTGGCCACCCAAGACATTGACCTGCTGTTTGACAGCCGCAAGCGCTTGTCGTTTGTGTCAAAACTGAAAAAGATGGACAGCTCCTTTATTGGCGCTCTTCAGAAAGCAGACCCCAGCTTTCGGGTCATGAGTGACCAGAAGCAGACCGCCATCAACGCCACAGGCTTTGAGGTGGATGTGATCCGCCGCCTGACCACGGACGCTGACCCTCACCCGTTGAAAATGAGCAACTTTGACGACGACCTGTGGGCGGTACAAATCAGCGACGGCAACCGGATGCTAGGCGCGAAGCGCTTCAGCCAGGTCGTCGTGTCCGAGACCGGTCACATGGCGGTCATGAGCACCCTGGACCCCAGGATGTTCGTTGCGCTGAAAACGAAGCTATCAAAAGCCTCTGGCCGCGACCCGAAGAAGCGCCCCAAAGATGCCCTCCAAGCCCAGTTGGTTCAGGAACTTATCAACGGCTACATGCCGCAATATCACGCCAACCCGTCGTTTCAGCCGCCAGCTTCATGAATTGCCATGGCTGGCCGGATGCACACCACGTCAAGCGCTGGCAGGGCGGGCAACTGGGTCCACGCCCTGTCCGCCGTGTATACCCGGGACGGTTGCACCAAAGCCAGTGCCAGACACAAGCGGTCGGCCAGCGACAAACCCGGCGCACGGCACACGGGCCAGAGATCAGCGGCCGATTCGGCATGCAGGGCCGACACCGGCACGATGCGCAGGCCTGCCGCCTCCAACTCGGTTCGCATACCCTGCGTCGCCACAACGCGCTACTGCACCTTCTGAAAAAATTCCGACCAGTTGGCTGCGCTCATGATCGCGCCAGAAATCAAACCACGCACCGTATCGCCGCCAGGCTCGCCAAACCTGCTGGCCAGCAAGGCCGAAGCGTCCAGCACGATGCGGGGACCAGCACTACTCATTGGAAGCCTCAGCGCGATGTTCGGCGATCAGCTCATCCACCACGGAGCCGCCCGGTTGCAGGCGCGCCTGGGCGAAGCGCGAGAAAAACTGCTTCAAAACCTGTTCCTGCGTTTCCAGCACCAACTTGCCGTCCAGCACATTGGCTACCAGCACCGACCCCAGCTCAATGCCCATCGCCTGACGCAAGGCCGCCGGTATGACGACACGGCCTTGCGGGCCTACCTGAAGTTGCGTACTCATGGCTATTTCCTGAATTTGACACGACTTTTATACGTGCTACTTATTTCAAAAATGCCACAAAAGGTACTTTGGCCTACGCAACCGACTTGGCACGCCGCACCGACGAGCCAATCTTCACCTGCGCCTGACCGTCAATCACCGTCACGCCTTTGACGCTGCAAGTGGTCTGCAGCGTGACGCGGCCCTTGTCGCCCAGTTCCAGCACGGTCACCGTGGCATGCACCGTGTCACCCGGGCGCACGGGAGCGGTGAATTTCAGGCTTTGCTCCAGATAAATAGTGCCTGGGCCCGGCAGGCGGTTGGCCAGCACGGCAGAGATCAGGCTGGCTGACAGCATGCCATGGGCAATGCGCCCCTTGAAGGGCGTGGTGGCCGCGTACTCGTCGTTCAGATGGATCGCGTTCACATCGGTGGACACGGCAGAGAACAGCAAAATGTCCGCCTCGGTGATGGTTTTTGCCACCGTGGCGGTCATGCCCACGTGCAGGTCTTCGATGTCGTAGCCGTTTTGGTCGTTCATGCGGGGATTCCTTGAATGTGTTGCCAAACTTGATCATGCCAGATCAGCGATGTGACAAAAATTGTCAAGTGAGGCGACTCAAGTGACAAAAATGGCCTCCAATAACCGGACCTTTGCCGCAAAACGCAGCAAATTCGTACTTTTGGGGTCCAAAAATTCGCACTAATCGGCCTGGCACAGAAGCTGCTGATAGGTTTGGGTTCCCGTTCTTTTATTCTTAACCCCAAGGAGATTGATATGAAGCGTTCTGCGCAAAAGGGTTTTACCCTGATCGAATTGATGATCGTTGTGGCGATCATTGGTATTTTGGCGGCTGTGGCTTTGCCGGCTTATCAGGATTACACGAAACGTGCAAAAGTCACTGAAATTATTCTTGCGGCATCTTCGTGCCGGACGACGATTTCTGAGGTGTATCAGACAGGAACTGCATCCACCGTCGCGGCTAACGCCTGGGGTTGCGAATCAGACAGTCAGACCTCCAAATACGTTGCTAGCGTGGCTACTGATGCCAATGGTGTGATTACAGTGACTGCAGGATCTGGAATTGACGCCGCTGGCGTTGACGGTAAGGTCTTGGCACTTATCCCGACCGATTCAAGCGGTACTGCCTTGACTTATAACGGAACGTCAAAGCAAGTGGGCGGTTGGAAATGCGGTGGAACCGCTACAACTACCATCTTGGCAAAATTTTTGCCGGGTTCTTGCCGAGGTTAATCTCAGAGATTTACAAAAAAGGGCAGCTTCGGCTGCCTTTTTATTTGTCATTTTCCAGGCGGTGATCCATTGAGCGGGCTCTTTGCATTATTTATCGGAACGGCTTGGCTAGTACCAAACCACTATTTACCCTGGTTGGCAGCTTGGAACGAAACCCTGGCCATCTTTGGGCTTCTGCTGCTGTTGTTATTCACGCTCACAAAGACAGCAGCGACCCGCGTATCGTGGCCACTTGCAAGCGTGGCAGTCCTTTGTGGCGTGCTGCCCTGGGTGCAATTCACCAGTGGCAAGCTAATGTTTGCCGGCGATGCGCTGATGGTCTCCTGGTACATTGGCCTTTGGCTGGCAGCGCTTCTAGCAGGACGCCTACTGGCGGAATCGTCAAAGCTGCATGATGGGTTGAACGCATTAATGGTGGTTTGGCTTGTGGCCTCGGTGCTGTCCGTCGGTATTGCTCTGGTGCAATACACCGGTGCGGTGAACCTGGGCATCTATGCTGCTGAACTACCGCCCGGCGCTAGGCCCTTTGCCAATATGGCTCAGCCTAACAATTTTTCCACGGCATGTTTCATTGGATTGGGTGGGCTGCTTTGGCTATATCAGCTCAAGCGGGTGAACAGCGGTGTATTCGGGCTAACGGCGGCTTTTCTGCTGCTTGGTATGGTGCTTTCGCAGTCCCGCACCGCTTGGCTACAAATGGGTTTGCTTTTGATGTGGGGTTTCGCCATGCAGGAGCGAGCTGCGTTACGTATCACACGAACCGGGCTTGTCATGCTTGGGTCCGGTTTTGCCTTGGGTGTGGTTCTGCTACCTTGGGTCACTGACGCGTTGCTATTACGTGCAGGCCGCACGCTTGGCGATCAGATGCAGGCGGGCATGCGTTTACCTTTCTGGCGCGAGATGCTGGATGCCATCAGCCGCGAGCCTTGGACGGGCTACGGCTGGGAACAAATTGGCAGCGCACAGCAACGCGTAGCCCTGGATCATTCAGCGCTGGGTGATTATTTTGAGCATGGCCACAACCTGATTCTTGACCTGATGCTATGGAATGGCGTTCCGGTGGGCGCGCTGATCGTGGCACTGTTGGTCTGGTGGTTTGCTAGCCGCGTTCGCGCCTGCCGGGATGCCCGGGTGGTCTGGCTGCTCGCAGCAGTAGGGGGAGCGTTCACCCACGCCATGCTGGAATTACCGTTGGAATATGCGTATTTCTTGATCCCGGTAGGGCTGATGATGGGTGCGATTGATGCTTTGTCGCCCTCGCTTGGCCCAACGCTGAATGTGAACCGTTGGGCGGCATTGGTGGGTACCGGGGTGTTGTCCATCGGCTTCGTCGCTATTGCTTCTGATTATGTAAAGGCAGAAGAAAACTACCGCATCTTGCGACTCGAGTCTGCTCGCATTGGTGTGTCTGGCATCGTGACCCCTGCGCCCGACCTGCACCTGCTCACCCAACTTGAAGCATTTTTGCAGTTTGCCCGCATAGAAGCCAAGCCTGAAATGAGTCCTGAGCAGGTGGACTGGATGCGCAAGGTTGCGCTTCGCTTCGGCTACCCGCCCGTGCTGTTTCGCTATGCCCTGGCGGCTGGGCTAAATGGGCAGCCCGAGGTTGCCCGACAAACACTAGCGCTGATTTGCCGCATTCATCCGGTTGAGCGCTGCACAGAAGCCCGTGAAGGCTGGGCAGAGTTGCAGACCAAATATCCCCAACTCCTAGACATTGCAATGCCTGAGCAGTGACCCTTCGTTCGGGCTGTTTTTTGGTCAACCATCTTTGCAAGCGTGGATGAAACTGCACCGAAGATCAAGCGAAAATATGCATTACCCAACTTTTCGCGGGTAAACGTGGATGACCCATGCCCGCCATCGCCGCCTTCCTCTTCATCACCCTACCCTGGCTGAACCCCTTCTCCCCGGGCCCCACGGCGCAGGTGGTGCCGCTGCTGTTCGCCTGGGTTTGCGCGGCCGGGGTGCTGCTGGCCTTGGCGTTTGACCGGCAGCGCGGCGAAAACCCGCAGATGGTGCTCGCGGTGGCGCTGGCCTGGGCCACTGCAGCGGGTTTGAGTGCGGTCATTGGTTTGCTGCAGTATTTTGATGCGACGGCCGCGTTTGGCCCGTGGGTCAACCACACTGAGCTGGGCCAGGCGTTTGGCAATTTGCGCCAGCGCAACCAGTTTGCCACGCTGCTCAATATGGGTCTGGTGGCGCTGCTGTGGCTGGCGGGCCAATCGACCACCAGCCTGGCTGCCACGGCCGCTCCGGTCGGGGCGCTGCATCTGCGGCCAACCCCGCCCCGTTTTGCGCCGCCGTCTGCTGCCCTGGCGCTGCTTCTGGCGGCGGCGGTGCTACTGGGTGCGGGCAATGCGGCATCTTCCTCACGCACCGGGTTGATTCAGTTGGTGTTGGTCCTGCTGCTAACGCTGGGGTGGCAGCGCGGCGTCGCCCGGCGTGACCCAACCCAGGCTCGACGGGTACAGTCGGTGCTGCTGGTTGCGGTGCTGGCTTACGCGGTGTCGCTGTTTGCCCTGCCACTGCTGGCCGGGCTGGACCCGTTGAGCAGCGGGGCTTGGGCGCGCCTGCGCGCGGGCGACGCGGTGTGCGCCAGCCGCCTCACGCTGTGGGGCAACATCCTGCATTTGATAGCGCTCAAGCCTTTGACTGGCTGGGGTTGGGGTGATTTGAGCTATGCGCACTTCATCACCCTGTACCCGCACAACCGGTTTTGCGACATTCTGGACAACGCGCATGACCTGCCGCTGCACCTGGCGGTAGAGCTGGGCGTGCCTGCCGCGCTGGCGCTGTGCGGTGTGGCGCTGTGGTTCATCTGGCATGGCCAGCCCTGGCGCGAGCGCCACCCCACGCGGCAGATGGCCTGGGCCGTGCTGGCGGTGATTGGACTGCACAGTCTGCTGGAATACCCGCTGTGGTACGGGCCGTTTCAGATGGCCGCGGCGCTGAGCCTTTGGCTGCTGTGGTGGGTGCCCCTGCGCGGCGGGTATGTCCATGCCTCTATGCTTTTCAGGTCGATAGCCCTTTATCTGTATGCGCTGGCGGCTATTTTTATAGTAGCGTTTTGCAGTTTCGCCGCATGGAACTACACCCTGGCCAGCCAGGTGTATCTGCCAGCCGAACAACGCGCCAGCGCCTACCGCGACCACACACTGCAGAAACTCCACCACGTCTGGCTGTACCAGGACACGGTGCGCTTTGCCGAGCTGACCACCACCGACCTGACGCGGGCGAACGCCGCTTACCTGAACGCGCTGGCCAAGGACATGCTGCACTTTTCGCCCGAGGCGCGTGTGGTGGAAATCCTGTTGGACAGCGCCAAACTGCTGGGCCGCACCGACGAGGTGGCGTTTTATGCCGCGCGGTACAAGGCGGCTTTTCCGAAGGACTATGCAGCGTGGGTCAAACCATAAGCGCCGCGCAATGTGGAATCCGTCACAGCACAGCATCTCCTGATTCAGTCAAAATGCAGCGTAGTTCGCGTGGTGGGTGTTCGGTGGGGCACAGACGTGACGGTCAAACCTGACCACGATGGGTCATGACTGAGGCGGGGTTCAGCCTCTCATTGCGCAAAAAGAACAACATGCAAAAGGGACAACAACGCAGAACCGAAGAAGACCCTAAGCAAGGGTGCTCGGCCTCGCGATGACAAGACAACGTTCATGTTAAAAATAGATCAAATCACAACTCGAGAAATGGACAATATATTGCCAGGAGTATATTGATGAAATCTCAGTGCCTATATTACGCTTTGGATATGTGGGAAGAAAGTGGTGGATACATTATCTTCAGGAAAAGTGTGCATTGGTGTATTCCTCATGTTTTGCATATGGATGCCGAGACTGGAACCATCACGCATTACACCCCACCAGATAATCTGAAGTATCCTTGGTATTCAATGTTTGGCTACAAAGGTTATATCAAAACCCACGATACAGAAGATTGCCAACGCATGAACCCGTTTTGCATGTTTGTAGGCACACTCATCTTATTGGCACTCGGCTGCAATTGGTATTTTTTAAGATTGGTGACGCGACGAAATCACCGGTTCCACCAAAGAAGACATGACCCAACGCATGCATCTGACCGCAGAAACCCGCTTTAACCAGCCTGAGATTTTGGCTACCTGATGGCATGCCGCCAGGCGTTCCAGATCAATCACTCAGGTCGCCGCCACAAAACTCCCCGACTTGCCGCCGTGCTTTTCCAGCAGTTTGCAGTCGGTGATGACCATGCCGCGGTCCACCGCTTTGCACATGTCGTAAATGGTCAACAACGCCACCTGCACGGC
>CAIVHU010000334.1 GCA_903905735.1 uncultured beta proteobacterium
AGGCAGAGCTGTCTGCCCGCCAAGGCAAGCTTGACCGTGCGCGTGAATCTTTGACTTCCGCAGAAAAGTATGCCCCAGGCCTACCATTCGCCAAGCCCGAGGCCGTCCAGGCACTTCGCTCTCAACTCACGGCCAAACCACAGGTCAAATCCATGGCCAGTCCTGCTGTGACCTATGCTGCACCTCAGGCTCCTGTCCGGTCATCCACTTCCTGGGCTTTGCCGCTGTTGCTGGCTGGCGGCGTGATAGTGGCCGGGTATTTCATCTTCCGTCGGCGTCAACCTCAAACATTCGCTCAACAGCCAAATTATGTGGACCAGAATGGGCTCAATGGGCCGCAAGCTTTTGGCATGGGTGGTGGTGCGATGCAACCCCAGCCAGCTTATCCGCAGCCTGGCTACCCCCAGGGTTATCCGCAGCAAGCTGGAACAGGTTTGGGTGGGCGCATCATGGGTGGTGTGGCCACTGGATTGGCCGTAGGTGCGGGCGTGGTGGCGGCCGAGACCATTGGCCGCAGTTTGATGGGTGGGCACAACAGTCCAACGCCACAGGCCGACCAGCTTGCCAACAACAACTTCGAGCCTATCCCCCAGAACCCAGACATGGGGGGCTCGAACTTTGGCATCAGTGACACCTCGTGGGACGATGCGGGGGGTGGTGACGTCGGTGGTGGCAGCGACTGGGATAACTGATGTCGGCGCCTCATCACTATTGAATAGGAACTTTGACTTGAACAATTTGGAGGGCCTCGGTGCGCTTGGGCTGGAGTTGCCGAGCCCGGCTTACTTACTGGGCTCGCTGGTGTTTGGCATCGTCGGCTATATCGTTTTCAGGCGGGGCCGAAAAACGTCCAAGCCAGAGCTCACTTGGACAGGGCTGGCGCTGATGGTCTATCCCTACGCCATATCGCAAACCTGGCTACTTTGGCTTCTCGGGATGGCAATGTGTGGGTGGGTCTATACGCGTTGGGAATGACGCAAATTCCAATGCGTTGTTTTGAATAGCTCGCGGAAGCTCCCTTGGAATATGTTGGAATCTGAGCTGGAGCTCTGGTAGTCCTACTTTGAAAAGTTGCAAATTGTGTTCGCTAGTTAACGCAGTGAATTCCGCTTTTGAAGTAACACTCGAGAGTGACCAGGCTACTCGAAATTCAACATCACCAAGAAGGAAGCACCCAGCATGCAAACATTGTTTGAAGCCGCCAATCACATTGCCCAGGAGATTGAGCGCACCCGTCAGCACCTGATAAATTTGGAGCAGGCACTCGAAGGTCTGAAACCTCTGATTACCGTAGAGGCTGCGACAACAACGTTGACATACACCATCACTTCTCAGGCGCAGCCTGTGGAAGACCTATCCGTTGTCACTGCAGCAGTGCCAGCAAAGAAAAGGGCCAAAGCCAAATTGGCGTTGGAAACAAAGGCTGAAACAACCAAGCCTGTAAAGACCAAGACAATCAAGGCGAAGGCAGCCAAGGACAAGGCAGTTGCGCCAGAGGCCGTGGTCGTACCGGTCAAGCTACCAGCCACGGGCGCTGAGCTGTGGCTCAAGTGCATCGGGCGCAAGAAAGTCACCATCGCCCAATTAGCAGATGCAGCCTTGAAAAAACTGAAACTGGACGACTCAGCCCGAGACGTCATCGCGACCCGCGCCAAAGCCTGGGCCTATGTTGCCGTGAAGAAAGGTTCTCTCGTTGTAATCGGGGACCGTAACGGTTCCAAGTTGTACCAATTGGCCGCGGCCAGCGACGAAAGTCCAGTTCAGAACATGCCAGCCGTTGAGGTAGCTCCGACTTTTGAAGTTGCCCCTGCCGCCGAAGCCACTGCGGCAATTTAATGCGACAGGATGGTCCGCGCCGTCCGGAACTGACCATGAAAATCAATCCGACAGTGCAAGGGCTTGAGCGTTTTGTCGAAGCGCAAGACCGTGTATACGATTCGGTCTGCGATGAATTGGCGCTTGGTGAGAAGACGACACACTGGATGTGGTTCGTCTTTCCTCAACTCAAAGCGCTTGGGCGTAGCGCTATGGCCAAGCGCTTCGGTATCGAATCTCTTGAAGAAGCCTCGGCCTTTTGGCAGCATCCGATTCTGGGCACCCGACTGCGTGAGTGCACCCAGTTGCTTCTAAAACAGCCAAATGCAGATGCCTTTGAGGTTTTTGGCTCGCCAGATGACATGAAACTTCGGTCTTGCCTGACCCTGTTCAGGGCGGTGGCACCGGATGAGCTGGTGTTTCAGCAAGCCCTTGAGCGCTTCTTTCACAGCAAGCCAGATGAGACCACGCTGGATTTGTTGAACCAGAACTTTCAAAACCAAGCCTCAGGCGACGAATCAGACCGTGGGTTGGAGGCACCCGATGACGAGTGAAAGGACAAAACCGGTGAGTAAATTCCAGACACCTTTGCCGTCAACGGTTGAAGAGGCGGTGCGTTTGCTCTTGGGGTTGGTGCCCGAGAGCGAGAAGACGGACATCGCTTTCAAGACTGCAGACGAGTTGCCAACGCTCGATTTTGGTCTTGGGCAATGGGTCAGAAATAACCTTGGACTTTGGGACAAGACAAATGCAGCATTGCTGGCTGACACAGGCGAAACGCACCCTGATGACGCATCGGGAGTCATCATCCGCGCTTTTTGGCAGTCTCTGAGAGCTGAGTTGCCGAGAGTGCACTGACTGTCAAATGGGCAGCACTTACCACGGAGCGCAACGCCACACATGAACCAAAGAAGACTCTTCCTCACCGGCGTGGGTTGTCTGTCATTGATGACCGCATTGCCGGCTTTGGCCCAACTGCCCAAACGCAACCTCACAGTCCAAATGCGACAGGTGGAGGAGGGCGGCAGCGCTGGGTACTCGGTGAGTACCGAACCC
>CAIVHU010000335.1 GCA_903905735.1 uncultured beta proteobacterium
CTGCGTCACACCCTTCCAGAATTTCTCTTGACTTCGGACCAAACCAATACTCTGGCGAAATTCATCGTCGACAGACAGGACGCCAGGAGAATGGAATTGTTCAGGCTCGCCGGGTAGTCGAAAACTCGGCACTCTTGAGTTACTGTCCTGTGCAACATAAATACGTTGCGGTTGGGCCAATATCAGGAGTCTGCGTGGCAAGCAGACTCAACTCCGAGGTAAGGCTATTAAAGGTGGTCAAACCGTCTGGAAAATGAAAATGGCAACCTGACAGCAATCCACGTCGGAGGTTTCGATAAAGCGGCCAAAGAGTGCTTGAAATAAGCCAATTTTTCAAGTTATGTTTAATTTTTGTGTCTAAAACTAACCCCCGGCGCACAGCGCCGCCCCCTCTACACGAGGGGTAAACAGCCTGTCTATCAGAGGGAAGTCAGGACAGCCGTTACGGCCTTCGGCCTACATGGGCTGCGCCCATATCATTTCCACGTAAAGCCAACCATTCTTCGATCCGCTGCCTTGGGCTGAGCGAGGGCGTCCGCCATCACTTTTCGTGATCCGATGAGAACTACTTTCTGCTCTGCCCGAGTGATTGCCGTATAGAGCCAGGACGGGTCCAACATGTGTGATTGATAGATCGGAACAATTACCACTGGCGCTTGGCTTCCTTGCCCACGGTGGCAACTGATGGCATAGGCCAATTGAAGGTCCAGCAGGTCCATATCACCGAGCAGGTGGGGTTCGTCATACCCCTCAAACTGTGCCAGCAGCGTGCCTTCGTCCGGTTCAATCCTAGTAACTTTTCCCAAGAGTCCGTTAAAGAGTCCTTTTGAATAGTCGTTCTTGAGGCAAACAACGGGCTCCCCCGCACTGAACCACTGCCCAAAGTGACCCTTCATTTCCTCCAGTGAGTTACCGTGACGCCAGATGCCATGGAGCAGTGCATTAAGGGAATCAACACCTGCATCGCCTTTGTTTGTAGCCGTGACTATCAGAGGTGCCACGTTGTCTACGCCTCTGATTTGCTTCCAGACCTTCTGAATTGTGGATTGAAGATCCGGTCCATCATGCTCAAGGAACGAGACCCCATCAAGCGGCCCGCAATATTGGGACAGGTCAGGCATTACCCCGTCTCGAACCGCTGCAGCGACCAATGGAATACCCGTGGCCTCGGTTTGGCGGTGAATTACCGTCAGGCGCGCCGTGATCGTGTCATCGCTAACCAGTCGGTGATAGATCAATCCGAACCCGACAGGAGGCAACTGCGCTTCGTCTCCCACGAGAACTAGCCTCGCACCATCCGGCATAAACCGCAGCAATGCGTTGGCATTCGTTAAGTCCAGCATCGATGCCTCGTCCACCAATACCAAGCTGCAGCCGTTGATATGTGCGAGTTTGGCAAGTTTGGCTACTGCCCTTTTTCTTTCAGTCGGTGTCAGGTCACCGTCCAATCTGCTTTCGATCGACTCGCGTTCTTCCAACTGCATGCGCAGCCTAGCAAGTGTCATGGCCAATCGGCCCGTTGATCGACTCAAACGCAGTGCGGCTTTTCCCGCTATAGCTGTCAGCACCAAGTTGCCACCAAATTGCGCCCACAGATCGCAAATTACTTTTGCTGTGGTCGTCTTGCCAACACCTGCTCCCCCTTGAAGGCACGCCAAAGGGCTTAAAACAACCTTTAGGACCGCTTCGCGCTGCTCCTGATGCAATGGTGCCCTCCTGCCCGTGCATCAAGCAGAAGCTGTTCTATGACCTTTGCATTTGGGACCTTAACTTGACTCTTTGAGACGCAGATGTCCCTCAACCTTTGCTGAACCGAATCCTCCATAGCTGCGCAGCCTGGTGCTCGCCACCAATCTTCAGTAACGGACAAAATTGCTCCGAACCGCTTTCCTGCCGCAATTGCATCTTTTATGAGAGCCGATTCCACGGATACATCCAAACAATCCACCAATCCACTGGACAAAGACTCCAATGTCCCAGCAGTGTGTCCGGCCTTGATGTGTGCTTTTACTACGGCGTCACATGCTCCGACCAAGCGGCGGATGTCACTGGCTGGCGATTCAACGCCTGCCTCGGCAAGTAACTTCAGCGCGAGCGGATCAACTTTCTTCCACGCAAGTAAGGGCACAAGGCAGTATGGGTTAGTGATGAGTCTTTCAATCGCAGTGTCACCAAGTATCTGACAGATACGGCGCGCGATTGAAACGTCATCGATCCCCTGAGCATCTAGCCACACCAAGGTTCTGGTCTCCGCTTCTGCGTCTTTCCATTCTCGAACGCATGCAGCCGCGAGCTGTGGCGCAAGGTTCTTGCGGTCTGGAGCGATGACGTCTGCAATTGCGGGGATATTGGCTTCGTCACTCAGCACAGTCTTGAGTCCAACCCCAAAGTGCTGCCACAGCGCTTTGGCGCGTTCTGGGCCGACCCCTGGCGCATGACCGGCCAGGAAGTTGGTGATCAGTTTGCCTGTCGGCATTTTGCGAGTCGCCTTGGTCGCATCGATTTGAAGTCCGTAGGCTGACGTATCAATCAACGATCCTTGAACATCCCACACGTCGCCTACAGCGGGCTGGCCGAGCATGACCTTGGCCGATGCTTTCACGCGAATCATCGCTCCGACTGATGGGTGCGACTGATCTTCAATCTTGGCACCGAAGATCGAGCCAAATGGACGGATACTGACTATTGATGTAACGCTGACTAGCATTGGCCATCCACCCTCATTACCATGCCAGTTTCATCCCGAAGTTGCAGTTGGGAACGCAGGGACTGAATCTCTCGTCTTTGCATTTGGATGACAGCTTCCCGCTCTGCCAATGTGGCTGCCAAGTCATTTCGATCTCCGGTGACCCTGGCGATTCGATTGCGCACACTAGCATCCTTTTCGTCTCCTTCAGCACGTGATCCGATGGGCGCGAGGCCTTGCGCCTGCGCTGCGGCATTCACGAGCGTTCGCAGCTCATTGTGGTTAAAGAAGTGCTGCTCCTGCGACCGCTTCAATCCCAAGGCTAAAGTCAACTCGCGGACGTTGATTTTTCCCTCGACGGTGGATGGCAGGTTAGGCTCGCGACGAATCTCCGACTGACTCTGGAACTCGGCCATGCGCGCCTCAAGCCACGGCTCCAGTTTTTCGAGAATTTCAGGGACGATGGAGGGGCGGGCCATTACTCTTTGTCCTTCCGGGACGAATGAATGCTCGTCACCTTGGCTCTGACGACCTTCTCCGACTTGGTTGTGATTTTCTTCAGTAGTTCCTCGGTCGGCACCCAGATGGCTTTCGTGCGCTTCACGACATCGGCAGGAACCTGGTGGATCGACTTACCCTTGTGGGTCGCGTCGATGATTTGGTAATCGAATCCAAGATCGACGTAGGGCTGCACGTCCTGCTCCGTGGCAAAGACGTTGGCTACGACCACGTACTCGCCATCGGCCAGCGCCTTGCGTGTCTGATCTAGGCACCATGCGTGAGCCTGCGGCAGCTTGGTTTCGTCAAAGACATAACCGTCCTCCGACTCGAAGAACCGATCCGATTCGAAGCGTTGGTATCCGTCTTCGCGGTAGCCGTTGGCCTTGGTGCTCTTTCCGCTGCCAGGTAGTCCGCGAATCAGCACTAGGCGCGGTAATACGGTTTCCTTTTGCGGCAGATGAACCACTTTTTCAAACTCGACCACCAGCTTACGCAACCGAGAAGCTTCTGCCGCATCTCGCCTGGCACTGACTTCGGCCTTTCGGCGGGCGAGCACATGATCCGCCATCTTGGTTTCAAGAAGGTGCCTTTCTGCCTTGACGCTAGCCAGGTCCGCGCGCAGGTTTTCGATGAGCTGCGTGTAGGTGGTGGGCAGCGACTTCTTACCCCCTTGCGCGAGCTTGACCGCCTCACGCACCTTGGGGTAGCGGCAATTTTCCAATGCGATTAGCGTCCTGCTGCGCCCGGCCTCACGTGCCACGCTGACGGCATTGATCTTCAGCTTGCCCGCCTTGGCACTGGCTTTGAGCGTCTTGTTCTGCGGCTTGCCCTCTACCAACCGCTGAAGGGCTTCGAGGAAGTCCTGCTCAATTGGGTCAGGCTGGGACATGCTCGGCCTCCAAGGTCATTTCAATCTTTCCGTCCAGTTGCACCACCTTCACGCCGATCTTCTTGAGCAGCTTGCCAGCCTGCTCGGCGCGCTCCTTGATGACCTTGTAGCCACTCACGTCACCGCTGCGCTCCGCCCGTTTGTAGGCGAGCCAGTTGTCCAAGTACCGCGCTGCCCAGAAATCCGCGTGCCGGGCATCGAGTACAAAGCAGCCGCAGCCAGCGCATAGTGACGGTTGGCGCGTGCGGGCATTGGGTTGCTTACGCAGGAGCAACGAAGTGCCAGCCTCGTCCTGGCAACGCATCTCATGGGTCTTCATCGGCATGCAGGCACCGTGAGGCGAGAAGAAGATAGGCAGTTGCGCGTGCTCGCAGAACTTCACCACTTCCTTGTACGCATCGGTAGTCGGCAGTCCCTTGACTTGCTCAGCCAGTTTCTGGGTAGCCTGTTCCAATTCCTCACCCATCCTGCCCGCCAGCGGGTTGCGGCCAAGGACGGTTTCGAGAATCATCAGGTTTCGTGCCTGCGTCGCTACAGAGTCCATATCACTGAGTAGACTCAGGTTGCTCCCGATGTAACCGCTGTCTGTCATAGCCATCGACAGGTGATGAAACTGCAACTGGATGGCTGGCATCAGACTGGGGTCGACCGCGAACATGAACTGTGCCCAACTTTTTCGCAGCATATGACTTTTGAACACGTGCCCCTTGGACTCGCGCCACTCGATCAGGTCGTTGTCCTTGATTTTGTGCTGCGACTCATCCGGCAAGCCCGACAGGTCGACCCATCGGGCGATAAAGCGCTTCATGCTGTCGCGCATCTTGGTGGTACCCATCGCAGCTAGCCCCGTGTTTTTAATTACCAAGCCTACTCCGCCTGGCATCGCGAGAAACAAACGGGGCGTCGGGGCGTGACGCTGCCATGGTTCATGCAAGCGGTTAAGTAGACGCAGGGCGCGCACGGGCAACGGTTCATCCATGGAACCTTTTGGACGTGCACCCAGAACCCAATCCATCTCTCTGGGCAAGCCCGCTTCGGTTTTGGACAAAAGTGTGCGAATCACGAACAACTCATAGAGGCCGGATGCCGATAACTCAATCCGCACGCCTCTGGGCAACCCGCTCACCGCATCGAACCCTGCCTCGATGCCCATCAGCTCACTGATGCGCATGCCTGACATCCCTTGGATGCTCATGGCACATGCATCGCGCACTGCTTCGAAAAGTAGGCGTATCTGCGCATAAGGACCTTTTTCGTCCTTTTTCGTCTCATCCAATGCCGCATGCCAAGGCTTTGATTCACCGGGCAATATGCTGAATACGAAATCGGCAAAGAAGCGGCCGTTACGCCTTCGCCTAGCTACTCCACCATATCCGGCCTTTAGCTTTCGGATGCCTTTATGTTTACCAGTCATTACTTCAATTTCCGTGCCTGCGAGTGGGTCCTCTACATACTTCATCAGTGCTAGCACATCCTCAGCCGGCTGCCCCAACCACCAAGCTACGTTGTTGAAGATCGGTACTACGACCTCATCGGGCAAAGGCGGAATCCAGCCTCTCGCTTTGGTCGCCAATATACGAGCGTAGTAATTTTTGCCGTGTTCGCGGAAGGGGGCTTGATGGAGGGTCGGCACCCCCCACTTGGTCAGCAAGCGTCGCTCTGACCAAAGGTATGGGATGATTTTGAGGGAAAGTTGGACTTGAGTAAATGTAATTTCGTCTTCGTCCGCACGCTCTGAAATGTAGCGCGGCAGGTCTTCGAGATATGCATCCACATCCAGCTCATTTGGAGTTTGCATGCCACGCTGCGCCATCCATGACAGAAGCCAGTTGATCGCCCGGTGGTAACGCCCCATTGATCCCGCTGTCGGCGCCACACCGTCCACTGGAGCGTGCGTGATGAGAGCCATAAGTTTTTTGGCCCACTCCAGCCGAAGTGCATGTCGGGTATCGGTGAGTCGGCTGCCGTCGCCGAGTTCCATGCCCCAGTTCACTTGGGCCGCTGACTTAGCTTGTCCAGGTGTGGTCCTTTCCCATATCCAAACGCTATCCGCACCCTTGCTCAGTGGCGTGACCTGGAACTCGCCGAATTCTGCTGGGGTCATCTCCCAGATAGGTCGATGGTCGTGCGGTGGCAGGTACGGCTTTTCAGGCTGTGGAAGGTCGATGATTGGGGTCAGGGTATGTTTCATAGTTACTCCTTCTTAGCCAATGTCGGGCAACTCAACGGTGAGTTCACGTGAATCCTGAAGAACCTGAGCCGGAACGTTCAGCAGTAGCCCGTCCAACGCTGCGACCACGGGTGCCCATCGGTCCTGCCACACGGGGGCGGTTACACGCGTAATGCTGCGGTAGATGGCTCGGCGCAAAGCCTCATAGAGCATGACGTTCCGGGGATTAACAGGCCGTGCAGCAGACAACGGACAATCCGGGCATTCACCATAGGCGCTGCACAGACGGCCCTGTTTTTGATTGGGACGCGGAGAATCAAACGGGTCAAGGCAAATCCAGCCGGGCGTGGCGCACCCTTTGCTCGTCCAGTCACGGTGCTTGCGCGGGTCGATCTTGCCGCCTGAGTCCAGCCACCGCTCTCTGACCAGCAAGGTCTCTCCGGTGGATTCCCGTAACATTCGCTTCACGAGGTCGCTTGTGTAGTGCGTCCAAGTGGTGACGCGGCTGGCATGGTTTCCTACCTGACGCGCAGCCTCCAGATCTCCGTGATTGAAGAGTTGGACGTAGTCCAACATCGTGGCTCGAATTGTCTTGAGTGTGAAATAAGGGAGATTGTGATTTTTGATAAAGTTGGCTAAGTCGTCTTGCCAACGCGAATCTCCTGTCCCTTCGTAAGCATCGCCTCCGAAACCCTTTGCCCGCGTCTTTGCTGACGGGACGTGCAAAAAAACACGGTCGCCATACTTGTAAGGCTCCATCACAAATGGGCGGATGCGCTCGGTCATGGAAATGAGCAGATCGAGGACCATATTCAGGTTCACCTGATTGACACCGCTGGCTTCCGGGTCCAACAGACGGACGAGTTGGCGATTTGCACGCGACTTGTCGCCGGTAATCTTTACCAATGGGGTTTCTGTGTCGACCGCTTCGGCCTCAATTGATGTCTCCACCTCTTCAGACTCCTTCATGACGTCAAACTGCACCGCTCGTCGCCCGTTACTCAAAGGGTCTACATTACGGTCAATATTTTTCCAATTCAATTCGAGGATCGTGTTTGGGTTGAATACGGTCGCAATGGCGATGCTCAGACCCAGAGGCACTAGGTCGCGCGAACTAGCATAAAAGTAGCGCGTCAAATTCGTCGCACCGATTCCGTGAACCGTGGCTCGGAGCAGCGCATTATCTGCACCGATCGCAGTGTGGTGGGGAAGCACGCCGGGGTGGCGCTGATCAATCATTGCCAGGGCTATTGCGAGATTCGATTCCTCAAACGCCATACCAACTTCTGTGAACCGACTTTTTTCAAGTACGGCACCATTGCTGAGCATTTCTCGTCCCTGCCTCAGAATACTTTGGCTCTTGTCCCAATGGTCGCGCAGGGCGAGAATGTCTTTTTCGACGGCGGCAACGACAGCGAGTAATTGGTCGAACTGCAGCACCTCAGTGGGTATCGCCGTGCGGTGTGCTCCACGTGAGCCACGCGGCACCAGGTCAGCCAAGTGCGGCATGCTCGATGCGGCAAGGACTGTGCGTAGGCTACCGAGTCCGTACTTCTTAGTTAAAGGAGCAAGCGCGTTTCCATCTACTTTCCGCCTCCCATGTAACCAAGTATTGAACCCAGTCATTACCTGTTCGTCTAAATCCACCGGACGCAAATTGGTGTACTCGCGTTCACCGAGATAGGCAAACCAAGATCCTCTCAAGGTCTGAGTAGTATTCAATCGCGTTAAGTGCCTGTTTTTCTTCATGGACCTGAGAAACGCCTCAGCGAAAAACTCCGTCAGTCTTGGGAACTCCAGCATGAAGCCAATATCTGCTCGAAGAGGCTCGCCGCCGCCCTCTCTGGGGAAGATTGCAGTTAGCGTCGGCGTCCCGTCGGCAGACCCATATTCAAGGCGGCAGGATGGGAGGTTTTCTACGTTGCCGTGCTCAGTATTCCGTCGGCGAGCCGCTTCAACCACGTGGTGCGCACGGCTGGCGCGAGTTTTCTTTTTGGGCGTTGACTCTTGCAACACCCTTCCACCGTCACCTGCATCCAGATTCATTGAGTCATCCATCAGTCACTCACTCACTCTATTAATCTTGCAATCCAAGCAGTCTGCGAATGTCCGTGACACCCTGCTTCTCGCCAAAGATAGAGACGTGGGCCAAATAGGTATCCATGGTGACCTTCAGGCTCTTGTGCCCCAGTTTGATCTGCACGATCTTCCAAGGCTCAGGGTTCCCCTGCGCCTTTTCAGCGTGGTAGGTCAGCACGGCGCAGTTGTGCCTAAGGTCATGGAAGGAGTGAGCTGGGACTGTCTTGACATGCTTCTTACCGGTCGCAACGTCGACCACCTCAATCTGCTCAGTGATGCCGCATTTCATGCATGCCAGGGCAAACATCTTCTGGATGGCAGAGCGCGAAATCGGCTTGCCTGCACTCTTACTGGCGGCATGACCAAGAAACAGCCCAGTGATTGCCTTGACGCCCCGTTTCTTACCCTCACGTTCGCTTGCCGCGCGCTCCCCGTTGATGTACGCCTGAATGGCAAGGACAAGCCAGCCTGGCGCTGCCACCTTCCGAGTCACCTTCATCTTGCCTTCTACGATGAGCGGGAAGTCCATGAATTGTTGATGTGGCTCCACTGCGATATTCAAAAATTGAAGGGTCGTAAGTTTTGTGACGTCGCCAAGTCTGGTGCCTGATGTGTAGCCCAGGTCACAGATGAGACGATCACGCACTTGTCGCTTATCTTGCTGGTTTTGGACCGTGGGACCTACGTGCTGCAGTAGCTTGCGCAAGTGTTTAACCTGCAGCGGCCTCATCACATCCTTTCGCCCCACCTTTAGCAGCAGAGTGTCCCGTTGCTTTGTGTTCCCCCCAGTGGACCGCGTGTGTGCAAGGGCGTCATGGTCGATGGGTCGATTGCCGACGTGTCGATCCTTTAGTGAATCGCCGATGTCCCGGTGATACCAGCCCTCGGTACGGGCAAAGTCATAGAACCGTCGAACCATAGTCAATTTACGATTTACCGTCCTCGGGTCGCTGGCCGATTGGGAATAGTCGTCTGAGAACTGATTTCTGTCTGACTCTGTTGCTTCGCGCCAGTCGATCTTGCTTAATTGACACCACTGAAACCAACTCAACATGTCGTACCCAGCGGCCTCCCAAGTGTGTTTGCTGGGCGTTGCGCCGACTTTCACAACCTTTTCATTCAAAAAGATAGTCGGCTCTTGAAAGAGATCGGCCACATCCCTCCAATACTGAAAGATCGATGGCTGATAGGTGACGACCACCTCGCCCCCTTCGCACGCCTTAACGAGGCGCAATTCGGCATTGAAAAAGTTGTTCACAGCGCTTCATTCCTATCAATATAGATATGAACAGAATTTAACACATAAAAATATAAAAACAATTTACATCATGTCCTTATAAGTCTTAATGAACATTTTTAGAACTCTTTACATTTTTTAACTTAAAAAAAAACGATCTCGAATAACCCTGAGGTGCTGAGTAGAAGGAATTCCACATAATGAATGGGCAGCCACGCGAGGCTTCCACGTAGAGCAGGCGATGCGCCAGATCAGCATCGCTGTATTCTTGGTAAGGCAGCGTGATGTCGTCCAGGTCGGGCTGCACACCGGGGATGATCTTCATCAACGGCCTGGGGCCGTCGATCAACGCGCGGCACAGCCTGGCAAAGCTCACATCGCCCCAGCCGGTGATCACAAAGTCTGCCAGCGCGGTGATGGCTTGCTGATCGGTCTCATGGCTGACCTCGGGCCCGCCGAGCACCACCTTCACGTCCGGCCGTGCGGCTTTGAGCAGGCGGATCACCTCGGTGGTTTGTGTCACGTTCCAGATGTAAACGCCAAAGCCGACGATCTGCACCGTGTCCACATCGTCATCCAAAGTGGCCAGCAAGTCAGCCACCACCTCGTGCGCGGGGCGGCTGATGGTGTATTCGCGCAGCAGGGTTTGCGCGCGCAAGCCCGCGCCGCCATGCCGATCCAAGTTGGCCAGCAGGTAGCGCAAGCCCAGCGACGCATGGATGTAGCGAGCGTTCAGCGTGGCCAGAATGATGCGCGGAGCGGTACGGGGTAGCGGTGCCATTTGTAAGAGATTTATGCCTGTAGCCCAATCAATACGAGCGCTAGCAGCTATAAAAACAATAGTTTTTTAATGGCCGACTGATGCATCAGCCAGCCACGTTTTCAGGCCACGGCGGTTAAGCCGCAAGTGCTGGATTGTGCAGCCGCGTCCGCGTCACACCTCACAGCGCCGCCGTCGCGATGTCCAGCCACACTACGCCGGGCTGCTTCTCCACCACGATGTGCGGGCCGTCCAGCCGGTAAGTCAGCTGGCAGTAGAGACGCGGGTTGGACAGCACGGCGGGGTTGAACACCACATAGTTCTGCCCCGACTCGTGGCGCACCGACGCTGTCACCAGGCCCGGATGCCCTTCGCGGTGCAATCTGGCGCCCACCGACTGCGTGGTGCTGTAGTCGGTTTTGTGGATCAGTTCCGCATATTCAGCGGTCAATGGCCGCAGATTCACCAACGCGGCGTCGCAGGCCACTTCATACAGCTTGCGCTCACCCACCACCTTCTCATTTTCAAACCCGGCGTCGGTCAGGAACCCTTTGAGCCAGTGGTAGGCGGTCTCGTACACCGAGGTTTCGGCCGAGTCACAGCCGTACCAGACGCCAAAAGATCCGTCAGAAAACCGGCTGGCCTGCCAGTGTTTGAAGGGCCAGCCAATCGCGTTGAACCATTGGGCATTCTCAAAAGGCCGGTGAATCAGCGGCGTTGTGGACTGGTACGGCGGCGGTTTGACCTCGTCTTCCACCTGTTGCGCCAGCGCCCACTCAGCGGGGTTGCTGGTCAGGTCGTCAAACAGGTCCTGTGACGTGCCAATCGACACAATGTTGCGGATGACGTTGCGGTGCACATCGACCAGCGTGAGGTGCGCAAACAGCGGGTCCATCAGACGCCGCGCGAGCGGTCCAGGTAGGCGCGCACCATCAGCAGGCCGGCAAAGCCCCAGGCCTTCACCACCTCCACAGGGGTCAGGTTGTCAAACGCCTTGTTGCGCGTGGACATCCAGCGGTAGGCCAGGTCGCGGTTTTGCGGAAAAAGCAAACGCAGATTCTTGTGGATGCCCAACAAGTGACCCACACGCTCAAACTGGTCGCGGCTGGTGCCGATGGGCTCGCCTTTGCGGTAACGTGTGAGCGCCGCGCGGTTGCTGGCGGCAATGCCCAACAGCGCCGCCTGGTCCTCGGTGGACAAGGCCCAGTGGTCCAGCAAGGTCATCACCATTTTGGCCAACGCGCCCCGGTCTTGCGAGCCAGCGGGCGCCAGCTCAACTGCTGCTGTCATGTTTATGCTCCTGTTTGTCTGGCGGTTGGACGGGAGGAAGTGTCACGTTCACGAACTATTAAAACATAATTTGTATGAATAGTCACATTTTAAGACTTCAAACACGAGCCAACACGTCAACCAGATCGTGCAGGCTTTATGCATGTTTTATGCCTCTAGCCATTTAAACACAAGGGCTAATAGCTATTAATTGCAGAGCTATTGAGGTGATTCGGGCGTGGAATCAGTCTTTGCCCGGATGCGTGCCGTCGATGTACAGCCAGCGCCCGTCTTCGCGCACAAAGCGGCTGATCTCATGCAGGCGCGCGCCGCGCCCGTTGTCGCGCAGGCGGGCGATGAACTCCACCACACCCGCGTCGCCGGTCATCTCGGCGTGGCGGATGTCGAGCTCCAGCCATTTCACCGGCGGCAGTTCCAGCTCGCCCGGCGCGGTGCTCGGGTGCCAGGTGGTCAGCAGGTAGTCGATCAGGCCCAGGCCGTAGGCGCTGTAGCGTGATCGCATCAGCGCCTCGGGCGTGGGGGCGTGGATGCCTTCTGCCAGACCGGCGTGCCATTGGCCGCAACACTCTGCATAGGTTTGCCCGCTGCCGCAGGGGCAGGCCGCGTTTTTGGGGTGCAAGTTCTTTTTCATCGCAACATGGTAGCGTCAGGCGGTATTCATTCGTTGGAGGACATCCCATGAAATTTGGACTTGCTGCACATCGGCTACACCGATTGGGGCCAGATAGCAGCTTGCTGCGCTGGGCTCGCGCCTGCGAACCCGGTCTGCGCGCCCTGGGCCTGAGCCTGCACGCCACCGGCGGCGCACATGACACGCTGGCCAGCAAGCAGCTGCTGACCGATCTGCTGGTGCCGCTGGGCAATGGTCGTGACGGCGGTTTGATGCGCATGGTGTCGCGCATTGCGGGCGGGCTGGCACCGGCAGACGCGCTGGACGGCGTGTTTTTTCTGGTGGACCCGGTAGACCCCACCTCGATCTACCCCGAGGCGCAAGCGCTCAAGCGCGAATGCGTCATCCATGGCAAGCCCTATGTGGCCACGCTGGCGGGGGCGATTGAATGGGTGGCCGTGGAGCTAGCCGACGCCGGTCTGGCCGCCCAAATCCCGGCCGAAGGCCACGCGCTGTTTCAAATCGAATCCCAGACCGTGGCGCTGGTGGCCCACGACGCGCTCAAAGACGCCATGGTGGCCTTTGCCAGCGAGCATTTTGAGGTGTTGTCGCGTTATGCCGAGCGTGTGGCCACCGGCACCACCGGCAGCCGCCTGAACGGCATGGCCTGGTCGCGCGGCTGGCCCGCTGGCACGCCGTGGGTCACGCGCTACCAGAGCGGCCCGCTGGGAGGCGACGCGCAGATTGCCGAGCTGGTGCTGGACCAGCGCTGCCAGAAAGTGATCTTTTTTGAAGACCCGCATGTGGCGCGCCAGCATGAGGCCGACATCCAGTTGCTGGAGCGCGCCGTGTGCAGCACCGGCAACACCACCTGCTACAACACCCCGACCATGGCTCACCGCTGGGCGCGCACCCTGATCAGCTACAACCCGTAAGGCGCGGCATCAGTCGCGGAAATACCAAAACCCGCCGTTCACCCACTCGGTGAGCTGGCGCACCAGATCCGGGTTCTGCAGGCCGCCCTTGATCGCGGCAAAGCTCAGCTCGTCGTTGTCACACAGGGTGATGACGGCGTCCTTGAACTCGGGTCCAAAGACATAACGCTCGCCATCGACGTAACACACGCCCTGCGCCACCGTCTCGTCCACATAAAAGCAGCGCAGTCCGCCGGTACGCACCAGCGGCTGGCGCTTGAGCAGTTTGGTCAACTCGGCCACCGTCAGCGGCTCGTCGTCCAGCGTTTGCAGGTCCAGCGCGCATTTGTTCTTGGAGAAATAGCTGCCGGCAAAATCCGCCAGGCGCGCGTCGTTGTCCAGAATGCTTTGCAGATGCGCCTTGATGCGGGCAAAGTCGGCGCTGTTGATCTGCCCCTGGTGGGTGTGGATGGGCCGGTGCGGGTCAGCCAGCAGGTGCTGGGCCAGGTCCTTGTCGATCAAATAGTCGGCCAGACCGCTGAGCATGTCGCAAGCCGACTTGGCGCGAAAACCCACGGAAAAACTCATCGACTCTTCCAGCGTCACACCGTCATGCGGAAAACCCGGCGGGATGTAGAGGATGTCACCAGGTAGCAGCTCGGTGTCGATGATCGGCTCGAACGGGTCGGTGTGCAACAGCGCTGCATGCGCGGCAAACTGGCGGTGGTTGCCCACATCGCCCACGCGCCAGTGGCGCCGGCCCGAGCCCTGGCAGATGAACACGTCATACAAATCAATGTGCGGCCCCACGCCGCCACCCGGCACCGCATAGCTGATCATCACATCGTCCAGCCGCCACTTGGGGATGAAGGCAAACGGCTTGACCAGTTCGGCCACCTCGGGCGACCAGTGGTTCACCGCCTGCACCACCAGCGTCCAGCCCGAATCGCCAAAGCGCTCGAACGACTCAAACGGGCCAAACTCGGCCTGCCACTGGTCGTCTTGCTTGTAAACCATGCGCGAGACAACCTCCTCTTCACAGGCCAGTCCAGCCAGCTCATTGGGGCTGATCAGGTCTTCCCAGAGCTTGAAACCCTGTCGGATGACCACCGGCTTTTGCTGCCAGTAGTGGGCCATGAAGTGTTCGAGGGAGAAGTCGGCGAGGTCGAGTTTGAGCATGGCCGAAAGTATCGCATCGCGAGTTGATGCATTTGTCGCAAGCATTTGCCATATGTCAAGCAGATCGCGATTTACCCCGCATAATCTCGGACGAAACATCTCAGGGACGGGATAAAACCGATGGCGACATTGATACCGGCGCTGGGTGCATGTGTGTCACGCATGACATCCGGCGAAAAGCGACTGGCCCAGCGGCTGGAAGACAAGCTCGACGGCGACTACCTGCTGTGGTACGACGTGCCGGTGGGCCCCACGCATTCGCACCCCGACTTTGTGGTGATGCACCCACGCCGAGGCCTGCTGGTGCTGGAAGTCAAAGACTGGAAACCCGCCACCATCCAGCAAGCCGACAAACAGACCTGGACCATCATCCCCGACGGCACGCCCAAAACCGTGATCAACCCGCTGGAGCAAGCCCGCCAGTACGCGCACCAGGTGGTGGACGCCCTCAAGCGTGACCCGCAACTGACCCAGCCAGACGGCCCGCACCAGGGGCAAGTCGCCTTTCCGTGGAGCTACGGGGTGGTGCTGACCAACATCACCCGCAAGCAGTTCAAGGCCGCGGAACTGCAACACGCCATTGAGCCGCACCGCGTCATCTGCTCGGACGAGATGCTGGAAGCCGCAGACCCCGAAGACTTGCAAAGCCGCCTGTGGGACATGTTCCCGTACATGATGCGCGGGGTGATGAGCCTGCCCATGCTGGACCGCGTGCGCTGGATCATGTTCCCGCAGGTGCGCGTGCAGGTGCAGGGCGCGTTGTTTGACGACACCGACACCCAGGCCGACCTGCCCAGCATCATGCGCGTGATGGACATCCAGCAAGAACAGCTGGCGCGCAGTCTGGGCGATGGCCACCGCGTGATCCACGGCGTGGCCGGCTCGGGCAAAACCATGATCCTGGGCTACCGCGCCGAATACCTGGCACGGGCCGGTACACCCGCCAGCAAACCCGTGCTGATCCTTTGTTACAACGAGCCGCTAGGCGTCAAGTTGCACAGCGTGATGGAGGCCAAGGGCCTGAGTGAGCGGGTGCATGTGCGCCACTTTCACAAATGGTGCCGCGACCAGCTGGTGGCCTTTGGCCAGACGCTGCCCGCCTTCAACATGCCGGTGGAGCTGAAGATGCTGGAGATGGTGCAACGCGTCATCACCGCCGTGGACCGCAAACAGATCCCCAGCGGCCAATACCAAGCGGTGATGATCGACGAAGGCCACGACTTTGCGCCCGAATGGCTCAAGCTGGTGACGCAGATGGTGGACCCCGCCACCAACAGCCTGCTGGTGCTGTATGACGACGCGCAAAGCATTTACGAGCGGGCGCGTGCCAAACAATTCAGCTTCAAAAGCCTGGGCATCCAGGCCCAGGGCCGCACCACCATCCTCAAAATCAACTACCGCAACACGCAGCAGATTCTGCAAACCGCCAGCCTGGTCGCCGCTGACCTGCTCACTGCTGATGACAAAGACGACGACGGCATCCCGCTGGTGAAACCCATCAGCTGCGGGCGCGACGGCGAGGCCCCGCTGATCATCCACCTGCCCAGCCTGCGCGACGAGGCCTACGCCATTGCCGACAGCTTGCGCGACGCACACAAGCAAGGCCACGCCTGGGGCGACATGGCCATCTTGTGCCGCGACTGGAACACCATGGACTTGTGCGCCGCCGCGCTACGCCAGCGCCAACTGCCGCACCAGGTGCGCAAACGCGCGGGCGATTTCCAACCCGCCGCCAACCACATCCACGTGATGACCATGCACGCCAGCAAAGGCCTGGAGTTCCCCGTGGTGGCCCTGCCCGGCGTGGGCCACATGCCTACGCCCGGTGAGGACGAGAAGGACGAGGCGCGGCTGTTTTATGTGGCGGCGACGCGGGCGACGCAGAGGTTGGTTTTGGGGGTGGGGGGTGATGGGGGGTTTGGGGAGCGATTGCACTGCAAACAGTGAATTACCGCGATACAGATTTAAAAAAGGCTAGAAACGTGTACGCCCCAATCATTCAGCAAGAAAACCCTTGCGCGCGTCCTACAAAAACACGACTTTAACCATGTACCAATCTCCGCGAGGGACGTATACCGTGAAGAGCTTCTGGATAGAGCATTGGCCTCTGCTTTGAGCAATTTCAACTCACCAAACTTACCGCTATCAGTATTTCAACTCTTCAAGAAAAATGTATATCAACTACCTAAGATCGAAGACGAGTTAGTTGCTCGCAAACTGACTCAAAACTTAAAGCGCTTTGTCATTCCTCCAAAAGAAGGGCGGACACAAATTGTGAGTAACCTGGCACTGCTTTTGAGTGAAGGGGTGCCATATAGAGTCTATAGGTTGGACGTACGAAGTTTTTATGAATCGTTCGATAGATCTGAGGTAGTTGGAGCACTTAATCAGTTACAGCGTCTCAGTCCACAAAGCAAAAATCTCATTGAAATTCTTCTGAAATCCCATGCAGAGATGGGTGGGACTGGAGTTCCACGAGGGCTATCACTGAGTGCAATACTGTCGGATCTCCTCATGCATGATTTTGATCTTTTGATTCAATCATATGAAGATACGTTCTATTACTCACGTTATGTAGATGACATCGTAATTGTCACATCCACACGCGAAACTCCTGACCGCTTCATTGCAGATGTGAAAAAGGCATTACCAACAGGGCTAGGATTAAACCCCAACAAGCGACAAATAGTTGATGCAAAAGATAAAGTTGCTCCGGTAAAACCCCTCAACTCTAGTAGTGCGAAACATAACTTTGACTACTTAGGGTATAGCTTTCTTATATGCGATCCAGTTAAACAAAATAATAAGCCCAAGAATGGTGAATACCATCGCGATGTCACCGTGGACATTGGGCTAAGTAAGGTCAAAAAACTCAAAACCCGAATAGTTCGATCATTTCTTGACTTCAGTTGCAACGGGGATTGGAGCCTACTCCAAGACCGAATTGCTTTTTTAACTCAGAACTTCAGTGTTCATAACCCAAAAGCTGGCGAAAAGAAACTGGCAGGCATTTTTCATAGCTATCCGCTTTTGACAAATGAAGCAATTGCACTACAAGAACTGGATCGTTTTTTGCGCAATGCGGTGGCTCTAAGAACGGCAGATCAATCTCAAAGAGCTCTGCCTTGCTGAACGCCCCCCAACGAAGGCAACTTCTGAAGTACAGTTTTGTCCGAGGTCACGCCAACAAAACTTTTGTTCACTTCCATTCCACTCGCATTTCTGACATCCAAAATTGCTGGGTGAATTAAAAATGAAGATATGAAAACCAACCTCATTAAACGACGAGATTACAACCGCGTACTCATCACAGAAACTTTGCCGTTCGAGACACCAATAATTTTCTCGAATGACGGTTTATATGATTTGCTCAGCACGATTGACACCGCGGACGAAGTGTTAAAAGTAGCTGTCTGTGCTATCGTCTTCGGAACAGATTTGCCAAAGCAAGTCAATTCCACAGAGCCATATTTGTACAAGGTCAAGAAGAACTCACATGAGTTCCGCCGCTTAGCACTACTTCATCCCTCTTCTCAGTGGAGATTGAGATGTTTTTACGAAAAATATGAACATTTGATACTGCACTATTGCTCTGTGAGTCCAGCATCCATTCGCACACCAAGGCGCATAGCTGGTAGTTTTTACAGCAAGAGTTCTTGGGAAAACATAAACCAATACAAAAATGGCGCAGTGACAACGACGACATTGGACAAATACGTCAAGTACACGCCGTCTTACTTCGCTTACGAAGGCCACGATCGGCTTTACAAGTTCTTTAATTCTCGAGACTATTTCGCTTTGGAGAAACAGTTTTCAGTGTTGACTACATTGGATGTTTCGAAGTGCTTCGACAGTATCTACACCCATAGCTTGTCGTGGGCGGTTAAGGACAAATCATTTACTAAGGCCAACGTTGCAATTAGTTCCACATTTGCACAGGAGTTTGATGAAATCATTCGACATGGCAACCATAAGCTTGTAATCGTAAAATAAATACGCATTAATCAATGTCCGACATTAATATCATTTATAATATATACTCCAATACATCTGGAGTTTCAATTGGCAAAGAAAGCAACGTTAACTTTACTCCCGCAAGAGCGGCTGCGTCTGCAGAATATTGTCGATCGAGGTACAAATTGGCGTGAGCGTGAAAGAGCCAAAACATTGATTCTCTTTGACGATGGACAATCCATGAAGGTCATCGCTGAAACTATTGGCATA
>CAIVHU010000336.1 GCA_903905735.1 uncultured beta proteobacterium
CACCGAGCAACTGACACAAGCAATCGAGGCGTTTGTAACCAGCTACAACAAAACAGCCGCGCCGTTTGTTTGGAGGAAACGTGAGGTTCGAGGTGCACAACTCAGAAATACAATTGTTAATTTACGCAATTAAACACTAGGGCGGGTCGTCTCGCTATAGACCATGTAGCTGCCTGCCCTTTCCAATAGGGTAGCGCGCTCAAACCTCTGGGGAAATGCAGTGCATAGCATCTTGGCGCAGTTTCGTTCAAACGCCAGTAAACTTCGGACAGCACCAAGACGATTCAAAAACGCATCAGATACCGTCGTCAGCGGAAGGACCTGGCAAAGCCAAGCTGATCTCACCAAAAGTTGGCTGATGGATGGGCCAATGGCTGCAAGCTGCTCATACTTCCGCTCAGAAGGTTGAATTTCCTATCCTGAGGAATTCGCGCATTGAATAGTGGTTTCGATTTGAAAGGTAACCCCGACTTGTCGCGTGAACGCTGGCCGATGAGCACGGCGTTGGGGATCTCCTTGCTGCTTCACGCACTGCTGTTGAGCCTGACCTTTAGCGGCCAGGGAGTCGGGCTACCCGGCTTGGATTTCCCCTGGCGGGAAAGACGTTTCCAAGCTGACAGCCTACACGTGGTGCTGGTACATGCCATCGCTCTTGTGATCGTAGCGAACTGCGTGATGCCCCTGGCTACCGCCCCGATCCGGCGCTTTGGAGCCTGGCGGTACGCAATTGTGGCTATGTGCAATCGCGCCTGGCGGTCAGTGGCGCATTGATGAGGGTCTCAGCATGACTGTCACAGCACCGTCGTCTCCAATTCTGACCTTCGATGTCAACCAGCTCACCCCCAGCTTTGGCTACGTCTTTGATGCGCGCTGGCTCGACCCTTACGAATCTGTGGTGTCGATACTGTGGAAATTTGTCTGGATGAACCGCTTGGCCAGCCATGAAGTGGTCGAGCGTATCGCCCGTCAGACGGTGGATCCGTATGCCGGGATGCCGGCCACGCCTCAGAATATCAACGCGCAATATCTGGCGCGCACCTTGCGGATTCGACGCCAAACAGTGCGCGAAGCCATCTCGCTGCAAAGCTCCTTGCGGTCTTTTAGCCCAGAGTTGCGCTACTGCTCGCGGTGCATGGCGCGCGGCTATCACAGTGTGCTGCACCAGTTTGGTCGCCTGTTGATCTGCCCCCTACATGCCAGACCACTTGAATCAAGGTGCCGTCATTGCGGCCAAAGCAGTCCCTACCGAATCGATGCCCAACTGCTGGACGCACCTTTCAAATGTCCGCATTGCCGAGCGCCTTACTCGCCATCATGGTCCAGTTTTGCAAAGCGCAGCGCTTTGGGAAAACGTGAACGCCAGGCGCTGATCCGAGCCTACATTGGGTGACCAGCGCATCCCTGATGCTGAGCAAGAGATTGAATATATGTATTGACAATAGCTATACGTCGGCATACCATTCGTATATCTATTGAGGGACTTGCAGAATTATTTTGGCCTAGATTTGCTTAACGTTTAGGCAAATTGACCTGAAAAATGATGAAATTCGACAGCTATTTTTAGGTGCTGATTTTTGCAAATCGATTTGGATGCGATTGAGCGAGTTCTAAGGCATTTTTCATATTCAACGTAGGGGCAGAGGTCGAGAGTCATTTTGAGCGCCTCTTGGTGGGTTTAAAAAATTCGTCCGAATTCTGCAAGTCCCTCTATTGTGTGTAGTTTGAAAGGGAATTCATGCGTGATGCAGCCATCAACCTGCGTGCCTTGCCCGAGCAGCGTGATCTGATTGATCATGCTGCGAGTTTGCTGGGCAAAAACCGCTCTGACTTTATGCTCGAAGCTTCCTGTGACAAAGCACAGGCGGTGGTGCTCGATCAGGTGTTTTTCAGTCTGGATTCGGACAAGTTTCAGGCGTTCACCAAAATGCTCGATGCGCCTCCAGCAGGTAACTTGGGACTTGAGCGCCTGATGGCAATCCAGCCACCCTGGGCAACCAAAGCATGAATTTTCTGTTGAGTACGCCTCAGCCGCTGTTGCCAGTCCATCGCTTTGATGATTTTAAATGTGGCGAGGCAGTACTTGATGAGTGGCTAAAACGGCGTGCTAGCGCCAACCAGCTCAGCGGTGCCAGCCGTACATTTGTTGTGGTTGACCAGGATCAGCGCATACGTGGCTACTACGCCATGGCGGCAGGAGCCGTCTCGCATCAGATGGCCACCGGTTCAGTGCGGCGAAACATGCCAGATCCGGTTCCGGTCATGGTGCTGGCCAGGCTTGCGGTTGATCAGCGCGCCCAAGGCATCAAGCTTGGTGCATCATTGCTGCAGGACGCCGTCAAAAGGGCTGTGGTTGTGTCACAAAACGCTGGTGTGCGGGCGCTGTTGGTGCATGCCCTTCATGACCGCGCCAAACAGTTCTATGAATATTATGGATTTCAGGTATCACCGGCAAATCCAATGACCTTGATGTTGCGCTTGGGACCTGTGGTTTCCTGAAACGTAAGAGCGCCATCAACCCCAGCTAGTCAAGGAAGCGGAATTGGTGATATTTCTGGTAAGGGCATCAAGCCCGCGCGCCTGGCGATCAACACATCAGGGATTGTGGCCGTGTTTGGAACACACAAAGTGGTTCTGTTCTTCACCGGGCACGATCACGCAGGTCAGAACATGGAAC
>CAIVHU010000337.1 GCA_903905735.1 uncultured beta proteobacterium
GCACAAGCAGGGGGCCAATATTTTTGACTCCCTCGTTGCAGCCTTCAAGGGTGCAACGCCTCAGCCCAGCTTCGCCTGAAATCAGTACGGTTGCCTAAAACCGGGCTGAGTAGTTACGCTAAACAATTGCTTCTCACCAGCTGAAAGCGAAGTTGCAGCAATATTATTTCGGCCGTCACCAAGTTTTAATTTATTTATCTCAATTGTTCTATTGGGAAAGTATTGTGATATTTCATAATTTAATGAACGCATTGGTTCAACAATGTGGTCACGTTCCTTCTCTACAGCTGTTACATTACCTAAAATACCTCTCAAATACTCGGCACCGGTAGCATCAGCACCTCCAGTAGCTTGCCACTGCCGAATACTTGTTGATATTTTTTCGGCAAGCAATTCATACTCTTCTCTTTGCTTGGAGTCCATTCGAGCTTTGGTATCTGCAACGAGTTTTTCAACATCAGCGGTAGACATTGAACAGACAAATTTATTATCAAATTCTGTCAATGCACTAGATGCAGCTTTGAGAGCTTTGGTTAACTCGTCGTCAATGGTTTCATCAGAGATCAAGCCAGCGCGCTTACCTCGAACAATTTTATTATTTTTATTCCCAAGCAGAAAGCCACCTTCAACGCGGCGAAATGTTGGGAAAAATAATGAATCGTGATTTAGTGCGGTAATAAATCGGTATCTCCATAAACGATCTTTTATTTCATCCCATGTACCCTCTAAAGGTGTATCTAAAGATTCCATAAGTTCTTTGGGTTGGAATCTAAAATTTGTCTTGGGTTGAATTGAAACTATATATTTTGGATCTTCGGAGGAAGGGTCGCTACACTGAACATTCAATGTAAGCTGATCTGTTTCAATTTCCATTCTTCTGAAATATATTTCCTCGATTGCATTTCCAATATTTCCACTATAGAGATACCAGCAAGCTTTTAGAAAGGTTGTTTTTCCAGAGCCATTTGAGCCGGTTATAACATTTAGAGAGTCGTTGAAATTTATGTTGGCGGTTATCCGCTGATTCAATTCTTCAACAAGCATCCGCTTTATCTTCATAAACTCTCCAAAGAATTTCGACTGGTCAGTATTTGTCAGTTACTTCCCTCAACTATCCCTCAGTGTCAACGCCAAATTGAACACCGGCTTGCTACCCTGCACATGATCAACCCGATCCGCCACAAATTAGCAATGCTGCTCAAACTGAAGTTCTGCCCCGCGACGGCTTTGTCCCATGACGGTTCTACTATTCCAGAAATGGCTTTCAGGTTGTTGCGCTGTATCAACCAACCTTCTTCAACTACAGTTTCACCGAGTACCCCAGTTGCGCGGCAATGTTCACCAGCGCATCCAGCGTGAATTTGTGGGTGCGGTTTTTGACCAGGTCGTTCATGCGCGGCTGTGTGATGCCTGCGCGCTTGGCAGCTTCGGCTTGGGTGATACCGAGTTTGTCGATGACTTTGCGGATGTGGATGACCAGATCACTACGCAGCAACAGGTTTTGCGCTTCTGCTTCTGGGAAACCTAGGTCGAGAAAGACGTTGTCGCTTTCAGCGGCAATTGTGTAATCGGTTGTCATGCCGCCAGCAATTCCCCAAACGGCAACTTGGACAGAGACAGGTTGCTTAAGTCTGCCCGCTCGCTAGCGTGCTGAACGTCAATGCCGACCAGTGCGCCATTGGCATCAAAATCCAGCACAACACCGTCCTTCACCTCGTCAGAGTCCACAGATGCACGATCTGCCAAGTGGATATAGAGCGAGTCGGTTGCTTTGTCGTAAGAAATTTTCATGGCGTAAACCTCCGGTCTGGAAAGGCATTGTGCACGGTTGTGCCATCTTCAAGGGTGACCACACGCAGGTAGCGGTTGAGCTCGTCAATCCAGACCCAATGCCGGATGCGGCCATCATCAAGCTGCACTTCACGCCGCACCGGGTTGGCCAGCGCCAATGCCAACCACTCTGGCTTGATGTAGGGCCGTTTGACCAAGACATCGTTGCGAAAGTAGTTGGTGGTTTCCATCGTCTTATTTACCCCACGAATCCCTCAACCCCACCGCCAAATTAAACACCGGCTTGGTCCCTTGAACATGATCCACCCGATCCGCCACAAAGTAGCCGTGCCGCTCAAACTGGAAGTTCTGGCCCGCTGCGGCGTTGGCCAGTGAGGGCTCCACGATCGCGGTGATGACTTTCAGGCTGTTGGGGTTCAGGCTTTCCAGGTAGTCTTTGCCACCCGCGTCGGGCTGGGCGTCGAGGAACAGGCGGTCATACATGCGCACTTCAGCGTACACGCCGTCAGCCACGCTCACCCAGGTGATGGCGGCTTTGACCTTGACGCTGTCGCTGCCGGGGGTGCCGCTTTTGGTGTCGGGCACCACGGTGGCCAGCACTTGGGTGATGTTGCCGTCGGCGTCTTTGGTGCAGCCGGTGCATTCGATGACGTAGCCGCCTTTCAGGCGCACTTTGTTGCCGGGGAACAGGCGTTTGTAGCCTTTGGGTGGCACTTCTTCATAGTCTTCGCGCTCGATCCACACCTCTTTGCCAATGGTGAAGTGGCGCACCGGGCTTTCCACACCTTCGGGCGGGTGGGGCAGGGCGGGCTGGGTGCAGGGTTCCAGGTGGCCGGCGCCCATGACCTCGTCCCAGTTGGTCAGCACCAGTTTCACCGGGTTCAGCACGGCAAAGCCGCGGTGGGCTTTGAGTTCCAGGTCTTCGCGCAGGCAGCCTTCGAGCGTGCTGTAGTCGATCCAGCTGTCGCTTTTGGTCACGCCAATGCGTTCGGCAAAGGCTTGCAGCGCGGCGGGCGTGTAGCCACGGCGGCGCAGGCCGACGATGGTGGGCATGCGCGGGTCGTCCCAGCCGTTGACCTTTTTCTCGTTCACCAGCGCGGCCAGCTTGCGTTTGCTGGTGATGACGTAGGTGAGGTTCAGACGGGCAAATTCGTACTGGTGCGGTGGCGGGCTGGCCAGCAGGCCGCCCACGACCCGCCCGTCGGGGAGTTTGGACGTTTCGCACAGGCGGTCCATCAGCCAGTCGTAAAACGGGCGCTGGTCTTCAAACTCCAGCGTGCAGATGCTGTGGGTGATCTGCTCCAACGCGTCTTCAATCGGGTGGGCAAAGGTGTACATCGGGTAGATGCACCACTTGTTGCCGGTGTTGTGGTGTTCGGCGTGTTTGATGCGGTAGATGGCCGGGTCGCGCATGTTGATGTTGGGGCTAGCCATGTCGATCTTTGCTCGCAAGACCATAGCGCCATCTTCAAGCTGTCCCTGGGCCATCTCACGAAAACGTGCCAGGTTTTCAGCGGGTGTGCGGCTGCGGAAGGGGCTGTCGACACCGGGTTTGCCAAAGTCGCCACGGTTGGCGCGCATCTGGTCGGGCGTTTGTTCGTCCACGTAGGCGTGGCCGGATTCGATCAGGTATTCCGCTGCGCGGTACATGAAGTCGAAGTAGTCGCTGGCCTGGTACGCGGGTGCGTCGGGCGCGCCGTTCCAGTCAAAGCCGAGCCATTTCACCGAGTCGGTGATGCTGTCAACGTATTCGGTGTCTTCTTTTTCGGGGTTGGTGTCGTCAAAGCGCAGGTGGCACACGCCGCCGTAGTCACGCGCCAGGCCAAAGTTCAGGCAGATGCTTTTTGCGTGGCCCACGTGTAAGTAGCCGTTGGGCTCGGGCGGGAAACGGGTGCGGATTTTGGCCGGGTCCAGCGGGCCAGCGGCGTGGTGGGCGGCGTCGCCGGGGCTGCCAGCCCAGCGGCGGTTGGCGTAGGTGCCTTTTTCCAGGTCACTTTCGATGATCTGGCGTAAAAAGTTGCTGGGTTTGATGCTGTCAGGGGCGGCAGCCGCTGTGGCTGGCGCGGGGGAGTGGGGGGAGGGTTGGCTCATGCCCGCGATTTTAGGCGGCGCGCCGGTCTTGTCGGTGATATGTGACCGCTAACTGTGCACCGACTAAACCAGCAGCGTTTCGGCAAAGGCGTGGATGGCTTTCAGGTCGGGTGCCAGTTCGGTGAAGGGCAGGTGCTCGCGGATCAGAATGTCGCGTAGGCCTTGATCCACCTCACGGGCCTGTTCCTCGTCCTGAAAACGGCCGCTGCGCACGTATTTTTTGTCACCACGCTTGACCAGGATGTTGACGTTGTCGTTTTGCCGGTACCACTCCAAAATCTGCTTGCGCGTTTTGGCCACATCGCAAATGTTTTCGGCGTAGTTCTCGTTGTAAAAAAGCACCTGTGGTAAAGAGCACTCGGTGATCAGAAAATGCACCTGGCCGTCGATCAGGTTGAGCATTTCAAACTGCCGCTGGGCAATGAAATACTGGTTTTTCAGGACCTCAAAGTTTTGTTGCCAGACCAGGGATTTGGCAAAGTCGGGAATGGTTTCGACCGTTTTGCCATGCAAGCTCAAATGCAGCACCATCGCTGCTGAAAACAATGATTTGTCGCTGCCCGGTCCGCCAATGATGTTGATCACCTTGGTGGGGTAAAGCCGCATTTTGGTTTCAGGCAGGTGGTTGATGACGTTGGCGTAGCGAATACTCATGATGAAGCACCTGTTGAAAAACGACCTTTGGGCAATGGTGTGCCAGAAAAGGCAATTATGCAGTCAGGTGGGGATGCCGTTGCGCTCCAACAGATCGCTCACCAGTTCCAGCCGCACCAGCGGGTTGTCCAGCGCCATCAGCCGGTGTTTGAGCTCCAGCGCCATCGGCAGCAACTCGCACCAGCGGTTGGCGACCCAGGCGCAGTCGTCCAGCTGGTAGGGCGGCTGGATGGGCATTTGATCAGGCGCCAGTTCCTGATCGTGCAGGGTGTCGATCACGCGCTGGAGCGTGGTGGCTAGCGCCTTGAGATCGGGTGGAATCTGAACTTGCTGGTCGTTTGGCAGCAGGTCTACGTCAGCCACCCACAAACCGTGTTTGAGGAGTTCGTGGCTTTTGACGTTGAAGCGCTGCTCACCCGTGCACTGGATGAACATCAGACCCGGCTGCGGGCGGCTCAGTTGGGTAATGCGCGCCAGCGTGCCCACCGGAAAGAAAATTTCTTGGGCAAAACTGTCACCGCCCGGCTTGTCGCCGGGGGCTTGGCGTACTTCACTGCCCTTGTTCAGCGACACCACGCCAAATGGCGCGCCGGTTTTGAAACACTTGCCAATCATGTCGAGGTAGCGCACCTCAAAAATCTGCAGCGGCAGGTAGCCGGCCGGAAACAGCACTGTGCCCAGCGGGAACAGGGGCAGAGATTGGAGGGCAAGCGCGTCGGTCATGGCAGGTGTGTCGGCAGTGTTGGCGGTAATGATCCCACGAAATTCAGGTGTTTGCCGACTGGTGGCTTTCGGACATTCACCGGTAAAGCGGCGCAGGCAAGCCGCTGCGCGCTGTGATAATCGCCGTTCACTGAAGGAGTTAGCGTGGATATTGTGTTGCTGATCAAGGCCACCATCATGGGCCTGGTGGAGGGGTTGACCGAGTTTTTGCCGATCTCAAGCACCGGGCACCTGATTCTGGCGGGGTCTTTGCTGGGTTTTGATGATGACAAGGCCAAGGTGTTTGACATTGCCATCCAGACCGGGGCCATATTTGCCGTGATTCTGGTGTACTGGCACAAAATCCGCGATACCGTGATCGCTTTGCCCAGCCAGAAGCAGGCGCAGCGCTTTGCTCTGAATGTGCTGATCGCCTTTTTGCCCGCCGTAGTTCTCGGGCTGGCATTTGGCAAGGCCATCAAGGCGCATTTGTTCACGCCGGTGGTGGTGGCCAGCACCTTCATCCTTGGCGGCTTCATCATTTTGTGGGCCGAGCGCCGTCAGGCAAAGAACCCGGCGGTGGCGCGGATTCAGGATGTGGATGCGATGACCCCGATGGATGCGCTGAAGGTGGGGTTGGTCCAGTGTTTTGCGATGATTCCGGGCACCAGCCGCAGCGGTGCCACCATCATTGGCGGCATGCTGCTGGGCCTCTCGCGCAAGGCCGCAACAGACTTTTCGTTTTACCTAGCTATTCCAACGCTCATTGGGGCGGGAGTCTATAGCCTGTATAAGGAACGCGCTCTTCTTTCTGTAGCTGATTTGCCGTTGTTTGGTGTGGGGCTGGTGGTGTCGTTTCTGAGCGCCTGGCTGTGCATCCGCTGGTTGTTGCGCTTTATATCCACCCACAGTTTTGTTGGCTTTGCCTATTACCGCATCGTGTTCGGCCTGGTGGTGCTGGCCACTGCCTGGACCGGGGTGGTGACCTGGGCGGAGTAAAGGTATGTCGCAGACGCCGGTGATCACACCAGAGCAGCTTCAGGTGGGCATGTATGTTCATCTGGACTTGAAATGGTTCGATCATCCGTTTGCCTTCAGCCACTTCAAGATCACCAGCGAAGACCAGATCAAGACGATTCGCAGCCTGGGCCTGAAAACATTGCGTTTCAGCCCGGAACTCAGCGACATGACGCTGCAGACGGTGTTTTCCCCCTTTGACAGCAGTTTTAACCCGCCTGCGACTCCGCCAAGCCTGCCCGAGGTTCCCCCGGAGCTGTCGCCCGCCATGGTGGCCAAGCGCGCCATGATGGCGCAGATGAAGCAGCGTCGCGAGGCCGCCGAACGCATTGAAAAAGCCTTTGTCGATACCGCGCAAACTGTGCGCGATATTGAAAAGAACCTCTACAGCCGACCCGCCGAGACCGTTCAGCAGGCCAGCAAGCTGGTGCAGAAGATTGCGGACTCGATCCTGAGTGCGCCCGAGCTGGCCATTCAGGTGATGGGTGACAAGCTCGGTGGTGAGGAGCTGTACTTTCACTCGCTCAATGTCACCATGCTGTCGATGATGATGGCGCGCGACCTGAAATTGCCGGTGGAAGTGGTGGGCGTGCTTGGCGTGGGTGCCTTGCTGCACGACATTGGCCGCAAGGAAGTGCCCGACAAGATATTGATGAAAACCGAACCCTTGACCCCGGCGGAGCGTAATTTTTATGAATTGCACCCCAATTACGGGGTCGAAATGGCCAAGCGCATGCACCTGTCGTCCGCGGCCCTGGCCGTCATTGGTCAGCACCATGAGCTGTTTGACGGCACGGGTTTTCCGAACAAGCTCAAAGGAGAGGCTATCCACCTGCTGTCGCGCATTGTGGTGATTGCCAACTACTACGACGAGCTGTGCAACCCGGTGTCGATCGCCGATGCGCTGACACCGCACGAGGCGCTGTCGTTGATGTTTGCCAAATTGCGCGGCAAGTTTGACCCCAAGCTGCTCAGCGCCTTCATCCGCTGCCTGGGGGTATACCCGCCAGGCACCATCGTGCAGCTGTCCAACGGGTTGATCGGCATGGTGTCCACCGTGAACACGGCGCGGCCCATGAAACCCATCGTGGTGGTTTATGACCCGGAGGTGCCCAAGGAAGAAGCCATTCTGCTGGACATGGACACCCAGGCCGACCTGAACATCGCCAAGGCCATCCGGCCCGCGCAGGTGGCGCGTGAGGTGTACAGCTACCTGAGCCCGCGCAAGCGGGTGAGCTATTACTTTGATGCCGCCGATGCGCGGCCGCCTGCAGGCCAATCATGACGGCTCTGGCGCAGCTCATGCTGGATAACAGCCCCGAGATGCTGCTGCTGGTGGACCCTGTCACGCTCCAGATCGCTGCGGCGAACGCGCCGGTGGCCATGGCACTAGGGTATGCCCCCGAACAGTTGCCGGGGATGCTCATCACCGATATTGAGAGCGCATTGCAGGACGTTTTTTATTGGGAGGACGTGCGCGCCGGCCAGCACGCCGAAGTGCACAACCAGGAGGGCCAGTACCGCCGAGCGGACGGTGAATTGCTGGCGGTCACCAAGTCGATCCGTGTTCTGGAGCAGGATGGCCAGAAGTGGCTGCTGGTGCTGGCGACGCAGGCGCAGGGCGTGCGCCAGGTGCAGGATGCGCTGGCGCACACCTTGTCGCAATTGCGCGCCACCCTGGAGTCCACCGGCAATGGCATTCTTGTGCTGGACTGGCACGGCAAAATCAACGGCATGAACCGGCAGTTCAGCCGGATGTGGGCGCTGCCCGAGGAACTGCTGCGCGCGCAGGACGATGCCGGGGTGCTGGAGTTCATGGTTGCATCGGTACTGGAGCCTGATGAGGTGCGCTCGCGCCTGAAAGCCATCGTTGACCCCGGTGAAACCGAAGATACCGTGCGCCACAAGGACGGCCGGGTGTTCGAGATCAGCTCTCGGGCGCAGTACCTGGACCAGCAGATCATTGGCCGGGTGTTCAGTGTGCAGGACATCACCCAGCGCACGCTGGATGCGCAGGCGCTGCGCGAGTCGCGCAACCGTCTGGAGCAGCGTGTGCTTGAGCGCACGGCAGATTTGCACCATCTCAATGGTGAGCTGAACCAGGAAAAAGAGCGCCTGGCCCAGTTGGTCAAAGAACTGGAAGCCACGCAGGCGCAATTGATGCAGTCTGAGCGCATGGCCTCCATTGGCCAACTGGCGGCCGGTGTGGCGCACGAGATCAACAACCCGGTGGGTTTTGTCAACTCCAACCTGGGCTCCCTGCAGTCCTATGTGATGAATTTGCTCAAACTGCTGGCAGCCTACGAGGCCACCGAGGGCAGTTTGCCGGAGGCGGCCGCCCGGCAGATAGCCCAGGTCAAGAAAGACATTGACTTTGCCTTCATGTGTGACGACATCACCGAACTGCTGAGCGAGTCGCTGGACGGTCTCAAACGTGTCACGCGCATCGTGCAAGACCTGAAAAACTTCTCGCACGTGGATGAGTCGGCGCGCCAGATGGCTGACCTGGAAGCTGGGCTGGAGAGCACCCTGCGGGTGGTGTGGAACGAGCTCAAGTACAAGGCCGAGGTGGTCAAGGAATTTGCCGGGCTGCCGCAGATCATGTGTTACCCGTTCCAGCTCAACCAGGTGTTCATGAACCTCTTGGTGAATGCCTCGCACGCCATAGCCGACAAGGGCCGCATCACCATCCGCACCGGGTTTGACGAGGCCCAGGTCTGGATCAGCGTGCAAGACACCGGCAAAGGCATCGCGCCCGAGCACTTGCCGCGCATTTTTGATCCGTTTTTTACCACCAAGCCGGTGGGCAAGGGCACCGGGCTGGGCTTGTCGCTGTCGTATGACATTGTCAAGAAGCAAGGGGGTCACATCGATGTGACGAGCGCGATGGGCCAGGGCACCACCATGACGGTGTTTTTACCGCGCAGCGACGGGGCGGCCGCTGCTTCGTCCGGTTAGCACTGGCGGTGCTTCACCGGGCATCAACCTTGCTTGATGCAAATCGGCTTATTTTTGCTTTCCCTGATGTTTTTGACAGGAGTCCGCCATGACGGTTCGTGAGTTTGACTGCATCGTGATCGGCACCGGGCCGGGTGGCGAGGGGGCCGCCATGAAGCTGGCCAAGTCCGGCTTGCGGGTGGCGGTGGTGGAGGCCTACAACGCGGTGGGTGGCGGTTGCACCCATTGGGGCACGATCCCCAGCAAGGCCTTGCGCCACTCCATCCAGATGCTGGCGGACTACCGGCGCAACCCGCTGTTCCAGCACACCCGTGACCAGGTGCAGGTGGATTTTCCGGACTTGCTGCGCGCGGCCGATGGCGTCATCAGCGAGCAGGTGCGTACCCGCTACCGCGCCTACCAGCGCAACCGGCTGGAGCTGATCTTTGGCCATGCCAGTTTTGTCACACCGCAGCGTGTGTCAGTGCAGCGACCCAATGGTGCCACCCTGCTGCTCGAAGCCCGCCACATCGTCATTGCCACAGGCTCGCGGCCCTATCACCCGCCGGAGCTCGATTTCAGTCACCCACGGGTGCACGACAGCGACAGCATCCTGAAACTGGCCCACACCCCTCGCTCCATCACGATCTATGGGGCGGGTGTGATTGGCTGCGAGTACGCATCCATCTTCAGCAATCTGGATGTGAAGGTGAACCTGGTCAACACCCGTGACCGCTTGCTGTCATTTCTGGACGACGAGATCACCGACGCGCTGTCTTACCACCTGCGACAGGGTGGTGTGATGATTCGCAACGACGAAGCCTACGATAGCGTGGAGGCGCGCGACGATGGCGTGGTGGTGCACTGCAAGTCAGGCAAAAAACTCAAAAGCGATATGCTGCTGTGGGCCAATGGCCGCGCCGGTAACACCCGGGACATGAACCTCGATGCCATTGGCCTGGCACCCAACAGCCGTGGCCAACTGGAGGTGAACCGCAGTTATCAGACCGTTTTGCCGCATATCTATGCGGTGGGTGACGTGGTGGGTGCGCCGGGGTTGGCCAGTGCCAGCTATGACCAGGGGCGCTTTGTGGGCGCGCACATTGCCAAGGGTGAATGCGACTGGTCGCTGGTGGAGGAGTTCCCCACCGGCATCTACACCGTGCCCGAAATTTCTTCGATCGGTCGCACCGAACGCGAGCTGACCGACCGCAAGGTGCCCTACGAGGTGGCGCAAGCCGACTTCAAGTCGATTGCCCGCGCGCAGATCACCGGGCACACAGTGGGCATGCTCAAAGTGCTGTTTCACCGTGAAACGCTGGAGATTCTGGGTATCCACTGCTTTGGCGAGCAGGCGGCTGAGATCGTGCACATTGGCCAGGCCATCATGTCGCAGCCTGGTACCAGCAACACCTTGCGCTACTTTACCGAAACCACCTTCAATTACCCCACCATGGCGGAAGCCTACCGGGTGGCTGCCCTCAACGGTCTGAACCGGCTGTTCTGAGCGACCTACAGTGGCGCGCAAACAGCCAGGTTCAGTAGGGCCGCCTCGATGGCCGCAGCGGTGACCAGCGGTTGCTCCATCGGAAACAGGTGGCTGCCGTCGAGCATCATGATGCGGCCACGTGTCACGCGCTGGGTCAGCGTCATGCCCACTTGCCGGATCTCTGCAGAGTGCGTGCCGCCAATGAACGCCACCGGGCAGCGCACCGGATGATGTTTGAGCATGGCCTCCAGGTTGTCAGGCAGGCTGTTGTAGATGGCTGTCTCCACTTCACGGTCAAAGCGCAGGACTCTTTTGGTTTCGCCATCGACGACCGTATCCACCGTGCCGTGGTCAATGTAGTCGGCCAGCACCTGCGGGTGCCATTGCGCAAAGGCATGCTTGCCTTGAAAGTGCGCCAGCGCCGCCGCTGCGTCGGGCCACTGGTTGCGTCTGCGTCGGCTTACCTTGCCCGGCGACACCGCTCCCACCAGTTGCGTGCGTTTGGCCATACCCAGTGCACTGGCTCGCCAGCCGCCAATCACGGGTGCGTCCAGCAGCAGCACGCCTCGCACCAGTTCAGGTGCCTTGGCTGCCACCATGAGGCTCAGAAATCCGCCGAGCGAGTGGCCGACTAAAAACAGCGGCTCACCCGCCGCCCCGATTGATGGACGTGCAAATTCGATAAGTTGCTGCACCAGATGCGGCCAGTTGCTGGTGACGGGGTAGCGCGGGTCGTGGCCCAACTGGTCGATCGCCTGCACCTCAAGGCCGCGCTGGTGCAGCGCCTGAAACATCAGACGGTAGGTGGGTGCCCCAAAGCTGTTGGCGTGGGAAAAAACGAATGTCATTCAGTTGGGGACAGAGCAGTCTCACCGCGTGTCGCTTGGGTCTGTCCCACAAGGTACTTAAATTAACTTCTCTTGTGGCGTCGTGATTTTTTTCAGTGGCAGGCTGCGCCCGGCAGGCTGGATCAGTGGCACATCGGTTTCGCCATCGTCCCAGGTGGGGTCTTCGATGCTGTCAAATATTTCGCGCAATTTGATGCCCCAGCTGTTGTGCATCATCTTGAAATAGGGGTTGTTCTCGTCAATGCAGACCACCTTATCCGTCTGATACTTGTTAGCTTCATACACCACCAGGTCCAGCGGCAAGCCGACCGACAGATTGGATTTGAGGGACGAATCCATAGAGACCAGAGCACATTTGGCGGCTTCGTTCAGCGGGGTGGTAGGGGTGATAACGCGGTCAAGCACCGGCTTGCCATATTTGGACTCGCCCACCTGAAAGTACGGTGTCTCAGGTGTGGCTTCGATGAAATTGCCTGCCGAGTACACCTGAAACAGACGCATGCCTTCGCCTTTGATCTGGCCTCCAAAAATCAGTGACACATTGAATTCCACCCCGGCTTGCTTGAGCGACGCGGCATCGCGCTCGTACACATGGCGAATGGCCGAGCCCAGCACGCGTGTTGCGTCGAACATGCTTTTGGCGTTCCAGATGGTGATGCCCTCATCATCCTCATCGTCCTTGAGCTTTTCGACCTGCAAAATTTCACGCACGGACTGCGAAATGCTCAGGTTGCCTGCCGACAGCAGCACCATAAAGCGGTCATCGGGCTTTTCATAGACGATCATCTTGCGAAAGGTGCTGATCTGGTCCAGGCCGGCGTTGGTGCGGGAGTCGGACAGAAAAACCAGTCCGGCATTGAGTTTGATGGCGACGCAGTAAGTCATAGCGGTGGAGTGCAAAGCAGTGTGGGTTGAGCAAAGGACCTATTGTCCATCAGACATCCCACGCAAGCCGTGTGCCAGTGCGACCGGGCTTTCGGGTATGCCCTAGTAGTTTGGTTGCAAAATATTGACCAAAATCAATATTGACTTATATTCTCGACACTTTGCACTGAAATTCTGCCTTGGCTGGCCGGTATGGCCGCCGTGCTCCACCCTTTACCTGACCATTCTTGCCATGAACCTCAATCTGCCTTCGCGTCGCCATTTGATCGGGAGTCTGGCGGGCCTGGCTGCAGCCAGCGCCACGATGGATGTTTCTGCAGCCTCTCCTGCGGCTGGATCCGCGTCTGGCATGGCCATGGACGGCAGTGGCACCCGCAACAAGATCGTCTATCAGCTCAACAAGGCAGAGGCAGATTACCAGGAGGATATTCTCAATTCCGTCAGCGCCATGCTGACCAAGTTTGTGGATGACATCAGCATCGTGCTGGTGGTCTGGGGGCCGGGCATCCACCTGCTGGCCAAGAATCCGAAGCGGCCGGTCTCCGAGCTGTTTCAGCAGCGCGTGCGCAGCATGGCCGAGTCCTATGGCGTGAGGTTCATCGCCTGCGAGAACACCATGAAAACCATTGGCTGGGCCGCCCGGGACATGCAGAATTTCATCGAGGTGGAAGACTTTGGTGCCGCAGCCATGATGCGCCTGCAGCAACAGGGTTACGCCTATTTGGCCTGGTGACTGGCCAGTTTTTGCAGTGCGGCCTCCCGCCGCGTTAGTTGGTGGCCCATGTGCCATGTGCGCTGCCGCACAGCCAGTCGCGTCAGTGCGATCTAATATGGAACGATCGTTTTTGATTCACTCGCTCCGAGGAGGTGTTCCATGAAATCACTGAATATTCTGTGGCCGCTGGTGGCCGCGCTGGTCGGGTTGCCTGCCGCCTCGTATGCGCAGCAACTTGGGTATGCGGCGAAGCAGGTCAATCTGCGGGCCGGGCCTGCGCTGGACTATCCGGTTGTCGCTGTTATCGGACAGGGTGTTTCTTTCATCGTCGATGGTTGTGTGGCGGACTACCGCTGGTGCGACGTGACGGTGGGGCAGGACCGAGGCTGGGTGTATGCCGGCAACATTGTTTACCCGTATCAGGGTGCGAGCGTTCCGCTGCTGAGTTACGGAGCTGTCTTGGGCATTGGCATCATTGCGTTCAGCGTGGGTGATTATTGGGACCGTTATTACCAGAATCGCCCCTGGTATCCGCAGCGCCAGCGCTGGTTGGATCGGCCACAACCCGTTTTTCGAGCGCCACCCCATGTCCGTCCGGGTCCGGTGATGGTGCATCCCGCGCCGAACCGCCCGCAATGGACGCCTGGCGCGCCTCAAAACCCGGTGCGCAACCGCGCGCCCGCTGGCATCCAACCGCAACCCCAACCAGAACGGGTGCATCCATCAGGCATGACGCCGCCCACGCAGCACGAAGCTCCGAATGGTCCTGGCGCGGCGCGACCACACCAGCCCCTGGGTGTAACCCAACATGCACCGCCGGTTAGGGCACCTGCGACAGTCGCACCTCAGACCAGCAACCGGCAACCCGCAGAAGCCGGGCAACGCGCAGCGCAGGGTCAGCCGCAGCGCGGGGCACAACGGGCCAAACCCTGGGAAGAAGATCCTGGCAAAGGCAGGAACTAGCAGGTCGCTGCGCAATAGCCCTACCCGGGTAAACCCTTGGTGTCTTCCCTACACTTCTGCGATGATCAACTCAAATGCCATTGGTTTTGTCGCCGCCGTGCTCACCACACTTGCTTTTGTGCCGCAAGTGCTGCACAGCTACCGCACGCGTGATGTGTCTGGTATTTCGTTGAGCATGTATTCGTTTTTCACCTTTGGCGTGGGCCTGTGGCTGGCTTATGGCGTCATGACCGGTGCCTGGCCCGTCATCATTGCCAACGCGCTGACCTTGTTGCTGGCGCTGAGCATCCTGGCCCTGAAGGTGGCGTCCTTGCGCAAGCCTGTGTTGAGGGGCGACCTGCCGCGTTAAGCGGTTCATCGGGCCGATGCATTGGGCTCACGGCCATGCAAGAGGCCTGTCGATTGTCAGGACTGGGCGCTGAGTTTCTTCAACTGGTACAGCGCCTCCAGCGCTTCGCGCGGGCTCAATTCATCAGGATTTAAGGCTCTAGCCCATGTCTCTAGTGGGCTTTCTGCTATCACATCTGTAGTGACTGGGGCTTCAAACAAATCTACCTGAATCTGATGTTGCGTGGCTTGAGCCTCCAGCGCTTCAAGCGTGTGGCGGGCGTGGTTGACCACCGCCGCTGGCATGCCTGCCAGTTTTGCCACCTGGATACCGTAACTTTTGCTGGCTGGCCCAGGCTGGATTTCATGCAGAAAAACGATGTCGCGGCCACTTTCAGCAGCACTCACGTGCACGTTGATGGCGGTGTGGTGGGTGGCTGGAAACTCGGTCAACTCAAAATAATGGGTCGCAAACAGCGTGTAGGCTTGGGTTTTGTCATGCAGCTGGGTGGCAATGGCGCTGGCCAGCGCCAGGCCGTCAAAGGTGCTGGTGCCGCGGCCAATCTCGTCCATGAGCACCAGTGACTGCGGTGTGGCGGCGTTGAGGATCTGTGCGGCCTCCAGCATCTCCAGCATGAAGGTCGATTGCGCGTTGGCCAGGTCGTCGGCCGCGCCAATGCGGGTGTGGATGGCGTCAATTGGCCCGAGCCGACAACTGGCGGCAGGCACATAGCTACCCATGCTGGCCAGCAACACGATCACCGCAATCTGCCGCATGTAAGTGGATTTACCCCCCATATTGGGACCGGTGATGATCTGCATGCGCTGTTTGACGCTCAGGCGGGTGTCGTTGGCAATAAAGGCACCCGAGCTGAGTTCGGCCAGACGTGCTTGGACGACCGGGTGACGACCGGCATCAATGTCGATGCACGGCTCTTTGACAAATTGCGGCGCGCACCAGTCCAGCGTCAGGCTGCGCTCGGCCAGGGCGCATAACGCGTCCAGCGTGGCCAGCGCGTCGGCCAGTTGGGTGAGCGCGGGCACATGCGCCTGCAACTGGTCTAGTAGCTGCTCATACAGCCATTTTTCACGTGCCAGAGCGCGTTCCTGCGCGCTCAGGGCCTTGTCTTCAAAGGCTTTGAGTTCGGGCGTGATGAAACGCTCGGCATTCTTCAGGGTCTGGCGGCGGCGGTAGTCATCGGGCACCTTGGCTGCCTGGCCTTGCGTGACTTCGATGAAAAAACCGTGCACCTTGTTGAATTGCACCCGCAGATTGGTGATGCCGGTGCGCGCGCGTTCGCGGGTTTCCAGATCGAGCAAAAAACCGTCGCAGTTGGTCTGGATGGCGCGCAACTCGTCGAGGTCGGCATCGAACCCGCTGGCGATCACGCCGCCGTCGCGCACCAGCACGGCAGGCTCGGCATCGATGGCGCTTCTCAACAATTCCGCGCAACCGGCTGGCGGCAGCAGGTTTCGGGATATTTGAGTTAAATAGCCCTCCAGCCCTTTTAATACGGGCGCAAGCAGCTCTGTTTTCTGTAGTGTGACTTGCAGGCCCACCAGCTCACGCGGGCGCACCTGGCGCAGCGCGATGCGGGCGGTGATGCGCTGCACATCGGTACTGCCTTTGAGCTGCTGGCGCAGTTGGCTCCATGGGCCAGCACCGGCTGATTGTGCCGCTCCAGATCGCAAGGCCTCAATGGCTTGGTGACGTTGGCGTGCCTCGGAGCGGTCGCGCCGGGGCGACAGCAGCCAGCTTTTGAGCAGACGACTGCCCATGCCGGTCATGCAGGTGTCCAAGAGCGAGAACAGCGTGGGTGCGTCCTCGCCGCGCAGGGTTTGAACCAGTTCCAGATTGCGTCGGGTGGTGGCGGGCAGGTCGATCAGGTCGCCATCGCGCTGCACCTGTACGCTGTGGATATGGGTGAGCGCCCGGCCCTGGGTATGCTCGGCGTAGCTCAAAAGCGCCGCTGCTGCGGCTTGCGCCAGAATCAGATCCTGCGCCTGCCAGGGGGCCAGGCTTGCCGCCTGCAGATGCTGGGTCAGGGTGCGCTGGCCCAGTCCGGCATCAAACTGCCAGTCAGGGCGCACCGAGATCGACAGCGGCGTGGTCGTGGAAATGGCACGCAGCCGCGCCTCAAAAGCCGGTGTGGCTCCGGCGCTGAAGATCAGTTCGCCTGCACCGACGCGCAGCACCCAAGCGGTCAAGTGATCTACCGAGCATTCAGCCAGATGCACCACGCCTTGTGTCACGCTCAGCCAGGCCAGGCCGCAGGTTTGACGCGGGCCCTGGTGCACGGCCAGCAACAGCGCCTCGGTTTTGTCGCTTAGCAATTCCAGATCGGTCAGCGTGCCGGGGGTGACCACGCGCACCACCTTGCGCTCGACCGGGCCTTTGGATGTGGCGACATCGCCTACCTGCTCGCAGATGGCTACCGACTCACCCAGTTTAATCAGGCGTGCCAGATAGGTGTCCACCGAATGAAATGGCACACCGGCCATCACCACCGGTTGCCCGGCGCTTTGGCCGCGCTGTGTCAGGGTGATGTTGAGCAGGCGCGCGGCCTTTTCGGCATCTGCATAAAACAGTTCGTAAAAGTCCCCCATGCGGTAGAAAAGCAGGGTCTGCGGATAGTCTGCTTTCAGGCCCAGGTACTGGGCCATCATGGGGGTGTGGTTCGAAAAATCTTTCGCCACGCTCTCGGATGATGCCATTTTTCCTTGTTTTTCAGAGGGAAGCGTCATTTTTTCTGTCAATCTGTAGTGCTCTCTAAAAACCTCTAACGGCCTGTATCGGTCCGCCAATTTGTCCGCTAAATCACCGCCAATTTTCAAACTAGCGCCATAATTGCCTCAGTTTTTGGCGGAAAGCCGTTCCGAGCCTCCGCCAAAAACGCAGGAGACCTTCTCATGAAGATGGAACTGAATACCGACCTCGTGCCGAAGATGTCGATCGACAAAGTCCCGCAACCAGGCGTCGCCTATGCGAAATGGCTACCAGCCACTGGCCCCAATTATCTGGTGTATGACACAAGCCGAAAGGCTCCAACCGGATTTGCCATACGCGTTGGGAAAAAGGCCTCGGTCTACATTGTGGAAAAGCAGATCAATGGCAGGAACATGAAGCTCTACGTCGGCCTGGCGGCGGGCCGAAAAGGTGATGAGCAAGTCATCGACTTGGATACGGCAAGGGACTTAGCACGCGACCAAGTAGCCCTTGCCAAGAAGCACGGAACGAACCCCAAGAACGTGACGGAGACGATCGAAGCTTCGGAGCTGACTCTTGGGCAGGTCTGGAATCAATACATCAAGGATTTGACGGGTCGCAGCAAGCCCATCAAGCCGAATTCATTGGACTCGCTCAAAAAGGCCCGAGACAAATTCAAAGATTGGGAGGATCGCAAGGTACGTCTAATCGCTGCGCAAGAGATTCTTGACCGCTTTGACCTGCATGCGGTGACTAACGCCCACAGGACGGCGGCGGAAGCGATGGGGCGGTGGGCGACGGCGGCGGTCAGCAACGCCATTGAAAACGAGGTCCATAACGCCCATGCCGAAGGACGGGCACCATCGCTGACCTACAACCCCTTCACGATATTGAAGACCAAGGAGAAGTACCGCGACAACACCCAGCTTGAGCGCGACTACAAGGCAAAAGGCGTTCGAAATCCATTGTCATTTTCCAGCACCGTTGGCCCGTTCGTGAAGGCGGCATGGGAATACCGCTCACAGAATCCGGTTGCGGCTGATTTCTTGCTTCTTGATCTGATGTGGGGCCTTCGTGGCGACGAGTGCCGCTCCGTCAAATGGCGAGACAAAATTACAGACGCAGAATCGGTCACCGATCGCTGGATCGATATGAAGGAAAAGGTGGTCCGGATCAATGATGCCAAAAACCGGGGTGACCACGAGTTTCCCATCGGGCCATGTGCATACGAATTGTTGAAGTTGCGGCGTGAGTGCCAGCTTGAAGGTGAAATGTGGGTGTTTCCAGCGATGTCGCCGAATTCCAGGAAGGGCCACTACTCGGACCCGAGCGTAGCGATGGCTACGGTTCGAGACGCCGCAGGCATCAAGGTAGTCAGAGGGCACGACCTGCGTAGAACCTTCGGGGCTGCCTGTGAGCGGCTTAACCTGACCGATCGCCAGATCAAACGGATGCTCGGGCACGGTGCTGCGGGTGGGGAGACTTTGGGCCGTTACACCACACCGGAATGGGAGGATATTGCCGAGCGCATGAAGAAGGTGGAGGAGGAGATTTTGAAAGTCGCCCCATCGGTCTACAACGCCTTGCGGCCACGCGGGGCACAGCGATTGCCGGATAAGGAGTCGGCGGTGATCGATCCAACTCCGAAGCGTAGGGCTTCAACCCGACAACCCCGATAATTCTGCAAGCAGCAAAGAATCATGATTAAGGTGTCGCATGGCCAATGAATCTCTCGAATCCAGCGGTGAGGCGGCCCTTCCCGTCAAAAAGCAGAAGACGGGCGGTCGAGTCAAGAAGCCTCTTGATCAGATGATGGCCGAGGCACGCATTCGAAATGAAATTGCGGGCATGAATGACGACACGACCTTGCCAGAAGAGCTCGCCGCAATATATCTCTGTGTGTCGATGACTGAGATGTCCGAGCTTCGCAAACCCTCCAAACGTCCCAAGGCGGTTGCTGGCGGGAAAGACACGGCTCAAACCAAGCAGCCACCACGCTTGAAGATGATCAAGTCCATTCGCGAAGGTGCAGTGGGCCAAAACCAGAAGGTGATGTTCAAACTCGTTGACTTACGGGACTACCAGAAGAGCATCACAGTCGAGTCATCTTTTGAAGCGGCTGTGAAATCGGGCATGTACGGTTTCATGACGATCCATGCCCCGTTTTTTGCTCAACAGGAGAAGCGCTCGGACCGTGGCAGGACGGTGCTGGTGGGGAAGGCTTGGGACAAGACGGAGCCGGAATGGGCTGCACGGTTTAAGGAGCTTTACGATGGAAAGCTGCGGGCAGTGTGGTTAACCCCCGCCGAAGCCGCGACAAGTCGCTGGTCAAGCACTTCCGCACACAAGGCGTTTGCCAAGCCTTGGCTGGCCTTGCTGAAAGACCAAGCCCAGGCGGTGAAAGCCGCACTTGAGGCCACTGAGATCTCGGCAGTGGTCAAGGAGTCAACGAAGGACTCCAAAGCAAGGAAGTAATTCTGCTTAGGAAATCAGCACGCCGAACTTGGTAGTGGCGGTTGTTCCGCTTCTCACCATCTCGGCATGCATGGCATCCAAGGCAGGTACCAGGTCTTCGAGGGCTGGGTCAATCGTGTACCTTGTATCTGCGAGATGTGCGGCCAAAAGTGAATAGGCAGTCGCACCGTCGGGAGCCGGGGTAAAGGGGTTTAAGCCTCCGAAGTTCATCAGTGCATAGAACGTCTCTGCGGATTCACTGTTCGCAATGCCTGAGCGAGACCGGGTGATGAGAGCGTTATCACCTTCCGCGTTGACAGCTTGTGCATCAGCCCCATGCTCCAAAAGCCATAGAACCGCCCGTATGTTGGTGCTGGGTCTTGTGCAACGGGTTACGAAATTATGGAGGACTGGTGCGTCACTAGGATTCTCTGTCGCGCTGACATCAAATCCAGCCCATTCAAGAAACCGAATGATTGAAAACTCGTCCATGTACACCCTGCCAATTCTGTGAAATTGGGAGTTGATGTTGATGAACGGGAGGTGCTTGTCCAGATTCATCCGGTAGATCGCCAAGGCTGCGAAGGGGTCGGCAGCAAGTAAGTCCTTCTTGATCAGCTGGAACCCGGCCTCAAAGCCGTCAGCCGTGATGGCTTGCTGGTATTTTTCGAGGTGCTTGTCAGAGCAGTGATGCTCCGCATCATAGGCAACCGTGAATTCACAAAGTTCATCCCAAGCCTCGTCGTCATTCTTGTATTTGGCAATGGGCTCAGACTGAACAAGAAAGTGGTCAAGACCTGAAAAACCAAATTGCAAATTGTTCAATTCATCGAGCAAGCTCATCTTCTTCGTTTTCTTGGCCACACTGGACTCCTCATATGTTGAGTCCTTGTACATCAAGTTGCTCACTGGCCATCTTTGCCCTAAAAAGCGGGTCAACTTGACGGCTAAGAATGCTATTCGCGTTTAGGAAGATTGCTTCACAACGGATGCTTAATAGCTTCTTTAAAGTCAGCTGATTTGGACAATGCAAGGAGGCGTACCATTATTTGTTTTGCACGCGCGTCACCATAATTGCTTAAATTGGAAATTGTGGAGTAGTGGTTTTGTATTCCTGGCCCCAGTCTTCTTAGCTTAAGTAATTTCGAATCGCTACTAATCAAAATTACAAAAAAAAGAATAATTAATTCCACTATGCATGTTATGGGAAAATAATCCCAAGAATGTTTAATGCCTGCTGCCAAAAAAGAGCTGATGGGTATTATAAGAATAGCAAACTTTATGATGCTATATTTGTGATTTGATTTAAGATTTAAAGTTTTATAAAATTCATCTATGGAATTATCCAATTCATCCATTACCATTTTATTTTCAACATTTTTTATTTCATCTTCAATGGCTATAATTAATTTCGAATTTTCAGTTTGTAAAGCCTCTTGGCGATCTAAATCTGCCTGTTTCGCTTCGACTTTCTTTTTATTCCATTCAATTACGTACTGATTGACTCTCCGCTCTGTATATAGACGCATCTTCTTTTTTTCATTACCGTCTGCGTCAAAGTTGCATCGAGCAAGGAGGCCGATATCAAATCTTGATTCGCTAATTTCGATTGAAACTTTGGAATAGATGCTGTTGATGACTTCGTCGTTACTTTCGCCAATCAATTTAATTTGATCTGAATTTGTTGATGTTGACTTTGTGGCAATTTCAATTGTATCTTTTTTTGAGGTGGGTTTCTGTATCTTCAATGATTCTATTAATTCAAGCCTTTCATTCTCTCTGTGGGTCTTAGGATTGTGTTGGGCATATAGATTTTTATAAGTTCCAGTTCGCATTGCGCTATCCACAGGCCCATATGCTCTTTCGAAATTTTCAGTGTATCGCCTATTGAGTGAAGCAAACTCACGCGGAGATGATTGATGTAAAAGATAATAGCCGAGTGCTTTGGCATTTTCAGGGTAGGGAATGCACGAAAAAGGCATTGTTTCACTCATTGCAATTATTTGTATTGATTCGTTATTTGTGTCCTTGCCCATTTGTTTTGCATTATGTAGCCAAACGTTTGCCAATATGAAATGTGGTTCAGCATCATGATCTATGCTTTTTTTAGTTTGTCGTATATCGACACTTGTTGATCAATCATGTTTAAACCAAATAAACCCATATCATGCTCTTCAAGAATTAATTGAAATTAATATTTGTATAAATTGTTAACAAATACAAGAGCGGTAGTTTGTGCCAGATAAAAGGTAAAGTGGTTTTGATGAGTGGCTTGTCTTTATTAAATAATTCTCTTTGGCGTTGGAAGTTTTATCGATTTGTATAAAATTCAAACACAAAAAAGAATGGATGTTTAATTTTATGTGGATAATAAAAGAATAAAATGTTCCACCAAATTTTTAAAGGCGAGTGGCTGTGCTCATTGGCTTTTGAGCTGAGATGGGCATGGGTACGTCCTTCGAAATCGTGGCTGCAGTTTTATTGCTCAAATTAACACGTATGATATTGGCCCATTTGCTTGTAAATGCATTTTTATCTTTCTCGAAATCAGCGTGCCAGGCAGTCTTTAATTTTAGTCGTTCGGTCGCCATTTTTTTTAATTCAGTCAGATTTAGAACTACACATGGACGACCAGCAAGTTTAGGCGTCTTGCCCATAATTTTTCCATTTCGTGCATGCCACAAATATAGTTCATCTTCAATACTATTGGATATGTCGATCTGGACTCCATCTTCATCCATTTTGCAATTTTCGAAATATAAAATCATAATTTGACCTTCTCAGTAAGCCTCTATAACATCAAATTCATCAGCCAATTGCAATAATTGAACGTGCCATTCATCATTCGTGAGAAATTAAAGCGGAGATTTAATGCAGTTTATAAACACTTCGTGTTTGTCATTAATGTGTTAAAGGTGATTGTATTTGAGGTATCTCAGTCATTAAGTATCAGCATCGTATTTAAATAGCGATAGTAATTACTATTGTGGATTTTTTTAATGATTTGATCTTCGATATTTTCCAATTAGACGTTCGGTGCAATGCTTTGGCTGGAACGATATCGATCTTATTTTGAGCTATATGTTGAGTAAAAATTTTACGAAGAACAACAGGTCACAAGCGATGCGTCAGATCATGTTATAAAAGCTGTCTATAGCTAAAGATATTGTTAACAATTTTGGGAAGTTCCAAGTTAAAGGACGAGGACCCTTAGCGTTGTGGTACCTGGGCCAGTGTCACGAGCCTCGTGCCACTTGAATCAAGGCCAGTGAGCCCGTTTGCGTCACGTTTAATGGGGATGGATGCGAGTTCCGAGTTCCTGGTGATCTTGGTCGAACGACCTTTGACGTGAGGCGTGATCTTTTCAAGCTCGGCTCGGTCGATGAGCCAATCAAATTTGTTGGCTCTAATCAGCACGCCTCTCTCTCCGATTTCAACAATGCGAGCCTTCTTGATCACGTCACCGCCATCACTAAGCATGTCCAAGGGAAGACTGTCCTTGGCCCGTTCGGACATGTCAGAGCTGCGTTTTTGGTGGGCTGCTGTGATCGCATTGCCCATTTTGTCGGCCCATGCGAAGGCATAGCCAGATGGACGGGCTGCCAACGGTGATGGGTTGATGCTTTTGAAAAGGTATTCGGCGGCCACGGAGGAGTGTGGTGGTAGGCTGCTCCCCGTGTTCAAAGACTGCTGCTGTGTGCGGCCTTCGGCAAGGGTTTTTGGGGCCTGATTTCTTGTGAGAGTCGGCGTGCCGTTGGCCGGAAACGTAATGGTGATGGATTGATCTTCAAGCGATTCACCGGCGGCCAGGCCCAGAGCACTCTTTTCGATGGCAAGAATGCGCTGACCACGCACCAGAAATATGTCCTGTGCATCCTCGTGCAAAACAATGCCACTAAGCTCACGTCGTTTATCTGAAAATACCTGCCCATCGGTGTCCCTAGGTGAACACATTTCCCATTCTTGCGTGTATTGCGTGCCTTCAACTTTGGCGTCCCAGCGAACGATGTCTGCCGCTTTTTCGCGCAACGTATGTTCCAACAATATGGAAGGGTGATCGGTCTCGATACCCATGGCATTAGCATCGGCATGGAAGCAAAGTCCCCATGGAGATTTCAGCTTGGTTTCAATGACATTCCACAGGGCCTGAGGGTCCTGCGTTGTGAGGAGTTGCTTGGAGGTGGCCGGGGTTGCCCCGGTCGCCTTAGCCAGTGCTGCTGCCACTTGTTTTTCGACCATTTGGATGTCGTGACGTGGGTCTGCCAGTTTCGCGGTGATCGCCTGCGAAAGGCTGTGTCGACTCCATGCTTCAACCGTGCCCCAAGTGGTCGTGCAGTACGCCATTTCGGCGTCCCGTAGCAGCCATGTGCGGCCTGTTTCCACCAAGGGCGTTTTGAAGTTTTGCACGACGATGCCGGATTGGATTCGTGCTCGCAAGACATCGGCGTTGGTTACAGTGGAAGGGAGTGCCTTCGCAGCTCGTGCCAGCATGGCATCGAGATTTTCTGGAAGCGTGACAGTCTGGTTGGCTGCTGCCAGTAGTGAGTGGTCCACGGCCTGCTGTGCAGAAAGATTGTTGAGCCGGGTCAGAGTCGCGGAGGCAATGGCCTTCGATTCACCCAGTGAGAGCATGGTTGCCGAGAAGGCGTCGTCCCACGATTTTTTCGGTGAGAGTGATTTGGCTCGAAGGTCGTCGATCCAGCGAGCTGCTGCCTCATCGCGGCCCTCATCATCAAGCCGCAGGCCAGCATGTTCAAGTTGACCAGCAGAGTAGCCTTTCCAGTGAAGGGTTGAGCCGTCTTGGGCGCGGCCTGACTCCATTTCTAAGCCAAGGTAGTCTCCTGGTTGGGCGTTCATGTTTTCGATCACCGATTGAAGCCCGGTACCCCACAGGGTTCTGTACGTGCTGCCGTCGAGAACTTTCACGAAGTAGCTGGGTGGGCCGTCAGCTTGTACCGTTCCTTGACCATGTTCGACAAGCACCCCTTGGGTAATTACCCGTTGGCGTGACTCCTTTAAGTGATCGGCAAGTTCACTGCGCTCAGCATCCATGTGGGTAAGCATGTCTTGTGCAGACGTTTTGTCGAGTCGAGTCAATGCCGTTTTCAGGTGACTAAACATGAGATCGACAAGGGCGTGATCGGATGCCTCGGTTTTTTCGATGCTGACGGAGGCCTTCTCTTTGTAGAGTGCGTATTCGGTGGCCACCGCATAGATCGTGTGGCTTTTCCGGTACCGCGACTTGGTGACGTAGGAGAGTTCCTTGGCTGAGAAGTCGGAGATTACTTCGTGGACGTGATCGCAGGTGGTGCCTTGGCTGGCATGGGTGGTCAGGGCATAGGCATAAGAGAATTTGCTGTGATGTGCCGCATTGATATCAATCGCGTCTTTGCGACCGTCAATCTGAACCCGTAGGTGAGGCTCGCCATTCGCATTGGTCCAAACGGCGATGACCGTGCCTACCTCCGATTTGGCGGCCTTATCTTTCTTTCCTGAGGGACGGACACCTTCCGCTTTTTCGTTGAAGATGATGCGCTCACCTTCGGCGACTTCAAGTGTTCCTACCCGGCCACGTGCAATTGAGATGGACCGCGTGCCGTCAATGCCACCCAGTGCACCGATTTCCATAAGGCGTGCACGAGCGTAGGTGTTAAGGGCGGTGACGTCAGCATTTTTGCTGGCAATCATGAGGATTTTTCCGTAGCTGGCGTGCATGGCCGCTTTGGCCTGACGAAGCTTGCTTTCGAAAGCAAACCACTGGGTCACTTCGGCTTGCCGATCCGGAGCGAAGGATTGCAGGATGGCACCGTTATCGACGACGCTGGTGACACCATCTTGTCTTCGAAGGGCTTCGGCGGCTTGGTGAATCTCGACTGACAGGGCTCGGTGATGATCAGTGATGGTGGCCGTGAGTGCGCCGTAAGCGTTGGCAGGTTCCACCAGGGGCAGGTAGGCCTGGTGGGCGGCAGTCTGCATGGACTCGGTGCGCGTGGTGAAGGTCTTGAGGGCACCCATGCGCTCGAAAATATCCAAAGCACGGGCGGTGTTGCCCAAGGCAAAGAATGCCGTGGCTTGCTTGCCGAGCTCCTTTTCTTGGCGAGCCACTAGGTCCCATTGACCCAGTGTGGTCATCAAGCGGGTCAACGCTTTGGAATCGGTCTGGGCACTGTCGTGCTTTTCGGCGAGTTCGACCATGCGGCAGAGAAAATTTCCACGCCCGACACTGGCCAATTGTTCGGTATCGCCCATGAGCACAATGCGGCACGGACCGCCGGTGGCTTGTTGAGCGGCTTGGACCAGCATTTCGGCTTCGTCAAAACCGAGCATGGATGCTTCATCCACAAAGAGCACGTCGCTCTTTTTCAGTGTCACACGGTCATTTTTGATGGCCATCAACAGGGCTTGTGGCGCCATCCCCTCGTTGGATTCCTTGGCAAGATCTCGGGCCAGTTGTTGTGCGGCCTTGTTGGAGGGAGCCAAACAGTAGACGTGCCCGCCCTGAGCTTCAAAGGCCCTCACCGCCCCGGCTGCTGCCGTGGTTTTGCCGCATCCTGCTGGGGCCAGTGCAATATGAATGGACTCGGCACTTTCGACCATGGCTGTCACCATGGCTCTTTGGGCGTCGGATAGCTTGAATGCACCCTTGTCGGGTCCCTTACCTTGTGCAGTTCTCGTGGCTTCATAGTTTGTGATGGCTTCTTGGGTGCAAGACGATTCAATGCGGTCATCGCGTGCTTGGAGAAGCTTCGCGGTAGCACTGCCATAGAGTGCGTCCTCGCGCTCGATCACGGATTGGCTGGTGAACCTTGCACGCCCATACTGATCCGCATCCCGAATCATGATCAGATCGGGGAGTTTTAGGATGGCACATTTGTACTCTTCGGCCCAGGCCAACGGGGATTGGCCATCTTTGAGAACGCGGTGACAAAACTGGGAGGCTTCAAAGCTAAACGTTGAGAGGTCGATCAGAGAAACATAAGAGTTCTCGGCCATCAACTTGGCAAGGGCTTCCTCCGGGGTGGGCGGGGCCTGATTAAGCCTTTTGAGCTCCTTTTCATAGGCATCGTTCCACTGCTTTAGGCCTTGGGCTGACTCTGGATCGCGGTTGGGCGAGCCTGCGATCCAAATGGAGATGGCGTTGTCGGCAGCGGCTTGGCAGAGGTGGTCGAGATTCGTCCCGGCAATCGTAGTTGCAGAGACCTTGAGGTCATCCATGCGAGTCTTCCAAGATTCGATCATCTGTGCCCCGGTCAAGTCGATTTTGGAAATACGTCCAGCCTTAACCGCCTCTTGCGACGTCAAACCGTTTTCACGATGGGCAAGGATCTCATTACGACGATTTGAAAAGGCATGGGCCACCTGATCTGAAACCCCAGCGAGGTCAAAGGCGGTGACATTCCCTTGACGATATGGGATGGTCACAAGTCCGAGTTTCTGTAAGCGGACGGCGAGCTCGCCACGAAAGGCCGCCCCGATCGCCTTGGCGTGGGATCCAAGAAAGGTTGTCCAGAGAGCTTGAACCTCATCGTCATGATCAAGGCCCATGGACATAAGCAGGGCGTGAACATGCATCTGGGGGTCAGGGTCAGAAACGGTGGATGCCGTCGATGCGGTTTCGCTCGGGCTGTGGGTGGGCCGTGAGTCAAAGTGCATGAACAAGGCGGCGGCAATGCCTTTCACGTGCTCGTAGGACTTTTGCTGGTTGCCACCGCCACGGTGCCTAGTAAATAGGAGCTGGGGCTCAATGTAGTGGTCTATGACTGCACGCACGGAGTCCATCATGGCCTTTTCAAGGGCTAATGCCTGGGCGGCAGCGTCCTCGCCACCGTCGGCTTTTAGGCGGGCCCAGTAGACCGAGACGCCCTTGGGTGCACTGAACGTGCAGTCATGGGCATCCTGCCTATACGCTTTGTTTCCGGTCGCTTCCTTGAGGCTATGGACTGCGGCCTCGACTTTGGCCCGTGCTTCCAACACGGCGAAGGTGTCTTTGTGTGAAGGAGCTACATCGATGCCCGTCTCATTTGGGGGGCTGAGTTGGTAAAGTGCAGATCGTGCCTTCGCGAGGTTGCTTTCACATTGGGCAACATGATTATTGGCTTTGGCCTGGTCTGATTGGGAAGGGCCGTTTTCGGCGAGTGGGGTCTCGCCATCCCTGGGATCAATCCCGAACCATAAGGCGGTCAATACCGACTGCTTAACGTCCGTTCCAGGCGGGTATCCCAATTGATTGGCCAGCCGCCCAGTCCAAATGGCCATGGTCTTTAACGGGTCGCTAGCGGAACGGTCGTTGTAGTAATTTCCTGGATCCGTTTTTGACTCGTCGGTGCCAAATAGTGTGCGCTCAGGGTCGTTGTTTGCATTGACGCCGAGGTAGTAAGAAATCGAAGCAGCTTTGTGGACTGAAAACATTGGCAATACCTCCTTTAATGGCGCATGTTCTTGCCCTGGGTTTCCGTGGAGATGCGTTGGACCAACAAGGACAGATGGGTTTGGCTCTGCTGCACTGCCGTCGCCAAGGCCTGATGACTCGAAGCCAGCGTGCGTACCGCCTCAGAGAGCTCTGAATAGGCATGCAGGTGCCGTTCGTTGACGCTTGTGAATTCTTTGTAGATGTCGGACTTGCGTAGCACCGCGTCGAGCGTGCGAACTTGGTGATCAAGGTCAATGGGTTGCACCAGCACGTGCACTTGGTCCAAAAGCTCTTGGTTCACACCAGGGCTGTATCCGGTAGGACCCAATAGGAGGGGTGCGGACGGAGGTGGACTGGCCAAGCCCTTCATCATGACTGAACCATAAAACTCGGATATGGATATGCGACCCTCCTCTGGTAACCCGTGGTAAGCCCGTTTGAGTGCAGCAACCTCGACGCCCGTTACTCGATATCCAAGCTGTACATCACGCTTTTGGCTTTCGTCCTGCATGGGGATGTAGGGCGAATGGGCGTCAATCTTTAGTGGACGGCCTCTGCCGACTCGGGCTTTGTTCTTGACGGATTGGTTGGGATCTTTCATACCTGCTCCTTTTCTAGTTCTTTCAACAAAACTATCGAGGGAAGGTTTGAACTGCAACATCGAGAAAGTAGCTTCTGTGGCCCAAAGAAAAGGTGTTAGCAGGCCTATTACCAATGAAATATCAATTTAATTCTCATTCGAAAACCTATTTGCTAACAATTCAAAAAATCAGAATCTTCATTGGGGAAAGATCAATTCAAACCACACTCAACCCCCACCGGGAGGGCAATGGTGTAAGGAGACATTAGAAGGTTTTTTTGGAAATTCTGGGCGATGTAAATCAAGACGGGAGGCGGAATAATGTGGGTATATCAGACGGGCGGTATGGCGATATGCTTAAAATGAGGCTATATATATAGCACCATCGGAATTCTTAAGGCAAAACGAACTTCATTGGCTGGTAATTAAGTTCGAGTTTAATAAGCAATTTACCTATGAGTTGCTAGCTAATTAAATCAATTGAAGTCGGTCGAATTTACTGGGATCGGGTGAGAGTAGTTATATAGCTTTTGTATTTTTAATAAATAATGCAACTTTTTCAGTGGTTGAGTTTCCAATTTCCATAAGTCAATATTGCGCATTAGCAATTATGCAATATCGACAATTAACGCATTTTATCCATTATCCCAATGGAAAAAAATAATTCGTAGCACTTCCGGTGTCAAAGAAGCTGATATTTAATAGCAATCAAGCAATATTGATTGAAGGAAGTTTGACTAAAGAAAAGATTTTTATTGTATGGATGGAAACCAAGGCTCCGGCAACATAACGTGTCGTTATGTTGGCTCGGTATGCTTGAATTCATAAATCAAATCTGCTCCCATGCATACATGAATAGAAAACGTGCGGAGAAGATATGCGCCATATAGAAAATAAGGTTCTTGAAGAAATTTGTAAACGATACATGGACGTTTCAAGCAACTTCACTAATAAAAATATTGAAGCAAATTTTGATCTGATTGAAGTGCTGAGGGAGCGGAAAGACTGGAAGGGTTTGGCTGCTCTATTCAGGTCGGCAACATCGATGACGATTACATGGAAAACATTGCAGCAATACCACAAGCGAAATATTGGTTCAATAAGTCCAACTAGCAATCTCCAAGAGTTCTTTAAGAAAACAATTGATGAACAAATAAATATTGAAACAATGAGGTATGTGGGCGAAGCAATTTTGACTGCATCAATAAATAGGCGAACGAAGACTTCTGGAATCGAAAGTCACATACAGAAGAATCAATCATATATGCCAGAGAAAATTGGAGTGTTGAGTGAACGAGATGTTGTGTTGTGTGAATATAGATTTGCGTCGAAAGATATCCATTCTTTTGAAATGGATTCAGCGATACAAGTACATAGCGAACCATCCATGGTTAAAAGTATAAGTGTTACGAAACGAGATTTGGATGAGGTAGATAGCGACAAATCAATGGATCCTATGGTCTCTGAGTCGAAAAATATGAAGGAAAGACGAATCAATATTTTTGCTAAAGAAATTACTAAGAGGAAATCAATTCCTCGCACAGGGGAGATATTGGATTTGTCAGGGATGCCATCAATAGATGATGGATGAATTGTGAAATACTGCCGTGATTTGGGGAATTAATGGCAATTTCAAATTCAATAGAGTCAAGCAGTTCGGGTTCTAAAAAATAAAACGAAAATTAAATGCAAAATAAAAAACAAAAAGGAGAATTTATGATTAGTAAAAATACAAACCATGCCAAGAAAATGCAAAGAGCAAGGGAAATATCATTTTCAAATGAATACAAAGGAGCTAACGAAATCGAAAGAACAGCTTTTCTATTGATGTCCTACAAGGGTGGTGTTGGAAAAACCACATTATGTATGACCCTAATCGAGTATCTGCGTTTTCATTTAAAGATCAATGTATTGGCAATTGATGCAGATTCCGAAAATTATTCCTTATCACAAAGATATGCTTTAAAAGGGAGGGATGGGGATTTTCTGGAAAACTTAGATCAATTGGATGAAGGCGTAGTACAAGTGCCAGAATGTACTAAAGAAGGCTTCAAGACAATACTTCAGGCCTTGCGTGCTCAGGATGCCCGCCATGCTGTGATCGATTTCGGTGGAGGTGATGTATCAACGTTTCAAAGCTTGTTTGCAACAGATGATTCGTTAGAGCGGCAATTCAAAAAATATGGATTTAGACTTGTCGTAATTATACCGTTTGATAACCAGCCAAACCAAATGGATTCAGTTGGAACTGTTATTGGTGCCCTAGGAGATTGGGCGCAATATGTGATAATTCAAAATCCTAAGATGTCCGGGAATAATGCTCAGCTTGACGAGCATTTTAAAAGTGTTTGCAAAAGTTATGCGAGCAATATAATAGCATTAACTGGAAGTCATTTGGATTCAGCATGTCAAGAGTGCTTGAGTAAGCATACGACCAAAAAATTCAATGAAATACCAGAAGTGGCGGAAATTGATGATGTGAGCGGCCATGGAGATCCGACGGCGTCCGATTACATGTATGCATATCTTGTTGATCAAAAAATAATGTGGGCGAGTCTATTTAAATTTCTTGAAGGGAAATCAGTTGCAGTACCATTGCCTCATCATGAAGAAGGTGTTATTGAATCGAAATCAATGGATCATTTGCAAGTATCAAATGTCAAAAAGAAAGATTCAAAATGATGGGCAATGACGAAGGTAACCTTTCAAAAAGTCCTGGCTTTTTGCATTGGACTAGTCAGATGACTGATCAAGAGAGAAGGAAATTTCTTGAATGGATCGATAAAAATCAGTATAGAGTTAGTTCTGGTTCGATTTATATTTATGTGAGTCTTTATCAAATCCATAAAACTTGCGAACGCATATATGATGGAAATAAGGTGAAGAATTTTGAAATAGCAGAAAGTTTTAATAGGGTAGAGAATTATTTGATCTGGATTCGAAATGTGATATGCGTTGGTGCAGTATGGCAAATTGTAAAAGATATTTATAATTTTTTTCATTAAATTCAATGTCGTTTAAAGTTTATTAGACCCAGCCTGAAAAACAAAACTGGGTTCAATAAATTTTCCCAATGTCTGATTGAATCAATTATTCCATTCGTTTGACGAGGTCAGTGCCTCGTAGGTTTGCATACCTATCGAGCATTTTCATTGAAGTGTGACCACCCCCCCGCGTCACAATAGTTGTCGCCTTCTTAGAACCAAGAACCCTGGGGGCGGCGATGAAGGAAATTTGTGGCACGTTACGGACAATCATTCAAAGACCGAGCAGTGGCTCGGCTGTTGCCGCCTGAGAGCGCAGCACTGGAGCTGGTCTCCAAGGAAGTTGGCATTGCAGTGAGTACGCTGCAGC
>CAIVHU010000338.1 GCA_903905735.1 uncultured beta proteobacterium
CTGTGACCCACCCGATCCCATCTCGAACTCGGCCGTGAAACCAGTCCGCGCCAATGGTACTAACGCTCAAGCGTTGGAAGAGTAGGTCGTCGCCAGGCATTGATGCCGACGGGTGTGGGTGAAGGTTGGGAAACCCGTTCATGAAGTTTGCAAAACCCCCGCTGGGCATCCAGCGGGGGTTTTTGTGTTGATGGTGGGGATGCGTTGCGGTTACGGTGGCGCTGCGCTAAATTCGCTACCAGTATCGTGAGAAAAATTAGCACTGGCCTGCTCGCTCAACCCGCGATCCCGTGTGGCTAAATGCAGCGTCACTGAAATCCGCTGGACGCCCTTGCTCGCAGGATCATCAGTCGGGATTATCATAGTAGTAGCGCCCTCGGCCCAGATCAGGCCGCGAACATGCCGCCATGTTGGTTAGCCGCGCAAAGCGGGGGCGGCATTGCGCTTACCAATAACCCGAATACTTGGCTGACCCAGACGCTTAAAAAACCCGCTAATGATTATCTCGCAGACAGTGTTGGCGAGCTTATGCCGTCGGGCGGCGTGGGGTGACGGCATCGCTTACGTCATTTGGTCACTTTTTATCTAATATCTATTTCTGAGCAGGCGGGACATAGGTAATGGTACATCCCCGACGCAGATCAAATAGTGCCTCCAGGCCTCGTCCAAGCATCAGTATGTGCTGGCCGGTGGTATCGTCCTGTCGGTTCTCATCGATCTCAACAGAGCGATCATGGAAATCGTCCGTGCGATCGGTTCGGTGATGGCGCCGAACCAACTGAAGGCGGGTCTGTTGTCCCTTGAACGATCGGGCGAATAGCGCCCCGATCTGTCGGCGGCAGTGCATGTCGTCACCATCGCCGTCGACATCCGCGGAATACTCAATGACCAATTGCTCCAATGAATTTGCGACCTTGGCCAGCAGAGACGCAAATTGGATTTGCGCACCACGGGCATTGTGCGAGCCTAGGCTGTAGGGATCGATTACCCTAACGCACTGGATGGCTTTACCCTTGAACAGCCCAAGAATTTCTGTGGTCGGGCGTTGCTCACCCGTACCCCTGCGCCAAATCTTTACACCTGCATCTTGCGCCACTTTTGGAAGGCTGAGTGTTGGCCGTGGCTGCGGCACGACCTGCGCGGTCGCCAGCACGATGGGCGCAGGCGCAGTGCTTTCATCTTTTGTTGGCTCTTGTTCCGCCGCCTGATCTGGGCCGTCGACACCAAAGGCCACGTGACGGAACAGATCGTTGAGATCGCCTTCATTCGCATCCGGCGGGAAAAACAGGTCTTGGCTGAGTTGGCGCTTGCGTTCGATCAAAGCGTCAAGCTGGAGGTCGAAGCTGGATGGGCCGATGACATGATCAGGATGCACCGCCATCGGCAGGTAGACGAACACTTCCTTTTTCTGCCCGATCCGGAAGACGCGGTCTGTGGCCTGATCTTCGACGGCGGGGTTCCACCATCTGGACAAGTGGATGACGTGGTTTGCGGCCGTCAGGGTCAGGCCAACCCCCCCCGCCTTGGGCGACAGGATCATGACGTCGAATTGCCCTGGCCGTGATTGGAACGCATTCACAATCTGCTGCCGCTTTATCCCTTGAACCTCCCCGCTGATGCGGGCTGGCACGTTGGGCAAACTAAACCGGCTCTGAATGAGGGCCGCCAACTTGTCCTGCATGGCCAAGTCTTCAACGAAGATCAGCGCCTTTTCGCCCTTATCTGCAATCTTCTTAATGACTTCCAGCAGGCATGACAGGCGCGCCGAGTCTTGTGCGTAAGCGTCCAAATCAGCGGGCGCTGTCCTTGGATCAAGGGGATGCAACGATATGCCACGCATTTTGGAGAGTGTGGACAAGATGCCACCTTTGCCGATTGTACCGCTACTGCTCGCAGCTGCAGCTTGGACGACGACTTCGCGGTAGGCCCTTGCCTGCAGCGGAGGCATCTCGATCCTGAAGGGCACGATCGTCTTGGTCGGCAGGTCTGTCAGAATGTCCTTTTTCATCCGGCGCAGAAGCATCGGCGGAACTTCGCCTTGAGGACTGCTGAGTCGCTCCTTGAGGCGTTCCAGCGCATCGCGGTCGCCTGGAGGGTGCCGACGCTCAAACTCCCGGCTCGAACCAAGCGTGCCGGGCGCGATGACGTCCATGATCGACCACAAGTCCTGCAGTCGGTTTTCGACAGGGGTGCCGGTCATGCCCAAAACGAAACGACCGTTGAGCGCCTGCGCCGCGCGGGTTACCTGGCTTGCCGGGTTCTTCAGCTTCTGGATTTCGTCGTAAATGACTGCCCCGAAACGAGTCTTGGCAAAGCTAAAATGGTAGTCCCGCATCGTCTCGTACGTGGTAAGCACAATGCCGGCATCTCGCCACGAGTCAGCGTTTAGCGCAGCACGACCTGTCTCGATGTCGTGCGCGGACAGACTATCCTGCTCGCGTAACTGTTTCAGCGATCCGCCAAAGGCAAGGGCGACTCTGCCGAGCCGAGGCGCATTCAAATGCAACTCAATCTCTTGCTGCCAGTTACCGAGCAGACCAGTCGGCGCAACGATCAAAACAGGAGCCGCCGCAGTTTGCTGATCGTCCGCCTGGTCCTGCAACCACGCGAGGAACGCGATAGACTGCAATGTTTTGCCAAGGCCCATGTCATCGGCGAGTAGAACGCCTGGCAATCCACGTTGATAGGCCGATACCAACCAGTTCACGCCATCGATTTGATGTGCCTTGAGTGTAGACTTTATGCGGCCGGGGAGCGCGATCGGGCCGTTCTCAGCTCCCGGTACCAATTCAGCTTCAGCAGAGTAGGCAACCTCCTCAAAGTTGTCCTTGACCACCAAGAAGAGTTTGCTGGCGGAAGGGAGTGGCGCCTCTTGGTCTGGCACGCTCTCGGTTTCGTCCCGGGTCTGCGGCGCAGCATACGGCCGCAGGGCATCGATTGCCGCGATCGTCTGTTCGTTCACGGGAATGAAGTGCGGCGGAGGCGCCTGATCCTCTTTGACCCGATTGGCTATGCCGTCGATATCAACTGTCGAAGCACCGGATAAGTGCGCCTTATCCACTCTATCAATAAGATCATGCAGCGCCTCGGGACTCACGACGTAGTACTCATCACCGACGCGGAGACCGAACTTTTCAGGGAGCCAACGGTTCGTGACGCTGGGCACGAGCCATGACAAAACAGGCGTGCGCCAGACATCGACGCCGGAAACCCGAGCCGAGAATTGCTCAGTTTCCACAAACAGACGATCGAGCCCTATGGCCTCAGCCTGTTCGTGTCCAAGCCGCTCCCGCAAGACACGACGGGGGTTAAGCACAAAGGCCCGGCGCTCTGTCTCCGGGGCATCCTGCAGCTTGCGGACAGCGTCCAGTGCTGGCCGCAAATTGGGATCTACAAAGACGTACTCGCCATTCTGAAGCACGTAGACGGGCCGGACGCCAGCCTCTCGACGGAAGCGGTCATTGGCGAATAGCTTCTGGGAAGCCGGCGAGAGGATGCTGTCTGCATCTTCGTCGAGCACGCTGTCATCGCCCGAGAGCGAATTTGCGCCGAACAGGACGGGATCGAACTCGGTTGCCACAGGCGTCAGGCTCCGCATCTTCAACGATAGTCCAGAGGCGTAGTGAACCCGCATGTCGCGGAGGTAGCCATCGGCTTCCACTTGCAACTCGGCGTCCGACGGCCACGCACGCTGCAATTCCGCCAACGCCTGAAAGCGTTCTGCTTTGGGCAGCGGGCTATCGAGCTGTCCCGCCGTGTTGTAGAGCGACCAAAGCGGTTCTGGTATTCTCCTCGGACCGGCCTCTGTCTGGAGGATTGCCCCCACGGGCTTAACTAAAGCAGCGTAACCACTAGGCTGGACCCATTTGCGCGCAATCCTGAACCTATCTTCATCGATGCGATGAATAGGCTTCAAGTCCAACGCGAGACGCGTTGGCGGCGGCATTCCAAGTTTTTCGGCGCACTGTGAGTCGATCCTGGCGATCGCAGACGGTGTAAGTGCGACATAATCAAGTGACAGACTTACAGCGGGCTCGCCGCCTAATGCGCCCGGCTCGGCAAGCAGGCGAAGTTCGGCCATTGCGTTGGCAATATCGGGGACGATCGATAACCACTCGGCGACCGGGATAGCCTTGCCACCGTCAATGAGTTCGATTTTTCCGTTTTCACCGTCAAGTCCAAAACGGAACTGAGGACCATGACTCAGTCGCTGTTTGCGCCAGTTGAAGATAGCCATCCCTCATTGGTCCTTCAGGAGAATTTTCGTCCAAATAAAATATCACTGAATGGTTTTTGCCAGTTTTTATGATGTATTTTTTTCAATGGTGCAGAATAAAGCGTCCCACTTACATAAGGAACGGTCTGAAACAATTTTTGCGAAAAGGAGCGTTTTTTCCAAAAATTGCACATACTGTCGTGACTCCATTCCACCACGACCAAATCTCCGATTTCCATGATAAGCGCCGAGTGCTGTCTGCCACGAGAAGTCTCACTGTGAGTACCAAAATTTCCGAACGATGGATCACGGCTATTGCGCGCGACTTGACGTGCTTTCGCAGCGGCATCCCGACCAAACGCAACCCAAGCACGCTCAATTCGCGGTCCAGTCTTGCGGTCGAGGAAACTCGTCCAGAAGGCCCTTCGCTCTCTCCACATCCTCTGGTCATCTTCATCGTGAAGGGACAACGCGACGATTTCGAGAAACTGCAAAACCGAGGCCCTAGTCAGCCAACGCATCAAGATCCCGTGCGCCGCTTGTGCCTGATCCTCGACAATCGACCATCTCGGCTTATGATTATTTACTCTAGGGTCACCGCCTCCCCAAGCCTGCAGCCTACTCAGTATCAATAGTTTGTGTTGCTCGCTGGGGTCACGATCTTTCCAAGGCTCCAAGCATGAACGGCAAATATCGACCCAGCCTTCAGGAAAGCGACCATTGGGTTTGCCGTTGTCGTTCCAAGCAAGCACCGCAGCCTGTGCAGTCTCGACCTGGTCAGAGGGGAAAGTTGAGACCATTGCGCAAGCTGCTCTGAATGCGGCCAAGGCGAGCTTCGACTGGCTGTTTAGGCCTCCATCGAGGCCGACATCACGCAGCAGCTGATGCAGCGTTGAAGGTGCGCCCAATATCGCCATGGCCAGACGCCGAGGTGCTTGATCGACGTCCAGCAGATCAAATTGCTTGATCCGTTTTTCCCAAGCGTCGTTTTCTCGCCATTCCCAATGCCCGGCTACCGCACGGAGCTTGGTTGCAAGCCACCTTGTTCCAATATCCTGAGGGTCGAAAGTGGCCAGATATGCCCCAAGCAGTTGATAAAAAGGAGTGCGTCTTCGCTTCGTGGCAACTTCGCGCAACAGCGCATCGCCAATTTGCACAAACTTTGCAGGTGGGAGAGGAGGGTGGTTAATCGTCGTGCAAGACAGTTTCAGATCACGACGGCTAATTGCCGAAGTTTGGCCGGCAAGAACCATATCTGATACACGCTTCTGTAATTCATATGTCGTTGCCTGATCCGGCAGCTGCACCACAGTGCCAGTCAGCTTGTCGGCCGCTTTGGTGAGCGACGCAGGCCTTGGGCGTTCTGACAAGCTAACCTTGATCGTCGCCGACAGGTCTTGCAGGGCGGCTTGAAGCCGCGTCATTTGTGCTCCGATCGCGCATTGATCGCCTGACGCGCCTCTCCGGCATCCGGCGTCACCATCAAAATACGCAACTCAATGCGCCGGTTACGACGCTTCCTGTCTTCCTCAGTGCCACTATTGTCAGGCACTGGTCGTTGGTCAGCATACCCACTCACGCTCAGAACAGGCTCACAATCCACTAAGGTCTTGGCGCACAAAGATTGCAATTGCGGTGCTTGCGAAATCAAGGCGCGGTAGGTGTTCGTAGCCCGTTTGACTGACAGGTCCCAGTTGTCCTGAAACTGCAGCGTGGGGGCCAGCCGAACATTGTCAGTGTGCCCCTCAATGTACAACGAGTCGATCCGGTGGGGTGAGGCGGGGCACGACCCGGGCCGTTTCCAATTCGGCTGGGAGGTATCTGTGTAGCAGGGCAAGACCTCACTCAAGGTTGAAGCTAGATGCCCCATCGCTTTTACTCCATCGGGCTTGATGTCAGCTCGTGCGCTGTCGAACAGAATAGCGTCTGGTAATCTGAGAACACCGTTTTGTGTGTCGATAGTCACGGGCACGCCTTTGTTCTGCAGCGAAGTCTTCATCTGCTGCAAAATTCGGGCACGGGTCTCGTTCGCCCCGAGTAGCTCTTCGCGAGTATTCTTTATTTGAAGGGCGTAATACATCATGAGAATAATAAAAATGAATAACACGCCAACCATCATGTCTGACATCGAGACAAAATAATTTTCCTGCTCGGCGGCATGATCAGTTGGCTCATCGGCGATCACCAAAATTAACCCCTCTTCCGCATCTCGCTCACCATCTCGTCCAGGCTTTCGGCATATTCCTCGATCGGCTCAACGATTTGACCGAGCTTAGAAATCGCAGTGGCAAGCTCACGGTCAGTGTCTTGTGCGAATTTGCGAAACTCATTCAAGCAACTGGTGACGGTATCGACGGCCTTCCCCAGCATCTGATCGACGCCTTCAAATCTTGCGCGGTAGTCGCGCCATGCAGTTTCTGCCGCAGAATGCGTTTGTCGAACGCCGCTCGCCAATTCCTTCATCTCGCCAAGTGCCTGGGTCTGGGCCGCGTTATAGGCATCAAGGCTACCTGCAATTTTGCTTACAGAGCTGGCTGTGTCGCGCGCGGCAGCCACCATCGGCTCAGATGCCTGCGCCAGCACATTGGAAGTGCTGTTCAGTGCCACAGCAACGCGCTCGGCCTGGCTGGCTACATTGCCCATGGCTGTCGCGCTGCGGCCAGCTCCATCAGCACTTTGCGCAAACTTTCCACCGGCACTGTCGACATCGCGAACCGCCGCCTGAATGGACGATGCGAAACTTGCGAGAGCATCGCTCATCCCTTGCGTTGCGCCGGCTATCGCGCCTTCGATCAGCACACGATTTTTATCGGCCGCATCGGTCAACCCCTTCACAGCACCTTTCTGAACATCTTCAGCGGCAGCTTTGCTAGCGTCAGACAGTGCCTGCACGGCAGCGGCAAGCGCTTCTGATGATTTTTCTTGTGCCTGCTGCAAGCCCGCCATCAACCTTGCCAAAGCCTCGTCTTGCGCTTTCGCCGCAGCATCGCTCTGCTCCGTCATGCGGGTGCCCAGAGTGCCGACGTTCGTTGTCAACTTGTCGAAAGCCGCCTGAATACCCAGCGCAGCTTCGGCGAAGCGATCGCCTGCTTGCCTGATCTTATCCGCAGCGGCTTCTCCTGACTTGTCCACAGCCGTGCCGATGGTATCGAGCTTTTCGTTCAAGCGCGCGAGGGTCTCAGACAGGCCCCTCAGCTGATCGCCGCTCACCTTCTGAATGGCTTCCGCCGCGCCCGCCCCAATGCCCTGCGTCACGGAACTCATGTTCTGATTGAGATCGTCTAGTGACTGGGCCAACGGCGTCATTGCGCGTTGGAACTCACCGCCAATTCTCTCGGAAAGTTGCAGAGCAAAGTCCGTGTTGAATGTCAGGAGCTGATCGCGCTGCTCTCTCATCACTTCAAGTTGATACTGAGCGAGCGTCTGGGGCGAGACGTACTGGAGCCCACGCTCCAGCAGGGAGCAAATTTGAAGGGTCGGAGCCGTGGCTTTGCGCGTCAAATGATGTTCGACCCATCGAAGCCAAATCGACGCGACCAAGCCCGCGATTGACGAAAAGAACTTGGCCCCCGCTACAGCGAGCAAGCCCTTGAGCGCTTCCTGCGCTGCTAAAGCGGAACCGCTCATGCTCTGGGCTGCGGTATTAAGTGCGACAATCAACCCCAAAAAAGTCAGAATGAGGCCCAAGCCAACAAAGATGTTTGACCAGAACGATAACGATGTCTGCTTTGGAATGATGCGCAGGAAAAAGCTGCTCGGCCGACTGGTGTTTTGGATCACCGGGGCAGTTTCGTCGATCAGGGTCTCGCGAAACTCACGCCACGCTTCGGCGAGCTCCTTGATGTGGGGGCCGGCAGCGGACATAGTCCGCGAAATTTCGATGAACTTGCTTCTGAAGCCAACCCGGTCAGCCTCTGCATTCGGCTCCTCACCCAGCACTTGGACCAAATAGTCCATTCGCTCCTTCGCAGCGGCAATGAATGGCTCAGTGCGTGCGACGGCGATGAAACGCACAACCGCTGCCCCGATAAGCATCAAGGGCATTATTACGAACGGCGGAAACCACTCGTGCGTGAACAGCAGCCCGATTAAGTCGAGAAACCTGTAAAGCGCGGGATTTAACAGACTGTCCACGTTCGCGTCCTCATCGCTGCCTTTCAGGCTGAAAGGGCGGAAAAAAATCTGAACCATTGTTCCCGCCCTAGTGCCTCTTGGTTATGGCTAGAAACCAATTAACGCAAGGTGTTAGATCGTGTCCCAACGCGTGGTGTAGCTTTTCTAGGCTACCGCATTTTTCGGCATCAGTTTGAGCCGGTCACGTTGCGGGCACTGCCCAAATTCCGGAGACAGGGGTGGACTGCACCCCAAAGCTGCGACACGCTAATTGAGTGACGCGACAACCGAGAAGGTACCGGGCTTCGGCAGCACTTTACCTAACCCCCTTATTTCCTGGCGAGGCACCTGCGATATTCAGTGGTCGAGTTTGGGGGTTAAGTAAAGTGGCGGTGCGTCGGGCAAAGCAGGCCAGTTACAACTGGCGAAATTACATTACAAGTAAATCGTAGCGATTGCTCGTTGGTGATTTTACGAAATCATGGCGAATGGCACATTGAATCATAAAATATTGGTGTAGAGATTGTCCTAAATCACGACATTCTTCATACATATGATTGGTAATTCAGGGACTTACGCAGTTATCCCGCTAACTCCCTGTCCCCGCCCCCCAACCCCGCGCGAGGCCAATGCACGCCTAGCCACCGCCCCAATGGCCGCAAAGGCTATTGCAAGTCATTCGCAAACGCATTATCGGGCTTATTGCGAGTGGCTTGCAATTGAGGAGCGAAGCTGATCATGCCGAGTGGTGCCGTTACCAGCCTGTTGGCTACATCGCTGCTGGGAACCATCGGCGCGGGTGTGGCTGCTCACGCGAAGGATGCGGACTCGGCGGACATGATCGTTGTCACCGGCATGGCGGCGCAACCGCAAGTTCAGGTGTCGAAACTGGCGAGCGATCTGCGCGATATTCCGCAGTCGGTCACCGTGATCGATAAGTCGCTGTTGCAAGCGCAAGGCGCGACGTCGCTCGCCGACGCTTTGCACAATGTTCCGGGGATTACGCTGAGCGCGGCGGAAGGTGGGCAGATTGGCAACAATATCAATCTTAACGGGTTTACCGCGCGGACCGATATCTATCTCGATGGGATGCGCGACCGGGGACAATATTATCGCGACACGTTTGCGCTGGAAAGCGTCGAAGTGTTGATGGGGCCGTCGTCGATGCTGTTCGGGCGCGGATCGACTGGGGGGGTGATCAATCAGGTGTCCAGCCGTCCTCGGTTGAAGGCGCGGGCCGAAGCATCGGCGGCGGTCAACACCAATGGCATGACGCGCGCCACGGTTGGCGTGAACCAGCCGGTTGCCGCCACCGCGGCGCTGCGGATCGATGCCATGGCACAAGCAGGCGCGCCGGGGACGCGGGACCGGACCACGGTCAAAGATTTTGGCGTGGCCCCCGCGCTGGCAATCGGGATCGGCACGCCCACGCAGATCACGCTCAACGCGCTCATCCAGCACAACAATGATCGGCCCGACTATGGCGTGTCGGCGCTGAACGGTGCGCCAGCGCTGGTCGATCGCAATACCGTTTATGGCTATTCCACCGATCGCACGCTTCAGGATGTGGTTGCGGCCAGCGCGACGCTGCGGCACGCCTTGGCGCAAGGCATTACGGTGCGCAACAAAGTCCAGTACAATGCCGTTGATACCGATGCGTTCGAAACCGCCCCGCAAGCGCTGGGGACTGTCGATGGCAGCGGATTTCGCGCGCTCGCATCATCGGCAACGGTTACGCCCTCGAGCGCCGCGCCGCTGGCATCGCTGTGGGTGCGGCTTAAGAGCAATGACCGGATCATTCGCGATACGTCGCTGTTCAATCAGGCCGAACTTGCGGCGAAATTCACCACTGGCGGCTTGCGCCATGACGCGCTGATCGGTGTCGAATTCGGCCGCGATACGTATCGCAACCAGAATACCTATCGCAATGGTACGTGCAACGGCGTCGCGCTCAACCCGGCCACGGGTATCGCGGGCTATGTTGGCTGCACCCGATTGCTGACGCCGGACTATGGGGCCTCTCCCGGCGATGTGGCATCAAAGCGCGGCAATCTGGCGACCGGGCGCGCCGATACGCTGGGTATTTATGGCGGTGATACGCTGGGTTTGGGCGATCATGTCAAACTTGTGGGCGGGTTGCGCTATGACCGCTACGCCGCGACCATCGCCAATTCGTTGAATGTAAACAATACTCCCGGTAATACGACCCTGGCTGCGGCGCATCAGACGGTCGATTTTGTCAGCGTGCGTGCGGGTGTGATCTGGCAGCCGAGCAAGGCGCAGTCGTATTACTTTTCCTATAGCACTTCGTTCAATCCGGCGCTGGAGCAATTGACATCGACCACCGGGATTACGCAGCCTTTGGCGCCAGAATCGAACCGGTCGTTTGAAACCGGCGGCAAGTGGGATTTGCTGAACGAACGCCTGTCGATCACTGCCGCCGGCTTTGCGATCACCAAATCCAACGCCCGATCCCAAAACGCCGACAGTACGTATAGCGCGGATGGGACGGTGCGGGTGCGGGGGCTGCGGCTGGGCGCATCGGGCAAGATTACCAGCCGCTGGCAGGTGTTTGGCGGCTATACCCATCTCGATGCGCGGATCATCCGGGGGATCGCCGTCAACACCCAAGGCAAAGTGCCGGTGAACACGCCGCGCGATTCGGCAACGCTGTGGAGCACCTATCGCGTGACGCGCGATTGGGAAATCGGCGGCGGCGCGACTTTTATGGCGCGGCGTTATGCCAACAATACCAATCTGGTGTCGGTGCCCGGCGCAATCCGCAGCGACGCCACGCTGGCCTGGCATCAGCCCCGGTTTGATCTGCGGGTCAATGTGTTCAACGTGTTCAATGCGCGCTATTTCGACGCGCTGATCCAGTCGGACGGTGGGCGGGCGGTGCCGGGGAGCGGCCGCACCGCGCTCGTGTCGCTCAATTGGCATCTTTGACGATGATGCTGACCATTGCACACGTGCTTGGCCCCGATCAGCTTGCTGAGGTGCGGGCTTTGCTGGCCGCTGCGGGCGATGATTGGGTCGATGGGCACGTGACGGCGGGCTACCAAGGCGCACCGGTCAAGCACAACCAGCAGATTGCTGAAGGCTCGGATGTCGCGGCGCGGGCGCGCTTTATCGTGCTCGCGGCGCTTGAGCGCAATCCGGCCTTCATCAGTGGGGCGCTGCCGCGTCAGGTCTATCCGCCGATGTTCAACCGCTATCACGCGGGCATGGCATTCGGGCCGCATGTCGATGGGTCGATCCGCCTGCACCCGCAGACCGGGGCAAAGCTGCGCACCGATATTTCGGCCACGCTGTTCCTGAACGAGCCGGGGGATTATGATGGCGGTGAATTGCAGATCATGGACAGCTATGGGCTGCACACGGTCAAGCTGGCGGCGGGCGACATGGTGCTATACCCGGCGACGAGCCTGCACCAGGTGACCCCGGTCACGCGCGGAACGCGGCTGGCGTGCTTTTTCTGGATCGAAAGCCTGATCCGCGATGATGCGCGGCGCAGTCTGGTGCACGATCTGGATGGGGCGATCCAGCGCCTGAACCAGACCGGTGCCGACCGCGCCGCGCGCGACACGCTGGTGGGATGCTATCACAACTTGTTGCGGCAATGGGGCGAAACGTGATGACGAGCTACGGGATGCACACAACTGCTGCCCGGCGGGGAGGGCTGCGCCAAAAAAGCCCCCCTGTAGTGCAGGGCAATCGCATATGAAGTTTGACACAATGATACGGAGCACACTGACCGACATTTCGGCGTGAGCTACCCTATAGCGGAATGCGATTAGATTGAATCGCATTCCGCTATAGAGTCTTTGTTTTCGCGTGATTTATTGCGA
>CAIVHU010000339.1 GCA_903905735.1 uncultured beta proteobacterium
TCCCATTGCGTCGCATCAGCTTCCAGTTTGTCTGCTGCAACCTTGATTTCAGTCTTTTCTTTTTCGTAGCGATCCATCTTGGCCTGATAGATTGGCTTCTTATCTTCAGGGGCCAGATCGCGCGCTAATTCTGCCAATGACTGCTTGGTGCTTTTGGCCTGAAAGTAATTCCATTGGTTGGAAGCTTCCGTCTTCTTGATGGCAGCATTGTTCTTGAATAACCCAGCGTCGGCTTGTGTGGCTCCACCCATATAGCCAAACAAGGCACCGATCGTGGCAATGATGGCCGTGAACAAGGCAATCTGATTGACCATGCCGCTGTGGTCGCCATGGTTCGCGCCGTGGCTGCCTTGCTGTGCATGCTCAAGCTCGTGGTCGTGAGGCCCGTGCACGTGAAATCCATCTTCTGACATTGTTTTTCCCTTTGTTGAAATACACTTGCGCTACGCCTCAATGCGGTGAATGTTGGTATCTCTTCAATTAATTGTCCCAATCACTTGCGCCGCCCGCGTCACCACCCCCTGCGTCATCCCACGAGGTGTCACTGATGCCGAAATTCGAGCCACCCATGTCTGGGTTCTGGGGGATAGGCTCAAAGTTGTTGTTGGCAAGCTGGTCGGCCTGTGGCGTTGGACTGTTGTGCCCACCCATCAAACTGCGGCCAATGGTCTCGGCCGCCACCACGCCCGCACCCACAGCGAGCCCAGTGGCCACACCACCCATGATGCGCCCACCCAGACCGGTGCCACCTTGCTGCGGGTACCCCTGGGTATAGCCGGTTTGCGGATAGGCTGGCTGGGGTTGCATCGCACCACCACCCATGCCAAACCCTTGTGGCCCATTGAGCCCGTTCTGGTCAACATAGGTTGGCTGTTGAGCCAAGGCTTGAGGTTGGTGCCGACGGAAGATGAAATACCCGGCCACTATCACGCCGCCAGCCAGCAACAGTGGCAACGCCCAGGAGGTTGATGACCGGACCGGCGCCTGTGGCAGTGCGTATGTCGCTGCAGGACTGGCCATGGATTTGACCTGTGGTTTGGCCGAGAGTTGAGAGCGAAGCGCCCGGACGGCCTCGGGCTTGGCGAATGGCAGTCCAGGGGCAAACTTTTCTGCGGTCGTCAGTGATTCACGTGCCCGGTCAAGTTTGCCCTGGCGGGCAGACAGTTCAGCCTGAACGTAAAAGGCTTTGGCGCTCTTGGGATGTGCAACCAGCACTTGCTGCACCATCACCTGGGCTTCATCAAGTTTGCCAGACTGTGCCCTGGCATAAATCTGGTTCATGGTGGGTTCAGTCTGGGCCATGACCAGCCCAGCTCCCATAAGAGATACGACAACAACAAAATTGACAAACAATTTATAAACTGAATTTTTCATATGGAATCTATACAGGTTGCCATTGATGACAGCCACATTGGGGGCGCTGCGCGAAAATCAAGCAGGCGATGACACCACAGGTACGGCAGCTCAGCTATCAATTGCAAAGAACTTTTGTAACTACTCAGCCCGGTTTTAGGCAACCGTACTGATTTCAGGCGAAGCTGGGCTGAGGCGTTGCACCCTTGAAGGCTGCAACGAGGGAGTCAAAAATATTGGCCCCCTGCTTGTGCATGGTGGCGCAATAGGAGCGAA
>CAIVHU010000340.1 GCA_903905735.1 uncultured beta proteobacterium
ATTTGGTCGCCGCCCAACGGCCCAGGACGGTGTCCCCCAAACCACCAACGCAACGAGGGCATCCGAACAGCCTGGAGATGCCTCCCCAAGGCCGGCCATGGAGGCGGGGCACTAACTCCGGTTAAATGGAGAGCCCAGAGCCCAATTATCAAGCCCCCTAAAAATCGTGTCGCCAATCGCTGGTTAAGCATTCGCATACACCCCAATATCCCGCTCCGGGTAGCTCTCATAAACATGCTCAAACACCGCCGAGCATTTCTGTTTGTATAGCTCTGGGGTGTACGCCCTGGGCAGACCATCATCCAGGGCAAAGCCAATGGTGTCCTGAATCTTTGCCCTGGCCTGCTGTTTCTGTCGCCAGTTCAGCACCAGCAGCGCCTTGAGGCGTGCCAGCAGCTCCCGCGCCACCTTCTTCACCTCGGCACGCTCTTCTGTCCCAAGCTCTGGCGCTGGCCGTGTCAGGATGTCAAAGATCACCAATTCTTCCTCAGTCATGTTCTCGCGCACATGACGCTCCTCTTCATGGCTGAGGCTGTTGCTCAGCTCCAGCAGCTCTTGGTAAAGCGCCTCGATGGTGCGGCTACCGGCGTTGTAGCTCTCGATCAGCGCTTCAAACTTTTCTGAGAAGTCGGCACGGGTGCTGTTGAGTTCGACCATCTTCTCCAGCTTGGCGCGGATCGCTGCCTTCAACACCTCCAGGTCAGTGTTCTTCTGCTTGGACTGCTTGAACCGGCTGGCCAGGGCTTCAAAGTTGATCTTGGACAGATCCAGCGCCGGTGGGCCTTGCTCCCTGATGGCATGGCCGGTGATGGAGCCATCCAGCAGCGTGTTGATGTCGCCCAATATGGCGGTGATGTCTGGCGGATTGGGATTGAGCGTGACCCGAATGGCGTCGGCAATGGTGGACAGGCAAGCCACACGGCTGGCGAACTCCAGCGCAACCGGGTCGGGCTTGACCGCCTTGTAGAGCGTGGCCACCAGTCGCTCATGGGCAAAGTATTCACTGCGCAGTGGATCGGGTGAGATCAAATCGTTCACCGCGTCGGCCACCGCCGTCAGGCGTTGCATGCCATCGGCCATCTGCTCGATGTCGGCCAGATCCACGCCATGGCCGGTGCAGAACACGGTGGCGCCTGCGACGGCGTTGCGCATCTCCACCACCAGTTGCTGCTTGTCCCTGACCGGACTCTGGCCGTCCTTGCCAGCGCCATAGATCGCCAGCGCTTTTTCCAGAGACGCGAACACGTTGGCGTAGTCCACGATCAAGCCGCTGTGCTTGCCGGGAAAGACCCGGTTGGCCCTGGCAATGGTCTGCATCAGAGTGTGGTTGCGCATCGGCTTGTCCAGATACACCGTCGAGCAGCTTGGCGCATCAAAGCCGGTCAGCCACATGGCGCAGACAAACACCAGCCGCAGCGGGTCCACGGTGTCCTTGAACTTTTCGTCCAGGCCGGGAATCGAGTCGTTCATGCGCTTGCGGTGCGGCGCCATGTCCAGTCCCAGGCCCTGCATCTGCTGGATCTCGTTTTGTCCCGGCGAGACGATCACCGCCATGTCGGTGGTGGTCAGCACGTCCAGGCGCTGCTTCAATTCGGCGATTCGCACTTCGCGCCGTGCCTGTTCAGCACTCATGCCGCCAACATTGGGCAGATAGGCCAGTTCGCCCAATTCCTTCTGAGTCGCGGCCATATCAGCCGCCCAATGCAGCTTCACCTTGTCGTACATGCGCAGCGCAGTGGCCTTGTCGATGGACACCACCATGGCCTTGCCGACAAAGCCACGGCCCAGGAAGTGCCGCACGATGTCCTTGGCCACGGTGTCGAGCCGGTCATCACGGGTAATCAGGTGATATTGCCGCCCCAGCTCGCGCTCCAGTTTGGCTTCCTGCTCCGGGTCGAGGGCAGCATCCTCAATCAGTTGGTAGATGTCGTCGTTCAGATCCGGGTTGACTAGTTGCAGCTCAGGCGTGCGGTTCTCGTAGAACAGGGGCACCGTGGCGCCGTCCTCAATGGACTGCTGGAAGTCATAGATTGACACGTAGTCGCCAAACACTTCCTTGGTGCGCTCCTCACCGGCGATCAGCGGCGTGCCTGTAAAGGCCATGAACATGGCTTTGGGCAAGGCAGAGCGCATGTTCAGCGCCAGGGTGTCGTACTGGCTGCGGTGGGCTTCATCGGTCAGCACGATCACGTCCGAGCGGTCACACAGCAGCTCCGGGGTCTGGAACTTGTGTACCAAGGTGAACACATAGCGGTGGTTGCCGCGCAGCAGCTCCCGCAGGTGGGCGCCACTGGCCGCATGACAGGCATCACCCTCCGAGTCGCTGACGGCGCCGACGGCTTTGAAGGTCTTGGCAATCTGCTCGTCCAGCTCGGTGCGGTCAGTCACCACCACAAACGTCCAGTTGCCCGTGAGCGTGCGCAGCACCTTCTGGGCATAAAACACCATGGAAAAGCTCTTGCCACTGCCCTGGGTCTGCCAGAACACGCCACCGCGTCCATGGCCCATTTTCCGGGCTTCCTGCATGGAGGTGATGGCGTTGTTGACGCCCAGGTACTGGTGGTTCTGCGCAAAAATCTTGACCAGCCCCGCCTTGTGTTCTGAAAACAGGGTGAAGTTCTCCACCAAGTCCAGCAGCCGGGTGGGGTCACAGGTGCCACGCAGCATCACGTCAAGCGATACCCGGCGCGGTTCATCCTCACGGGCGATACGCTTCCACTCCACCCAGCGGCCCCAGTCGGCCGTGAGCGAACCCACGCGGCTGTCGGTGCCGTTGGAGGCAATCATCAGCGCGTTGAAGCAGAACAGGTTGGGGATCTGCTGTTTGTAATGGGTCAGGTTGTCGTCAAACGCGGTCCGAGCGGGAACACCGGGCTTCTTGAGTTCGATCACCACCCAGGGCAGGCCGTTGATGAAGCCCACCAGATCGGGGCGGCAGGTGTAGAGCGCGCCGGTCACGCTGAATTGGCTGACCAGCAGAAAGTCGTTGTTTTCGGGGTTGACCCAATCCACCACGCGCAGGCGCTCGGTCTTTTGACCACCATGCTCGTGGTCGGGCACGGACACCGTGATGCCTTCCTTCAGAAGCCGGTACACCTCGCGGTTGGCGGCTTCCGGCAGCATGGCCGAGCGGTCAAGGGTGATGGCGTCCATGGCGTTATGGATGGCCTCTGCTGGCAAGGCCGGGTTGAGTCTGGTCAATGCCACGCGCAGGCGTGCTGACAGCACCACCTCACCCTTGGTCTCGCGCCCCAGGGTGCCTGTGACCCCAAAGGTCTCTTCCATCGCCGACACCGTCTGCCAGCCCAGGTGAGCGAACAGGCTGATGGCCGGTTGCTCGACCATTTGGTCTTCGGTGTAGGCATGTGCGCTCATGGGGGTTTATTCAATTCCGCGAAACAGCACCAGTTCAATCATTCTCATGTCACCGGCGCCTGCCAGTGACGGGTTCAGTGCCCGAATGTCAGCGCACGCGCGGGTCACATCGGGCGCCTTGACCCATTGGCGCATGGCCGTCAGATATTCAACGTAGCGCTCCAGCGTGGAATAGGTCGCTGGCGTCACGCCATCCCAAAGAAATACCTTGGCCACACGGGAATCCCAGATCACATAGTTGACGGGGTTGAGCACATGCAGTAACTTGGACGCACCCACAACGGATCGGTTGGCAAACCGCTGTACACAGGCCAGTTGTTTGGCGTCCAGCAACTCACCACGCTTTGCCGCTTCCAGGGTGGTCAGCAGGTGGGTACGCTCAGCCTCAGTGTGCGCAACTGTCGGGCGCAACATGGTCGGCATCCAGCCGTACACCATGTGCAGGATGGCAACGACCTCATCCCAGTCCAACGCACCACGGCGGGCCACGACCCGGACAATGGATTCAAAGTCGTCAAATCCTCCCTCGTCAGTGATGCGGCCTTGGACGGTTGCTGATCTGGCCAGCGCCAGCCAGCCAGCCATCGTCATCTCGGGAGCGCTTCGCTTGGCCAATTTAATCAACCTCAGGCAAAGTGATCTGACCGGACAAGAGGCGCGGCAGCAGCAAGTCTCGGGTGCGGCGCAGGTTCTGTATTTTGACGGCTAGTAATTCGCTTTCGTCCATCAAAGGAGCAGCAAATAGGTCGAAATCCTTGGAAACAGTTGATGGTGGCACTGCAAAACGCATCGAAGTAAGCACAACAGCATTTGCTTGTGGCTGGGCCGCACCGCCAATATTTGTCTGGATGTACTGTTTGTATTCATCGGATTCCATGAGGATGCCAAGCATCCGGTTGCTCACTCCAACCTGCGCTCGGGCTCGGACAAGGTAGGAAGCGAAAACAGTGGCCGGGTGAAGTCGATTTAAGCGCTTTGCGTACCCAGTCGTCGCACCGGTGCGGGCGACGACAATGTCACCATGCCTTAGTAAATACTTTGGCACTTTGGCCTCGGGGATTTCGCAAAATGGTACGCCCGACCAATCAATCACATCGGGAACGATGTCGGTGATGCGAAGAAACTTCGGGCCGACATCTTCGCGCGCAGCACTAGCGGTGTAGCCGTAGCTCACAGACTCGCAAACGTCGGCAATAGTCTTCACTTCCCACCCCTTCGGAATCTCCCCCAGTGCTGATGCCACTCGCGGATGGCCTTCATGCCCGGGAAAGCGGAAGTGGACGAACCATTCGCGGTAGAGACCACGGGCCATCGATTCCAGGATCTTGATGCGCCGCTGGCTGGTTTCGATCAGTTCGTCGTAGGCTGAGAGGACTCCTGCGATGCGTTGTTGGACGTGAAACGGCGGGAGAGGAATCTCAACGAGCCGCAAATTTCCTTGTGATAGCTTTGGTTGTGCTGCCCCAGTAACGAATGGCCTGATGTCCGCGTTGTTAACTGGACAGTGCCAAGTTCTCCCCATTATTCAGGCGGTTTCTTGGCCAACCGCAGTATTGACAACTCCATGGCCAAGTCAATCCACTTCTCTATTAAGAGCTTCATGCGCTCGTAGTTTTTGAGCTGC
>CAIVHU010000341.1 GCA_903905735.1 uncultured beta proteobacterium
ACCGGTGGTCAATTGTCGGAAGAGTCGGAGCGGCGCATCGTGATCGGTGGCGTGGAAGCCTTGTCCGCCAGCGTCTTTGATCCCCAGATCGCCTATGTGGCCCTGGGCCACCTGCACTTGGCGCAACAGATTGGTGGTGACACCACCCGGCGTTATTGCCGGAATTATGTAGCTGTTGCACAAACCTATTCAAATCAACAACTTAGCAGACTTAAACTGAGCGGGCTCTGTAAGCGGGGGCATGGGCACGAATGTTTGATAACAGCATCAAATTAGAGATTGCTGATTTACAGAATCGCCAACAGCTTCGGCGGACTTGATCACATCAACACGAGCCATAGGCAGATCAAGGCGTTTGCCAGCCAAGATTTCGGCAATGGTGACAATCTGGATGCGGTCATCTTCGCGGCTTAAAAGTGGGTGCTTGTACTTGCCAGCCTCATGCGCTTCCGCCCGCATGGGGTTGGTGGGCGCATCCATGGTGATAAGGATGCCAAACTCTGCTTTCTCACGCAACCGGTCGCTGTTCAAGGTGGCGATGGTTGCCCGGTTTGCTCCACCTGACTTCACTTGAAACACACACTTGCCGTTGTTAGTGGCATCAATCATGAAAAAGGCTGCGCCATCAATGCCGCCGTCTGCACCTTTTTTGTCGTTGATGCGGGCTTGGTTGTCTGAGAAAGTTAGTACGGCCCATTTCTCAAACTCTTTGCGGGTCTTATCGTCTTTTCGGTTGGCCAGGGCCAAGGCTGATTCAATGTCGCGTGGTACACCATCAAGTAGCAGATTTGCCTCGAACATACCCCACTGGGCAACATACTTGTCTTTGAAGCGTTTCAAGATCAATCCTATGCTCTGGTAAGTGATGTCGATTCCGATCCATCGGCGTTTCAATCTTTGTGCTACCGCAACAGTGGTGCCACAGCCGCAATAAGCATCAAGTACAGTGTCCCCTTCGTTGCTGCTGGCCGCAATGATACGATCCAGTAACGCTTCTGGCTTTTGCGTGGGGTAACCTAGTCTTTCGCGTGCCTCTCTGTTCAACGTTTCAATATCACTCCAAAAATCATCAGCAAATTCTACCTTCTCAATGTCAAGCCAATAGTCCTCTGCGATTTTCCCTTCATCTAAATAGTAGCGATAAACCTTGCCTGATTTTTTATCTGTCTTTTCCTGAAACTCTCTTCCATTTTCATCAACACCGACTTTCATATGAGTGTTGAGTTTTCTTGAAATAGATGCCCCTGCCTTGTTAAAGATGTATTGTTTAGATTTTGAATAAAACAAAATTACATCGTGCTTACGCCCGAAATGCTCTTTACTTTTGCCACCAATCGAATAACACCAAGCAATTTCATTTAAAAATTCGCCACCCTGCCCTTTAGCGCAAAAGATGCTATCCAGGAGTAGTTTCAAATAATGCGAAGCAGTCGGATCACAATGCAGATAGAAGCATCCGGTGGGTTTTAGCACCCTATGAATCTCGACAACACGCAATGTCATGTGAACCAAGTAGGCCAGTAATGCGCCGTGGCCGAGCACTTCATGCAGTCCACGCATCAAAGCTACAGTCTGAGGGGTGAACTTGCCATTGTTCAAATTGGCTACGTCAGTGATGTAGGTGTAGCCATCAACCGCTTCATCCCCCCATTCCCAGGTGTCCATGAATGCCTGCGCTTGAGCCTTGTCGCCGTCCGTACCAATGTTGTTGTATATCTGAAAGTAGTTTCTCTTGGAATTGAAAGGAGGATCTATATAGCAAAGATCGACACTTTCATCAGCAATCTTCCGGCGTAGAACATCTAAATTATCACCATAGTAAAGGCGGTTTTTACCTTGTATGTAGGTATGATTTGTGCTGTGCTGTGCTGTGCTGTGCTGTGCTGTGCTGTGCTGTGCTGTGCGGTGCGGTGCTGTGCGTCCAATTCGACTATTTGCGAGTTTTTATTCAGCTTTTTCATCTTTGATTTCCCATTAATATTTTCTGAAACTCCCCACCACCAACCCATAAACTTCAAGGTGATCCTTGGCCCGGATAGGCGCATACGCCTTGTTGCCAGGTTTCAGATAAAACCCGCGCTTGTCATGGGCCAGATACTTCACGGTGAACTCGTTGTCCACAATCGCCACCACTATATCGCCAGACTTATATGGTGCACCTTTGACAACCACGATAGTGTCGCCTTCAAGCAACCCAGCGTCCTCCATCGAATCCCCACGGACTGACAGCAGCACGGTATGGGACGGTTTCTGGATAAGGTGACGGTCAATGCTTACCACATCGCTGCGAACATCACTGGAGGGGGTAGGTTGACCCGCACGGATAGTATCGGCCAGCGGGCGCTCAAAGAACCTGGGGCCGGGAATCAAACGACGCTCAGGCGTTGAAGTCAGGTGCTGACTGGCCTTGAGTCGTGTCACCAGGACGGATACGGCTGAAGTCGTTTTAAGGCCGATCAGTGTGGCAATCCTGGAGAACGATGGCAGAACACCATTCTCGGCATAGTAATCCTGCAATTGACTCAGGTATTCGGTATCGCGGTTGATCATGCTCACATTTTATGGAGCGTTTGCACGTTAGCAAGCAATATATCGAGTATTTGTTGCGCATCTTGGAATGTGGTCGATACGACGTGGTTCACGGCCCACAATGTGATGAATAAACACTTTTGCCCAGCAAAAAGGCCCCCAATCTTGCGATTGAGGGCCATCGGGTTTTGAAATTACGTTGTGTCAGGCTGGATGGTGTCCATCTGGATGCTTTTCAACGGGTTTTGTGTCCCGTGTTGCCATCCAGAGTCCACCGATCACGACCAGACCAGCAACAAGACTTAAGACCAAGATTTCCATGTCAGTCTCCTATGCTTAAACGTCCTATCCCAGAGAGCTGAAACCTATGACACCAATTCACGCAACATATCTGGGTGCTTGTCGAGCAACTTGAACAAATTGACCACGGCTGGCATTGGAGGGGAAATACCATTTTCGTATCTTGAAAATGCATTGTGTCCTCCCCCGGTGAGCGTTGATGCCTGTGCTTGTGTGAGTTTCAGTTTCTTGCGCTGAACCTTGAGAGTGGCAGCCGCCTCAGCTCGGTTGGCGAGCACCAGTTTGTCACCCGCCTCGGCATAGCGAGTGGCTGAATCGGTAGTGTCGTCGAACTCGATTTCGTTGCAGTTATTGCAAAAAAATCCATGCACATTACTGACAACCGCACTACGCGTTTGGCGTGTGATTTTGATGTCACGAGTATCCTTCTCCAGATGGCCTACTTCGCAGTTTGAACATGTTCGCACTTTTGTATTTTCCATTCTCATTTCCTTTTGAACGAAACAACAACCTTGCTGTCAGGGTGCAAGCAAAATTTCGCGTAGGCCATGTCTTGCAGTGGTGTCGTGAGGTGATACACGTCCTGAAATGCGCCATGAATACTATTGCTTGGCATGGTCTTGTAGCAGTCACCATCAGTGGCAGAACAGATAGTTGCAATCATTTCCGCCAGCGTTAGCCCCAACTCACCCTGGCCTCCGTTTAAAGCACTAGCGGTGAACGCTGCTCCTTTTAATGCGTTGACCTTGAACTTGACAGTGTTTAAATCGTAAGTTGGTTTTATCATTTTAACCCTTTGAGGGTAATTGTCAAGCTCGCGATGACTGGCGTGATAGATGCCAAAGAGGCAATCGACCGCTGACAAGTCATTTTGGTTTCTGAAGTTCGATCATGCAGAGGTCCTTCTGCACGCGCAAAACATGAATTTTGTTGGATCACTTTTCTTTGCTCCTTTTAAATTGAGTGTAGAGCCCAGGAAGTGAACATCGCGCCCACGGCGATTGTTCGCTTTGGGCGATTGAATTGAATGACCTGTGTGGGTCGGGTTGAAAGCTGGCACATGTCCAGCAAATGACACAAGGGTCAAGTGGGTCTATTTTGTAACCAGAGTGGACTTGCTGGCAAACGATGCTGGCCTACACGTAAAGGTTAAATAGCTGTTGCCTATCGAGTGAATGCTCGATATAATGTGGTTCATGGCCCACAACGAACCGCATCAACACTTTCTGCTGAGTGCCAAGGCTCGTACCCTGTCAGCGCGTCAGGTCTTCGCCCTGACTGACCAGCAGGCGTTTGAAACCTTCAAGGAAGTGCGCTGGGGGCCGGGCGAGGAAGTGACATGCCCTTCGTGTGGAGCGGTTGCCAAACACTATTTCCTGGGCACCCGCAAGCAATGGCGTTGCAAGGACTGCAAACATACTTTTTCTGTGACCTCGGGCACCATCTTTGCCAATCACAAGTTGCCACTAAAGGTGTACCTTGCTGCGATTGCGATCTACACCAATGCGGTCAAGGGCATTTCAGCCCTGCAATTGGGCCGTGACTTGGGGGTGCAGTACAAAACTGCTTTTGTGATGGCCCACAAAATCCGTGAGTCGCTGATGGAGCAGCGTGACAGCACCCCACTGGCGGGCGTTGTCCACATGGACGGTGCCTATGTCAACGGCCATATCCGGCCCAAGAACAAGAAGGCTGACCGGGTAGATCGTCGTCTGGCTGAACACCAGAAACCGGGCAAACGCTGTGTCTTTGTCATGCGCCAGAAGTGTGAGGAACTGGCCGGGGCCAAAAAGACGCTGACCTTTGTGATCAAACACGAAAACCAGACCGATGTGGGCAACCTGACTCAAGCCTTTGTCCAACCCGGTTCCATCGTCTGTGCTGATGAATCCAATGCCTATGACCAGTTGCATGCCAAGTTTGACACCCGGCGTGTGAATCACCAGGTGGAATACCGTGCCGATGACGGCACCACCAACAATCTGGCAGAATCCTATTTCTCGCGCTTTCGGCGCATGCAGTACGGACAGGTTCACAAGTTTGGCAACCTATACCTCGCCAACTACGCCAATGAAGCGGCTTACCGTGAAGACACCCGGCGCTGGCCCAATGGCAAAATCTTCAATGACATCGCCAGAAAGTGTGCGGCCACCCGGACACACCATGACTGGTGTGGTTACTGGCAGGGCAACAAACGCAGTACCGAGCGGCTGGCAAGTTAGACCAGTGACCAGACCACGACACGACCGTTCAGGCCGGAGCGGCGGATCAGTTTGGATTTCTCCGCCCGATACATGGACTTCTTCACGCCGTCTGCCACGGTTGCGAGCTGGTCGGGTTCCAGTGATTTGAGGGCCATGATTCGATCAACGATGGCAGGTATTGTGGCTGTGCCGCCTGATTCACGCAGGGCATCCAGGGTCAGGCGGTAGCACTCGCCGTGGCGAAACAGGTGATTGGACTCCCGGTGCTGAGTTGGTTTGATGCCCGCCAGATGGAAATCAGGGGCAAAGAGTTTGATGGCCGCATCCAGGTGCTTCAGATCGCCATTGATGCCTGCAATCGCCTGCTGGTGATGAGTTACCAATCCCGCCAGTTCTGAACGCTTGGCCACCAGGCCCGATACAACGTGTGACTCTGCCATCTAAACCCCTCTGAAATTGAACAAAATTCAAAGGAATTGTTGCCATTCAGAGCGGCGCTGTCATTGTGCAAGTGCTACATAAGTCCGGTCATTGGCAGAATTAGCGCGCGATCTGGCCCCTGAAGATAAGAAGCCAATCTATCAGGCCAAGATGGATCGCTACGAAAAAGAAAAGACTGAAATCAAGGTTGCAGCAGACAAACTGGAAGCTGATGCGACGCAATGGGA
>CAIVHU010000342.1 GCA_903905735.1 uncultured beta proteobacterium
ATCTGATGAAATACACATGGATGTCCGTCAAAAGCCGCGACAGCAAAACCTTGGAAGCCGATGTTGATGACATACTTGACAATTTTGGATCCAAATATAAATTCAGCTTTTAATGTATCTAACTTAATATTACTGGCTTAGAAGAAGGGCACATGATGGGAGATCATGTGCATATGTTGATATCGATTCCGCCAAAGTACGCGGTGTCACAGGTGGTGGGCTACATCAAAGGCAAAAGTGCGATGCATTTGGCCAGGGTATATGGCGAGAGGAAAAGAAACTTTGCAGGGCAAAGTTTCTGGGCGAGAGGCTACTTTGCATCGACGGTGGGTCGAGATGAAGAAGTCATACGCAATTACATACGGCACCAAGAGCAGGAAGATGAAAGACTAGATCAGCTCGCGCTGTGGAAATAGCCGCCACCGAACAGGTGGCACCAAGAGATTGGGCCGCGTAAGCGTCCCCGTATTGCCGCTTTGAGCGGCTCACAATTTGAAAGCCCCCGGCTTTGCCGGGGGATGGTTACTTTACATGAAGATCAAAGATGTTCGTCCCCAGGCCTATGTGAAGCAACTTCGATGTGATCGTTGCGACCGAGTGGCAGAAGATGGAGAGTTCGAATTTTATGAATTCACGTCGGTTGAATACAAGGCTGGGTACGGATCAATCCTAGGTGACGAAAATTTGGTTGAGATTGATCTGTGCCAGCACTGCCTGAAAGAGACGCTTGGACCGTGGCTTCGTGTCACAGAGCCCAAAAAGGAAAGGGAGCGTCTGAAAGCTCTTGAACAATTTGCCGTTGCTCGACGTGGCGGCGAATCTTCGTAACTAGAAGATTCGCCCGATCAAGTGGACTGTCAACTTGATCAATAAAGCGAGGGCAACAGAAATTGCCTTCATTCCAACTGATTGTTGACGCCAACCGAAAACTGAGCCACTTTGTGAGTTGGTGCCGAACCGAAGGACTTTCTTGTCTCTGCGCGGTTAAATAGCTGACTCAGGATGCCAATATCGAATCGCGTCCCAAAGACATTGATGGCATGCCACTCCTATGTTTGGGATCAATCGGATCCAAAAACCTGAGCACTTAAAATCATCGGGTTCTACCGACTGCCCCGCATCAGAGGCAGTCAGCGACAAGCACAACCATCATCTCTGAAAGATCCTCGCCAATGTCTATCTCCCTGTCCACGCTGACCGCCATTCAAAAAGTCGGTGCTGCTGCGTTCACCGCCGACGAAAAACTCAAGAAAGAAGTCCAGAGCTATGCCGAACGCGTGAACCTGGCGATGCTCAAAAATCCCAGCCACCTCGGCAACGATGCCCTGATCGAGGCCTGGAAGGTGGTAGCCCGTCTGGCCAAGTCGATGATGGGTATCGAAGAAGAACTCAAGAACATCCATCGCATCGCGACTGAATTGACCCAGGATGACCAGCCCAGCGTGCGCGACACGCCAGCACTGGAAGCGCCGGTTGCCAAGAAGCCAAAGGCCAAGAAGATTGATGCGGCGGTCACCACCGTCAAGGTGAAGACCCAAGCCAAGGCCAAGAAGGCTATGCCTGCAAAGCCAGTGGTAGTTGCTGCACCGGTGGCACCCGTTGTTGAAACCGCCAAGGTTCCGGCCAAACGTCGGGTTGCCAAAAAAGCGGCTGTCGTGCCAGCCACCACTGTGGTCAAAGCTAAAGCTGCACCGGTCAAGGCTGCAAAGAAAGTCGCGACGGACCCCGCCAAGGTGACCGCCAAAGCTGCAACCAAAGCGACAACCCAACCAGTACCCAAAGTTGCCGTTAAAACTCAAGCCAAGAGCAAGAAGACCAAAACAGCTGGTGCAGCCGTTGAGACGGCAGACCTCAAAGGTAATTCGGCCAAGCTGATGGCCCAGCTGCAGGATGTGCTCAACACGACGGACTTTATGGTCATCAACCAGAGTGCCGTGGCCAAGGTGGCGGGTATTCCTGTGGGCTCCATGGGTGCCACCATCGTTCGACTTGTCAAGGCTGGCCGGATTGCGAGTGGCAGCAATGGCAGTTTGAAGCTGACGGTGACCCCTGCAGTGGCGCCATCGGCTGTTCAGGCTGAAGCACAGCCGGTGACAGCTGCGCCTGCTGAGTCGGCAGCACTGGCTTAACCGGACCTAGAGCAGGGCCTGATGATGGCCCTGGATTCTTGCTTTAGGAATACAGAGCACGGTCGGAATAACTGGAGGACTGGGGCGTGTCCACAGCGGCCATAGAGGGCGACTCAGTACATGGCCGGTGTGAACCGTGCTTCCAGACACCGCAACGACAGGTCTGCAGCAGCCATTGTCGAATCACTGCTTTTTGCAGGCTATAGCACCGGATGAGCGCTGCAACAAATGGATCACAGGAAGCCCTTAACCAACCGTACCTGCAATGAAAAAGGGCGAACCCCGAGGGATTCGCCCTTTCGGCCTTGGCCTCAGGCTGCGGTAGCCAAAGCCATTGGCGCCTGTGCATAGTGGTCAAACTGCATCGAATAGCTAGCGCGTCCTGATGTCAGGGCACGCAAACTACCAATGTAGCCAAACAAGTTCTGCAACGGCACCGTCGCATGGACAACCGCTGTATTGCCTATCTGGTCTTGTTGGCGCAACATGGCACGTGTTACGCCCCACGCAAAATTCGACAAACGAACCCACACTATTGCAGGTTAAACCAAGCGATGTGTCTCACCGTGCTATGGAAAGTGCACTAGCCGCACGAAGTGTGGGGCACAGGTGGGGAGCTGCGTCGAGATATTCGC
>CAIVHU010000343.1 GCA_903905735.1 uncultured beta proteobacterium
ACGCAGCTTTGCCTCATCCATATTGATCACCATCCTTGGATGATCAAGCAACCAGTTCAGCGTCTGAAAGCCGCGCTCAGGCTCATTTTTGGGTGGAAATACGTACCGCCTTCAGGCTCACACCACGTTGGACAAGGCTTGGGGTATCCCCTTAGCTCCAATTCTGTCACAATCGCCCGGTGGCCACAACTTCAACCATGCCAATCGCAGGGGTTGACTAGAAACAACAGGTGTGGTTCGGCTGTACTCTGGCACGCGCATTGCAGCGGCCTATGGTGCCACTGAAGTCACAGAGGGATATCGATGCCGATACGGACTCAACCCCGATTTCCGGTCCGCGCTCGTAGCCGGGCCACTGCGCGCCTGTGCAGATGATGCGACGGGCGAAGTGCGGGCGGTCGAGTTGGACGAGCATCCGTTCTTTGTCGCCACACTGTTTCAGCCCGAACGTGCTGCTCTCAAGGGTGAATCTGCGCCGCTGGTTGTTTCGTTCATCAAGGCGTGTGCGGCATGACGACGACCCTCTACTATTCGCCGGGCTCCTGTTCCTTGGCTGCCTGGAACAACAACCCATCACCCAAGCGCGGAAAATTTGCCGGTGGCCAGTCCGCGCAAAAAACTACAGCCTCGGCCTCAACACCATCTGGTCCTTGTTCATCATCACGTCAAACCTGGACAAAAAGGATTGGCCCAACAGGGCATCACTGGTTTTGTCACCCGTCAAGCCGATTCCCACCCGGACATCCGGGACAGTCACGGGGCCAACCGATACCGCCACATCGGTCACGACACGACCTGGCCTGTCACCATTGGCCGTTTTGAACGTGGTGGGCTCACCACCTTGAAGAAGCGCCTGGTTGGCAAACTCGTCACTGACTGACACCAGCGTGGCCCCGGTGTCCACCATGAAGTTAGCCACTTTGCCATTGACTGTCCCCGCGACATAAAAATGCCCGTCATGGGCTCGGGTGATCACCAAGTCGCCATTGGTTGCGACTTTCATCGGCTTCGGTCTGAGATAGTGGGTCATGAGCACGTACAACAAGCCCATGACCGCACACCAGAACAACATCATGGGGATCAGGCCCGTTTTTGTGGCGCTTGCGTTCGCCCACGACTTTGACTGCGACGATCTGCGCGCCCGGTCTTCCTTGCGCTCGCGCTCTTTTTGCGCTTCTCGCCACCAATCCCGGTCCTGGATGCCCATAGGTTTTTTACTTTTCTAAGCTACCAACGCAACATCGATTGGCCGTTTTCAAAATCGCTGCTCTTGCGGTGGGTTGCGCCAATCCGATTTGGACTGGAATTTCTCACATAGAACGAATTTTTCAAGGCCATCGTACCCGCCAGGTCCGGTTCGCGCCATCCCCCATTTGGGGGATAAGATAGTTCTGCATTTTGCAATTTAAACGTATCTACGCCTTTACACAGATACGTATTATTGTTTATGCGAGTTTGCCTATGTGATGATGAATCGTCATCTTCTGCAGAGTCGAATGCTCAGCGATTCCCGATATTCTGGAACGGCTGTAATGGGCCTCCTTGATTCATGTCGGTGGGATGAATGAGAGTGCTTTTGCTAGTTAACTTGAAACGAGTGACCGTGCAAGGAGCAAGCCGTTGGCTGGATTTTCTCCTATGCGACGCATTGCGTGCGGCCACCAGTCATTTCCGAACGGCGTATAAAGCCTGACACGTTCGCCATTGGAAGCTTGCCATGCAGCCAATTCGCTTCGAACGCCCAGCAGCATCTCGAATTCGTAATCAGCGCCCTTGAGCCAGCCTTGTACTTTCGCACGCTGCGAAGCATATTGCCGCAACTCGTCGTCATGGGTTGCGATGATGGGTTTGAAGCCTGCTGCCTTGGCTTCCTTTGAAAACATCAAGTCAATAAGGTTGCGTGAATTCTCCTTGACCTCGCACCGAGTTGTGTAGGCCACATCACGCCCAGCGGCAAAAGCCCCTTTGACCAGACGAACTGTTGCACCCAATGCAATTAGTTCTTTCATATCATTGGTGGTTCGTTTCAGGTAGGCCTGCAGGGTTACGGCGACAGGCAATCCGGCTGCACGAATATCGTTGTGGAGTGTCAGTGTTGCATCAGTAACCCCTTGGTCTTCCATATCAAGCATCAGCATATGGCTCCCCTCGTGCCCTAGGCTCGCTGAAGCAATGGCCTCCGCAATGCGGAACGCGTTCTGTCTCGCCATTGCCGGGTCAATCTGATGTCCAATTTGTGTCGGGTCAACGGAGACGTGAACGTCCAGATCGGCTTTTCCAAGAGCCTTTGCTACGGCTATCTTTGCGGCAACATTCTCCGCAACCAGGTCTGACGTATCAACATACTCCCCGAGGTAAAACAGGGAGGCCCGGATTTGGCTGTTTCGCAACAATTGAGTCGCACAGTCCACAGCTTCAACAACGTTGCTTCCTGCTACGTAGCGAGTCGCCAGTGCTGTTCCCGCACGTGATGACTGTGCCCATGCTTTTACTCGCTGAGAGCGAGCCAACTTAATCATCGTCATTTGCCATAGTCTTCTCACCGATTTACTCCCTATTGATGGATACAAGCGCAATGATTTTTTGCTTCGCAAAGTTCAAATGCCGGTCAAGACAGGTGACCTCCCATAGGCGCGTTCCCTCAAGCCGTCAAGTCCAAGCCGAAACCTGACACAGGAAAGCGTATCTCATGTCCGTAACTCACTGAGCAATTCCGGGTGACCATCCAACAGGCGGAAAAGATTGATCACCGCTGCCACCGGCCTGGCCTGGCCGCGCTCGTACCTTGAAAAAGCATTCTTGCCGCCACCTGCCAACCGCGCGGCCTCCAATTGACTGAGCTTGAGTTTCTTGCGAATCCGCGCCAAATCAGCCACTTCGGCTGCGTCCACCTGGTCCCGAAACGCCAACCAGGCAGCTTCTTCGCTAGGGTCAAACTCCACAAAACCATCGGCACAGTGGTCGCAAAAGGCTCCGCGCGATTCGGATTTGAAAACCTGCCCTTTGTACGCCTGCTCGATCAACTTCACCCCATCGTGCAGTGTTCCAGATCCACAAAGGTGGCAGGGCTGACCATTCCATTTACTTGCCATGTCACAACTCCTTGAATGAAACAACGAAATACTCTCCGGCCCGCTGGAACTTGATATAGAGCGCCATACCGCTCCACTGGCCGTGATACACGTCTTGCCAGACGCGATGGTCAGCGTGCGTGGTCATGCTCTTGTAGTAATGCTTGCGGGTCAGCGCTTGCACCACTGCCAGTGCATCAGCCTGACCCATCCCGGCAGCTCGGATG
>CAIVHU010000344.1 GCA_903905735.1 uncultured beta proteobacterium
ACGCTGCGATGCAGGTCTAGATTTTTCTCCAGACCGGGCGTTCAATTTTGACGGTCGGAGACGGTTGACGGGCTCCATCAGCATCTGAGGTGACAATGCTCCATTGCAGCAAACTTCCGCAGCATCACATTGACAAGGAGCCTTCACGAAATTCCGTCTTGTCAAGCCACACGTTAACCAGAACCGCCTTGCCGCTTTGCGCCAAGGCGCGAGCCTGTGATAAGGCAGCAGGCACTTCCGCCATGCTTGTCACCAGGATGCCTTCGGCACCGAAACCAGCGGCCACCTGGTGATAGTGGGTGCGTGCCAGAACGGTGGCCACATCATCATGCAGCATCTTCACTTGCTCACGGGCGATCTGGGTCCACCCCGCATCATTGCCTACAACGGCAATCACAGGAATGCCGTGGCGCACAAAGGTATCAAACTCCACCAGACCGTAGCCACAGGCGCCGTCACCCAAAATGATCCAAACTTCGCTATCGGGTCGTTCCAGCGCCGCACCCAGCGCAAAACCAGCCCCGACGCCAAGCGTGCCAAAAGCACCTGGATCCAGCCAGGTGAGTGGCGCGCGGGGATGCAAGACATACGACGCCGTGGCGACAAAGTCGCCACCGTCAGCCACGAACACGGCGTTATCGCCGGCTAGTTGTTCGATGGCGCGCAGCAGCGCAATCGGGTTGACAAACGTGCCGCCGACTTGGGCTTGCAGGTCGATTTCACGTTCGCGCTCACCGTCGCGGTTGCGCAGCGTACCGATCCATCCGGCCAGGCGTGTACTGTCCGTGTTGTCGGCCTGTGCTTTTGCCAGCTCCTGCAGGAATAGACCGGCATCACCAATGGCGGCAATATCAGGTTTGCGGTTCAGGCGGGCCTCTTTCGCACTCAGGTTGCTCGAAATCAGTGTGGCACTGCGACGCACATGCTTGCCGTAATCGAGTCGAAAATCACACGGGACACCCGCCAGCAGCACGCAATCGGACTCACGCAAGGCGCTGCGCCGTTGATGCCGCAGCTGCAGAGGGTGCGCCCGTCCCAGGAGTCCGCGCGCCATGCCCGACAAATACACAGGAATGCCCAGGCGGGTCACGGCTTGTGCAAGTTGCTGAACTTGTCCAGAACGTGCCAAGGCCTGACTGCCAATCACCATCAGCGGTCGCTCGGCCTTGCTTAGCGCCTCGAGTGCAGACCGCACAATGGCAGCGCTGGTACGGGGTGGATTCAGTGTCTGCACGTTGGCGCCGATGTGCTCAACGCTAGGTGCAAACATTTTTCTGACATGGCGGTTCAGGTAAAAACGCAGCGCCCGGTCGGCAAGGGAAGACCCTTTTCCCGCTGCATCGCTGTACCACTGACGAATGGACGCCTCGTCATACAGCAGGTCAACCGGGCATTCAATGAACACCGGACCCGGCACCCCATCTTGCGCCACATGAAAGGCTTCATGCACGGCCGGGCCCAGGTCACAGACACGCAGGACTTTTTTGAACTGCTTGACGTGCGGCATGACCAGTGGACGTTGATCGATGTCTTGCAGTGCACCGCGGCCTTGCAGCGCCGTTGGTGCAGCACCACCTAACAGGATCACCGGCGACTGCGCCAATTGGGCATTTTTGAGCGCGGTGATGGTGTTGCTGATGCCGGGCCCGGCAGTGACCGCCGCCACGCCGGGCAATCCGGACAGGCGAGCGCTGGCATCGGCGGCAAATACGGCAGTGGCCTCATCCCGCACGTCAACGATCCTGATGCCACGCGACTTGCTGGAACTCAGGATCGGTGAGATATGGCCGCCGCACAGCGTGAAAATGCGCTGCACGCCCAACGCCACCAAGGCATCCGCGATGCGGCCCCCACCATTTGGGGCTGAAGTGGAGGTGGTTGCGCTCATGACGCCCAATGCACCGACTCACCACTGGCGTACCAGCCGCTGACTTGCTCATGGATCGACATTTCGATGCGATGACGTCTGATCTTCATGGTGGGTGTCAAAAAGCCATTTTCGATGGACCAAGGTTCTCGGGCCACCACCACCAGCATGCGCAAGCGTTCGTATTCTGGCAGCTGGCTGTTGACCATTGGCAGCAATCGCGCCAACTCGGCCTGTACCTTGGCACGCACTGCGGGGTCTGCCACTTGTGGGCGCAATTCCTCCGCAAGCATGACCAGGGCAAGGGCCGCAGGTTCACCCACGCCGAAGACGATCGACATCTCAATCAGCGGGTGGGCGTTGATCAAATTCTCAATCGGCGCTGGCGCTACATACTTGCCCTTGGCCGTCTTAAAAAGCTCCTTGGAGCGGCCTGTGATTTTGAGCAGCCCGTCTGATCGGCGTTCACCGAGGTCACCGGTGCGGAAAAAGCCGTCTTCGGTAAAGGAGGCCGCTGTCAACTCAGGCTGCTTGTAATAACCACTGAACTGGCCTGGCGACTTGATCTGCACCTCTCCCTCTGGGCTGATGCGCACCTGCACACCCGGCAGCGGACCACCCACAAAACCGGCCGCATTGAGCGCATCGCTAGAACAGTGCGAGTAGGAACTGTCCTCGGTCATGCCGTAGCCTTCCATCAGTTTTAAGCCCAGTCGCCGGTACCAGAGGATCAGATCGGCAGGAATCGGTGCTGAACCGCTGCCTGCCACACGCACCTGGTCCAGACCCAAACCCTTGAGCACTTTGCGCGCCACCACTCGGCCCAACAGCGGTATGCCCAGCAACCGCTCCAGCTTCTGTTGTGGCATTTTGGCAAAGACACCCTGCTGAAACTTGAGCCAGAGACGGGGTACCGAGATGAAAAAGTTGGGACGGGCACGCTGCAGGTCTTGCAGAAAAGTGTCCAACGATTCGGCGAAGAAGATTTGTGTCTTGCCATTGACGAGGGCCATGGCCTCAACCCAAGTGCGCTCGAAACTGTGCGCCAGCGGCAGGTACGACAGCATGCGGTTTTCTTCCTGGTTGCCGGTTTCGGCACCGGCAAATTGTGAGACGCCTTCGGCCGCCCGCGTGATGGCCAAAAAACTGATCATCGC
>CAIVHU010000345.1 GCA_903905735.1 uncultured beta proteobacterium
CGGCGGAATCAGGTAAACACGGTCGGGCTCGATGGGCATGTCCTGCTCGACCATCACCACCGGCATCTGGGTGTGGCGCGACAGCAGATTGGCCATCATGCTTTTGTGATCGGGCGACAAATGCTGGATGACCACGAAGGTTGCTCCGGTGTTGCATGACAGGCCGTCAAACAGCTTCTCCAGCGCTTCTAGCCCCCCGGCAGAGGCACCGATGGCCACAATGTGCGGACCCGGGGCGGGCAGGCTCACCGGCTCGAGGGGTTCAACCGCTTCGACGCTGTGTTCATTTGACATGCGACACCTTATAAATCCATCCAGAGCCGATTTGCAAGTGCTGCCCTTTGTTCATATTCCAAGGCGAGAAAGTTGATGCTTTGAGACACCGGTGAGGTGCCTCACCCGTATCTGGCACCAGTCGTGAAAAATAAATTAGGCAGAACTGCGTCGATACAAGTGGAGCTATCCAGTTTTTGATTCTGTATAAAACGCCGTTTTGACGCCAATCAAAACGATTTGAAACGCCTCTGCAGCTCTCAAGTTGTGAATAGACGAAGTCGATCAGCATGACCACGACTGTATGCAAGTCGGCTCGGTTTGGGGTATCGGGTCAATACCCTAACTTGGGCATCAGCAACACCGGAGACCGATCGGGCTTTGAGGTCACTGTGAGGGCACGGGTACCTGCACTATTGATAAATTTCTTCTGTCTGACTACCACGCAGGTGCGCTGGTCTGTCTTGAAACCTTTGACAAGTTGTTTGAATCCCGGTAATCCTGTCTGCAAGGGTTGATACAAACGCCGCCGCTACCAACACTTTGTCTATCATTGCGAGCGCCTTAAGAATCTCGAATTGGGCTTTGATCTCGTCACTGGCATAGACAAACCCAATGTACGGGCCAAACGCACTTCTGCGCATCACAGTCTCGGCCTGCGCTGCAGGGGATACAACATTTATATCAACGCGCTTTGCCAGCTGTGCCATGACAAAACCCGACAGCCATGCCGGAATGCCTTCATTTATCGATACATGGGCAGCGACCAACTGTAGAGCTGATTTTGGAAGTGCCTGAATATCCTGCACAACAAGTTCCAGAACTGTCATAACGACAGAATCTGCTGCCAGTGTTACACATTCAGCCTGTAGCTCAGAAGGATTCCCAGTCATCTTCTCCGCCAATTTTTGAAGACTTTGTGTCTGGCTTGGGTAACTGTTTTGCCACATTGACTAGCCTCTGAACAGTCTTTGGTGCCGGCTTGGCCGCAATTTGACGCCGCGGGGCAGCCTTGAACTCTGGCACCCTCGGCGCTTGCCTGATCGTCCCAATCACATTGGTCGTCGCTTCAATCTTGAAATTCGCCACAGTCTTCACCAAATCTTCAGACTGTGTCTTCAAGCTACTGGCAGCCGCTGCCATTTGCTCCACCAGTGCAGCGTTCTGCTGGGTGACTCGGTCCATTTGCTGAACCGCTTCACCAACTTGGCTCACACCTCCACTTTGCTCAATGCTGGCAGCGCTGATCTCGCCCACTAAGTCGGTAACCCGTTTGATCGACATGACCACTTCGGCCATCGTCTCTCCAGCCTGGTCAACCAGCGTCGTGCCTTGTTCCACGCGCTCGACACTGGCGTGGATGAGTGTCTTGATCTCCTTGGCGGCTTCTGCGCAGCGACCGGCCAGTGCCCGTACTTCGGAGGCCACCACCGCAAAGCCACGCCCCTGCTCACCTGCACGAGCGGCCTCAACCGCAGCGTTTAGGGCCAGGATATTGGTTTGAAAGGCAATGCCGTCGATCACGGCAATGATGTCACCAATTTTGCGACTTGACTCGTTGATCGCCTTCATGGTTCCAACCACCTGCGCCACCACAGCACCGCCTTGTTCGGCCACATGGCTGGCACTCAGGGCAAGTTGGTTGGCTTGCTGAGCGCTGTCGGCGTTTTGTTTGACCCGCCCGCTGAGCTCTTCCATGCTGGCTGCGGTTTGCTCCAGCGCACTGGCCTGACTTTCGGTTCGGGCCGACAGATCCATATTGCCCTGCGCAATCTGGGTGCTGGCAGTAGCTACGCCCTCGGCATCACGGCGCACGTGGCTCACCACCGTGGCCAGACTGCTTTGCATGACGTGCATGGCGGAGATCAACTCACCCACTTCGTCGTCCATGACCGAGGTCGCCGTCGTCGTTAAATCGCCCGCTGCCACGCTGCGCGCCAAGCCCACCGCACTAACGAGCGGCGCGACCGTCTGTTTCATTGTCAGCCAAATGGAAGTCGCCACTGAGATGGCTGCCAGCAGCAGCATGATGGACACCGACAGCCAAGTGGCCGTCTGTGCGTGCTGATGGGCACTTTGGACCTCACGCGCCTGAGTGGCACTTAGATCAGTAAGCAATTGTTTGAGTGTGGCAGCAGCCGCCCGATCGACTCCCTTGGCGGCGCTGTCACCAACTGCAGAGTCGTTGTCTGCGGCCTGATAGGCTGCAAAGGCTTTTTCGTAACCTGACTGCGCAGCTGCTATTTCGCTACGCAGCTCGTTGACCCGCTTTTTGGCCGCGTCGTCCTGCACCAACAAACTCTCCAGTGCTTGGATGTCCTGATTGACCTTGGCGATTGCCTGTTGGTGCGCATCCCAATTCTTTTGCAGACTGGCCGGGTCCTTGCCACGCAGGAGCACGTTTTTCCACTCCTGAATGGCGATGGAGAAGTCAGCGCCAACCTCGGCCCCTTTTTGACTTGCCGCGACGTGCTGCAGCACCTGGGTTTCAAACTCGGAGACGGCAGCGTTGAGCTGGTAAATGCCAAACAGGGCACCGGCCACGACCAAAACCGCCCCTGCGGCAAAACCCAGAGGAATTCTGATACTCATCTTCATACGAGGCACCCATTCAATGGTTGATCACACGGGGGAAACAGGCTGGCAATTGCACCAGTATCAATAAATGGCTTGATAAAAGATGCCCAATAGAAGCCGACTTTCGTTAGCGAGCTACGAACGACCTATAAGAGTTTGAGTCCGGTTATCGCTGAGCTTGAAGGCGCCCACCACGCGTTCAAGGTTTTCGGCCTGGTCTTGCAGTGACTGGGCAGCGGCCGCAGCTTGTTCCACCAGCGCGGCGTTTTGCTGCGTCACCTGGTTCATCTGGTCGATGGACCCGCTGACCAGTTCGATGCCGCTGGATTGGCTGGCACTGGCGTCGGCGATCTCGCCCATGATGTCGGTCACGTGGCGGATGCTGTCCACAATGTCGTTCATGGTGATACCTGCCTGTTGCACCAGGGCACTACCCGCCTCGACCTTGTTGACCGAGTCACCAATCAGCGCCTTGATTTCCTGCGCAGCATCGGATGAGCGTTTGGCTAGGCTGCGCACTTCGGCCGCCACCACGGCGAAACCGCGGCCCTGCTCGCCTGCCCGTGCAGCTTCCACGGCGGCGTTGAGCGCCAGAATATTGGTCTGGAACGCAATGCCGTCAATCACCGAGATGATGTCCACAATGCGCTTGCTGGAGGTGTTGATCGAGGCCATGGTGTCAATCACACCCGAGACCACGCTGCCACCCTTGACAGCGACGTCAGAGGCCGACTGCGCCAATTCGTTGGCACGCCGGGCATGGCTGGCGTTCTGGTTGACCGCTCCAGTCAGGTCAGCCATGGAAGTGGCAGTCTTTTCCAGTGAGTTGGCTTGCAGTTCGGTTCGGTTGGACAGGTCCAGGTTGCCGCTGGCAATGTCGCTGGAGGCGCTGTAAATGGTGTCCGTACCTACGCGGACTTCCCTGACAATTTTTACCAGACTGGCGTTCATGTCTTTCAGGGCTTGCTCCAACTGGCCCATTTCGTTCTTGGACAGCACTTCAACCTGCTGCGTCAGGTCGCCTTGGGCGATGCCACGCGCCACCCGCACGCAGTATTCGAGAGGCTGGGTCACCACCTTGCGGATGAAGGGGTAGATCAGCATCAGCACCGGAATGCACGTGATCAGCGCCGCCACGATCGATTCAAATCGCTGACTGGCCAGGCTGGCGTTGACCTTGTCCAGTGACACCTTCATGCTGACAATACCCAGCACCGTCCCTTCCGGGCTCAGATGACAAGTTGTGCAGTCTTTGCCCAGGTAATTCTTGGAGGCAATGGCCGGTCGCACTGCACGCAAATACTCGCCCTTGGCATCGGATTGCACCTCGACCACGGGTTTGCCGCTGGTCAGCACCTGTTGCTCCAGCGCATCGGGCGTGTGATCGTCTTTTGCGTTGCCGGGTCCGAACAGTTTGATCACGGCTTCGCCGCGCAATACACGCAC
>CAIVHU010000346.1 GCA_903905735.1 uncultured beta proteobacterium
AAATTGAGCAAATTTGGCCGGCGCGTATGACAGCGGGAAATTTGCCAGCAATGAAGTTAGAAGAACCAAGGGTAAACCCTATATGCCTAAATTTTAGGCATAACTATTTTTGAAAAATGAGGGTTTCCGGTCAAGCACTAGCTAGTTGCGCTTTATGGATGAGAGCTAGAGGCCAATTTCTTATTGAAGTTCCAAAATCTTTTGACACGCCAGGCCAGCAGCACACTGATGATGACAGCGTAGGGAACAACCCCGGCAAAGTCATTTTTGCCAGCGCGCATCCAGAAAAAATGCAGCAGCGCCAATCCAGCTACTGCATACACCAGCCGGTGAAGGCGCTGCCAGTTTTTACCGCCCATGGCCCGCACCAACCGATTTGACGAGGTCAACGCCAGCACGCTGAGCAGCACAAAACCCGTGAAGCCCACCAGAATGAAAGGCCTCTTGGCAATGTCGTGGGTGATGTCGCCCACATCGAAGCCCATGTCAAACCAGCTGTAACTCAGCAGGTGCAGCACGGCGTAAAAGTAAACAAACAAGCCCAGCATGCGCCGCCATCGCGCCAGCACCGGCAACTGCAAGCTCACCCGCAACGGTGTGACTGCCAGCACCAGACACAGCGCCCGCAGCGTCCAGTCGCCCGTCGCTCGAACCAGCGCCTGAGCCGGATTCGCCCCCAAGTGATCAAACACCACGGCCCACACCAGCCACCCCAGCGGCAGAAGCAGCAGCACAAACAAAAGCGGCTTGACCCAGGGCTGCAGGCACCAGTCATTGACGCGGGCCGCCCAACGCCCTTGAGGCGCACGGGTCATCAGAAGAATTTCTTCAAATCCATGCCCGCATACATCTGTCCGACCTGCGCGTCGTAGCCGTTGAACAGCAGCGTCTTGCGCTTTTTGGCAAACAAGCCGTCTTCACCGATGCGCCGCTCGGTGGCCTGGCTCCAGCGCGGGTGATCAACGTTAGGGTTCACGTTGGAGTAGAACCCATACTCGCGCGGCGCAGCGCGGCCCCATGCAGTCATGGGCTGATTTTCGGTGAAACGGATCTTGACCAGGCTCTTGCCACTTTTGAAGCCATATTTCCACGGCACCACCAGCCGCAGCGGCGCGCCGTTCTGCTTGGGCAAGGCCTCGCCATACATGCCAAACGCCAGCAGGGTCAGCGGATGCATCGCCTCGTCCATGCGCAGGCCCTCGACATACGGCCAATCGAGGACGCTGGAACGTACACCGGGCATGGTTTTGGGGTCGGCCAGTGTCACAAATTCAACATATTTGGCACTGCCCAGCGGTTCCACCTTGCGGATCAGTTCCGCCAGCGAGTAGCCCACCCACGGGATCACCATCGACCAACCTTCCACACAACGCAGGCGGTAAATGCGCTCCTCCTGGGCGCTGAGCTTTTGCAGGGCTTCCAGTGCAAAGCGTCCCGGCTTTTTGACCAAGCCTTCAATCTCGACCGACCAGGGGCTGATGGCCATGGCCTGTGCATACTGCGCCGGGTCGGACTTGTCTGTGCCAAACTCGTAGAGATTGTTGTAGGTGCTGGCATCCTTGTAAGGGGTGACCTTCTCCATGGTCAAGGCACCTGCCACTGCGGACTTGCTGGCCGACAGCGGCGTGTGCTGGCCAGGCGGCACCCAGCCCTGCGCCAGCGCCTCACGTCCAACCCAGCTGGCCAGTGCCGCGCCAGCCACGCCACTGGCCATGAGCCGGATCATGTCGCGACGTGACTGGTACGCCGTCGGCGGCGTGATATCGCTGGAGGTGGGATGGACAAACCCGTGGAAATCAGTTTTGATCAACATGCCGGACATCCTTGGTAATGAGGTGCTTGTGAGAAAGATTGACGCACAAAAGTTTCCGCGCCACCTGCCCGGATCGGTAAAGACCCCGTAAAGGTATCGACGGAACCGCAACAGCCACGCCATTGAAACCGGTCCTTGAAAAGGTCCAGGCAAAAAAAACAGACCTGATCGAGGTCTGTTTTTTTGAGGAGGGGATCGGGTCAGTGCAGGGTGACCACCCCAATGGCGATTACTTCAGGCTGGCCACGTATTGGGCGACAGCTTTGATTTCGCGGTCATTGAGTTTGGCCGCCACTTCCGACATGGCCAAATTGTTATTGCGCTCGCCACTGCGGAATGTGGTCAGTTGAGTGAGAACATAGTCCACTTGCTGGCCATGCAGGCGTGGGTACTGGGCCGGGATGCCAGCCGCTGTCGGGCCATGGCACCCAGCGCAAGCGGGAATGTTGCGCTCCAGCACGCCACCCAAAAAGATTTTCTGACCCTGAGCGATCAGGTCTGCATCAGCTGCCGTGCCAGGGGCCTCCTTGTTGGTGGTGACCCAGTAGGCGATGTTGCGCATGTCGTCTTCACTCAAGGTCGTGGCGAAACCGAGCATGATGGCGTTTTGACGCTTGCCGGCCTTGAACTCGGTGAGCTGTTTGACCAGATATTCTGGATGCTGCTGGGCCAGTTTGGGGTAAATGGGCACCAGGGAATTGCCGTCTGGTCCATGGCAGGCGGCACACACGGCTGCAAAACTCGCTTGGCCCTTGGCCAGATCCGGCTTGGCTGCTGCAGCCTCTTGTGCGAAACCAGATACAGCCGAGGCGGTCAGCGACGCAGCGATCAATACAGTGGAGAAAAGCTTCATAGAGATTCCGGTCAAGTCATGAGTACAAAACGGCATGATTCTACAATGGGCGACTGTTTCTGATTGACCACATGACTATTCACCCCAGCTCAGCCGACACCAAACCGGCGGGCAGCGCCGCACCACCTGCCGCAGGCATCTCGTCTGTCGAGGCGCTGGGCTGGTTGCACACCGCCAAATTCCTGACGACAGCACCTCAACTGCACTTTTTGCCGCCGCTGAGCGTGCCCGAAATCGCCTTTGTCGGCCGCTCCAACGCCGGCAAATCCACCTGCATCAACACCCTGACGCAGCAGAAGCAGCTGGCGTTTGCCTCCAAAAAACCGGGGCGCACTCAACACATCAACCTGTTTTCACTGGGCAAGCAAGGTGTGACCGATGCGGTACTGGCTGACCTGCCCGGCTACGGCTACGCCGCCGTGCCCAAGCAGGACAAAATCCGCTGGCAACAGGTCATGGCCAACTATCTGGTGACGCGCGAAAACCTCAAAGCCATCGTGCTCATGTGCGACCCGCGCCATGGCCTGACCGAGCTGGACGAAATTTTGCTCGACGTGGTGCGCCCCCGGGTCGAAGAAGGTCTGAAGTTTCTGGTGGTGCTGACCAAGGCCGACAAGCTGACCCGCTCGGAGCAGACCAAAGCCCTGTCGATCATGAAGTTGCAGGCCGGCGGCGGCGAGGTGCGGCTGTTTTCAGCCACCAAGCGCCAGGGCATTGAAGACGTGGCCACCCTGCTGTGGCAATGGGCCCATCCGCCAGCCCCCAAGGATGTGGCGCCAGCCCCGGTGCAGCCGCCAGAAGTGCTTTCTGATTGATATCGTTTCGATAGCTATCAGCTATTATTAAATAAGGGCTAGAGCCGTATTTTATTGATATAAATCCGGCTCGCCAGGCGGGCGGTCCTTGAAGCGTTTGTGCACCCAGTAATACTGCTCGGGCATGGTGTCAATGTAGGTCTGCAACGCGGCATTCATGCGGGCGGTATCCGCCACCGGGTCATCGCTGGGGAAGTTTTCCCAGGCCGGCAGCACCTCCACCGCATAACCGGTGGGTGTCAATCGGGTGATCACTGGCACCACTTTGGCACGCCCAAGCCGCGCAAAACGTGACAGGCTTGGCACCGTGGCGGCGCTGACACCGTAAAACGGCACAAACACCGACTCCTGCGGGCCAAAGTTCATGTCCGGCAACAGGTACAGCGGATCCCCCGCACGTAGCGCCGCCACAATACTTTTCACACCATCGACGCGGCCAAACAGCCGCACCGAGCCAAATCGCTGGCGGCCCGCCAGAATCCAGGCATCCATCACCGGGTTGGACTGGTCGGTATAAATGGTGGTGAAGTGGCGCGGCAGTTGCTGGGTCAGCGCCGTCCACCCGGCATCGAGTCCGACAAAATGCGGCGCAAAAATCACCACCGGTTCCTGACCCGCCAGCTCATGCACCGCGCCGGTCAGTTTCAGCCGCTCACGAACCACTTTGGGCGCGCCATGCCAGAGCCAGCCCCGATCCAGCCAGGACTGCGCAAAAACCGCAAACATGCGCCGTGTGCGTTGGCTCACCTGCACCTCCGTCAGCTGCGGAAAACACAGCCGCAGATTGCTGCGCACCACCCGCCTGCGCGGGCTGACAACCAGATACAACACCCAGCCCAGCAGCACCCCGAGCGCGCGCACCCAAGCCAGCGGCAGGTACGCCAGGCCACGCATCAGGATCAGAATCAACTTACTCGACATGGCGTGAACTCTGGCAGCGCAGACTGATGACCCGTGGGCCTCGTCACGCGGGGCTTTGTAACGCGCATAACCCCATAAATATTGACCTGGGCATTGCAGGATCAGGTCTTGCATGGCCCGGTTGATCACCGTGGCGGCAGCCAGCAGGTCTGTGGGCAAACCATCAGCCATGGGTTGCACATGCACACGGTAACCCCGCCCCCAGCCCAGCCGCTCGCCCCAGGCCAGCAGCACCGTGGCACCGGTTTGCTGTACCAGACGCACCGACAGCGTCATGGTGTAGGCATCACGGCCAAAAAACGGGGCCATCACACCCATGCCCTGCGGCGGCACCTGGTCGGGCAGCAGTCCGACACATTCCCCGCGTTTGAGCGCTTTGATCAGTTGCTTGACCCCGGAGAGGGTGGTGGGTGCGGTCAGCAAGCCCGGGCGCTGCCGCGATTCGCCCACCAGGTCACGCAACCAGGCCTGGCGCGGTGGGCGAAACAGCACCGTCATCGGTTGGCCGGCCTGACCATAGCGCTGCGCATAGGCCTGCGCCGTGATCTCGAAGCAGCCCAGATGCGGCGTCAAAAAAACCACCCCACGCCCCAGTGCCAGTGCGGCATCCACATGCTGGGCTCCATCCCACAGCACCGTCACTGGGGGACCCAGCCACAGCCGCGGCAGCTCGGTCACCAGCTTGCCACTTTCACCCACCGAAGCCAGCCAGCCACGGGCACCCACACCCGCCTGGCGCGCGTTGGCCAGAAACCGCTGGCGATACACCCCGGATGCCGCAAACACCCCCCAGCCCATCAGCCAACCCAAGCCATGCAACCAAACCAGCGGCAGCGCAGACAGCAGTTTGAAAAAGACGGTCATCGAGTGAGATAAAATAGGCGCGTCGCTGAGTTACGGAACTACTTGCAGGGCGACACACACAAAAGCCACCCCACACGGGTCGCCATTGTGCCTTGTCAAATCATTGACAAGTCTGCTAAAGCGTTCGCCGAAAGCTCCCAAAGCCAAAAGCAACGCGAAAGGGTTGTTAACTTTTACTTAGGAGCTTTTTTCATGGCGAACGACTTTCTCTTTACCTCTGAATCGGTCTCTGAAGGCCACCCCGACAAGGTGTCTGACCAGATTTCCGATGCCATTCTTGACGCAGTGTTCAAGCAAGACCCGCACTCCCGCGTGGCCGCTGAAACGCTGTGCAACACCGGTCTGGTGGTGCTGGCGGGCGAAATCACCACCAATGCCAACGTGGACTACATCCAGGTGGCGCGCGACACCATCAAGCGCATCGGCTACGACAACACCGAGTACGGCATCGACTACAAAGGCTGCGCGGTGCTGGTGGCCTACGACAAACAAAGCAACGACATCGCCCAAGGCGTGGACCATGCCTCCGACGACCACCTGAACACCGGCGCGGGTGACCAGGGCCTGATGTTTGGCTACGCCTGCAACGAAACCCCCGAGCTGATGCCCGCGCCGATTTACTACGCGCACCGTCTGGTGGAGCGTCAGGCACAACTGCGCAAGGACGGCCGTCTGCCGTTTCTGCGCCCCGATGCCAAGAGCCAGGTGACCATGCGCTACGTGGATGGCAAACCGCATAGCATCGACACCGTGGTCTTGTCCACCCAGCACGCGCCCGAGATGAGCCTGGGCCACCGCATGACGGACGCGTTTTACGAAGCCATCCGTGAAGAAATCATCAAGCCGGTGCTGCCCAAGGAATGGCTCACCGCCGACACCAAGTATCTGATCAACCCGACCGGCCGCTTTGTGGTGGGTGGCCCGCAAGGCGACTGCGGCCTGACCGGACGCAAGATCATTGTGGACACCTACGGCGGTGCCTGCCCACACGGTGGCGGCGCTTTCAGCGGCAAAGACCCGAGCAAGGTGGACCGCTCGGCTGCCTACGCCACACGTTATGTGGCCAAAAATATCGTCGCGGCAGGACTGGCTCGCCAGTGCCAGGTGCAGGTGGCTTACGCCATTGGCGTGGCCAAGCCGATGAATGTGACCGTGTACACCGAAGGCACCGGCGTGATCCCGGATGACGAAATCGCCGCCTTGGTCAACATCCACTTCGACCTGCGTCCCAAGGGCATCATCCAGATGCTGGATCTGCTGCGCCCGATCTACGAAAAGACTGCCGCCTACGGCCACTTCGGCCGTGAAGAGCCCGAGTTCACCTGGGAGCGTACCGACCGCGCCCAGTCGCTGCGCGAGGCAGCGGGGCTGTAAACCGGAACTTTCGACTCTAGCGCCCCTGGCCCAACGGTGCCAGGGGCGTTTTTTATGCACGACGGATTGCCATGCAACGCACCATCTTTACCACCCCCATCGTCAATGCGCTGTTTCGCATCGTGTCAGTGGTGTATCTCAAGCTCTCAGGCTGGCAAGTGTTGGGAGCGTTGCCCATAGAAGCCCGAAGAAGCGTTTTTATCGCCGCACCGCACACCAGCAACTGGGATCTGCCCTACACACTGATGGTGGCATTTGTGCTGCGACTCAACATTCACTGGATGGGCAAGGCCAGCATCTTCCGCTTTCCGTTTGGGGGATTGATGCGCTGGCTGGGCGGCATCGCGGTGGATCGGTCCAAGACCAATAACCTGGTGGCGGCATCGGCCGCAGCCATCACCCGCGCCCAAGGTGCGCTGCAGTTGATCGTGCCGCCCGAGGGTACACGCAGCAAGACGCGTTACTGGAAAACCGGCTTCTACCACATCGCCCAGGCGGCCCAAGTGCCGATCGTCATGGCCTATATGGACTACGCCAACAAAGTCAGCGGCCTAGGTCCGGTGTTTGTGCCAACTGGCGACCTGGAGGCTGACATGCTGACCATCAAGGCGTTTTATGCGCCGTTCAAAGGCAAGAACGCAACGCAGTTTGAGGCGTCTTGACCTGGCGCGCTGGCGCAACATCGACCAGCTTCGTCCAAGGGCGCGACATCTTGGGAGGTCTTCCTCCTGATCTGAATTGATGCTCGGCTCAATGAAAATCCCGGCTGCTGGTGGCGAGCTCATCCAGCAGTGGGGTGAGGTCACGCAGGTACCCGGCCACCACGTGGCAGACCTGGCCACCGCTGTCTTCATCACGCTGCCAGGTGCCGTGCACGGCCAGCAGCTGGGCGTGCAGCAGTTCACTGCGCTGGCGCTCTTTCAGGGCTTTCCAGACGATCACGTTCACGCATCCGGTTTCGTCTTCCAGTGTCACAAAGGTCACGCCTTTGGCGGTGCCGGGGCTTTGGCGCATGGTGACCAGACCACAGGCGCGCACCAGTCGACCATGCGGCAGCCGGTGCAATTGGGTGGCCGTCATCAGCTTTGCTTTTGATAGCTGTTCACGCAGTAGCGGCAAGGGGTGAGCGCGCAAAGTCAACCCAAGAGAGGCGTAGTCGAAGCGGACTTCTTCGCCTTCTGGTGCAGACGGCAACACCAGCAACGCTTCGTTGACCGGGGCTTCGCGCAGCAATTCCGGCGCGCGCTGCAAGGCGCTGGCATCCCACACCTGCTGGCGGCGGTGGCCCGACAGGCTGGCCAGGGCATCGGCGCTGGCCAGGGCTTTGAGGTCACCGGCATCGAGTTCGGCGCGCAGGGCCAGGTCTTCGGTGCTGGTGAAGGGGTGCTTTTGACGGGCTTGCGAGATGCGGGTGGCTGCGACTTAGCTGAAGCCACTCACCAGGCACAGGCCAAGGCGTACAGCGGGCTCGGATTCCCGCTTTGGATGAACTCCGCCAAGGGGGTCAGAGCCCGAATCGGGATCTGACCCCCTTGGCGCAACGGCTCGCCCACCCTCCAGCGTGCAGTCCCAATCGCTCGCAGTCACATCTACCGCCCGCACCACCACACCATGCCGCCGGGCATCCTGCACCAGTTGCGACGGACCGTAGAAACCCATCGGCTGGCTGTTAAGCATGGCGGCCAGAAAACACGCCGGTTCGTGCCACTTGAGCCAGCAGCTCACATAGGTCAGCAGCGCAAAGCTGGCGGCGTGGCTCTCGGGAAAGCCGTATTCGCCAAAACCTTCGATCTGTTTGAAGATGTTTTCGGCAAACGTGGCGTCATACCCGTTACGCACCATCTGGTTCACTAGCCGGTCGTGAAACTTGTGCACACCGCCCTTGCGCTTCCAGGCGGCCATGGAGCGACGCAGGTCGTCGGCCTCGCCAGGCGTGAAGTTGGCGGCGATCATGGCGATCTGCATCACCTGCTCCTGAAAAATCGGGATACCCAGCGTGCGCACCAGCGCGGCTTTGAGCGCTTCGCTGGGGTACACCACCTGGTCAGGGTGGGCCCGCGCCTTCAGATACGGATGCACCATGCCGCCCTGAATCGGCCCCGGACGCACGATGGCGACCTCGATCACCAGATCGTAAAAGCAGCGCGGCTTCAGGCGCGGCAGCATGCTCATCTGCGCGCGGCTTTCGATCTGGAACACGCCCACGGTATCGGCGGCGCAGATCATGTCAAAAGTGGCGGGGTCGTCCGCCGGGATGTCCTGCATCTGGAACAGCTGGCCGCGTCGGGCGCTGACCAGTGCCAGGCAGCGGCGGATGGCGCTGAGCATGCCCAAAGCGAGCACATCCACCTTCAAGAGGCCCATGGCGTCAAGGTCGTCCTTGTCCCACTGGACGATGGAGCGCTCCGGCATGGCGGCGTTTTCCACCGGCACCAGTCGCGTGAGCGGCCCTTGGGTGAGCACAAAGCCGCCCGGATGCTGGCTCAGATGACGCGGAAAACCCTGCAGCTGGCGGCTCAGGTCCAGCCACAGCGCCAGTGTGTGATCCGGCGGCGGTTCAAAGTCCGGGCCCAGCCGATCCAGCGCGGCCTGCAGCCGCCCAGCCAGCACCTCGCGGCTGTACATACCGGGGTGCTCCTTGGCCATGGCGGTGATCAGTGCCTCGTCAATGCCCAGTGCCCGGCCCACGTCGCGCAGGCTACTTCGTGGACGGTAGCTGGTGACCACGGCGGTGAGTGCGGCGCGTTCGCGGCCATCCTTGGTGTAGATGTACTGGATCACCTCCTCGCGCCGCTGGTGCTCAAAATCGACGTCAATATCGGGCGGCTCGTCGCGCTCACGGCTGATGAAGCGCTCAAACAACACACTGCTGCGCGCCGGGTCCACCTCGGTGATGCCCAGGCAGTAGCACACCGCCGAATTGGCCGCCGAGCCGCGTCCCTGGCACAGGATGCCCTGGCGGCGGGCAAAGGCGACGATGTCGTGCACGGTCAGAAAGTACATCTCGTAC
>CAIVHU010000347.1 GCA_903905735.1 uncultured beta proteobacterium
ATTTGGTCGCCGCCCAACGGCCCAGGACGGTGTCCCCCAAACCACCAACGCAACGAGGGCATCCGAACAGCCTGGAGATGCCTCCCCAAGGCCGGCCATGGAGGCGGGGCACTAACTCCGGTTAAATGGAGAGCCCAGAGCTGAGTTATCAAGCTCACGAAGAATTTCTCGCACCAGACCGCTGCCGATGCTGACCAATTCCTTCGCCAGCGCCTTGGCTCCGGAAAACAATGCATCCAAAAAGCTCATTTTTTTCTCCCGAAAATCACAGCAAAACCGATTTAGAAGCCGATTCAGCTCCCTCGCGCCATCTGATCCCGCAAACTCTGCTGCCAGATATGCCGGTACACCAACTGCGCCACCTGGGCCTTGTCGTCGGGCGTGTAGGGTGGTTCGGGCAGCGTCTGGTACACGTGGTCCAGGATGTAGGTTTCCACCTCGGCCTGGGTCTGCTCTTTTTCGGTCCAGCGGTCCAGCGGCGCAATCACCGCCATCACGCCTGCCAGCAGCTCACGGCTGGCCTGCTTGATGCGTTCCCTGTCGGTCTTGGTCAGATCTGCGCGCTGCACCAGGTCAAACAGCGCCAATTGGTCCTCGCTCAACCCTTCTTCAACTGCCCGACGCTGCTCGGCATCCATGCCGTTGGCCAGGTCCATCAGCTTGGCAAAGGTGTCTTCCACCGTGGCGCGGTCTTTGTCCTGGTTGTACGCGGCGATGATTTCCTGGTATTTCTTCTCGTAATTCATGCGCAGCGGATTGGCCGCCAGCATCTGGGCCAGCTTGTCCTCCACGATTTGGCGTATGTCTTCAATCACCGTGGCTTTGCGTTTGACCTTTTTGGCAAACTCATCGCGCAGCTTTTCCATGTTGATCAGCGACAGGTCAACCGTTAGTCCGCTGGCCTGGTCGCCACCCACGCCTTGTGCGGCAATGGCCTGGTTGACGATGCGATGCAGCACCTTGAGCAGTTCCGTCACATCGGCAGTGTCGCGCCGCTCGCTGAGTTTTTTGTAGATCGCCTCCAGGTTGTCATGCCGCTCGGCATAGACCAAGGCTGAAGGCTCCACCAACAGCGCCTTAAACCGGCTGAAAACCACCCGGGCCAGAATTTCATACCGGCGTTTGGACTCATCGCTGGTGTACACCGCCTCCACGGCATCGGCCAGCAGCGTTATGCGGTTGAACCCCTTGGTGCCAAGCAGGCGGTCGGCATCAAAACCCAGACCCCGCAGGTGTCCTTCGGTGACGGCTATGGCATCGGCCAGCGCTGCCACGCGCTCTTCGATGGGGGCGACGATCTCGTCCGCACCACCGTCGTCACCCAGCGCGTACTGCGCCAGGGCCTCACGCAGGCTCTTAAGCATCCCGTTGTAATCGACGATCAGGCCAAAGTCTTTGCCGGGATACACCCGGTTGGCACGGGCAATGGCCTGCATCAACGTGTGCGCCCGCATGGGCTTGTCGATGTACAGCGTGGACAGGCATTCCACGTCAAAACCGGTGAGCCACATGGCGCACACCACGGCAATCCGGAACGGGTGTTTCGGATTCTTGAAGGCGGTTTCAACGTCCACGCGTTTGCCGTCGGTCGTCTCGAAACCCAGCTTCATGACCGCGCGGTGGGGAATGATGTCAAAGCCCCAGTGCTTGAAGTCAGCGACCTCGTTCTGTGCTTCGCTGATGATCAGCTCAATGATCGTCTCATCCATCCAGGCGGCCTTGGCCAGCAGTCGGTCGCGCTGCGCATGCAGCCGCTGGCGGGATTCGTCATCTGCAGCGGTGGCAATCGCGGCCAGTTTGGCCTGAGCGTCACCCCGCACGGCGGTGGCCTTGGCCGCCCACTTCGGGCCAATCAGCTTAAGCATGCGGGCGCAGGTGATCTTGTCGATGCACACCAGCATGGCCTTGCCAGCTTGCCATCGGGTGCTGCAATGCTGGACAAAGTCGGTGGCGATACGCTCCAGCCGTTCATCGGCGGTGATGACTTCGTAGTCCTTGCCCAGCAGCTTTTCGAGCAAGGCGGTCTGGTCCGAGTCCAGGTCTTGCGCATCCACGGCAGCCGAAATACGGTCATTCAGGTCCAGCTTGGCCAGGCCCAGCTTTTCGCCCCGGTTTTCATAAACCAGCTTGACGGTGGCGCCGTCTTCTTCGCTGCGCTTGAAGTCATAGCGCGACACGTAGTCGCCAAAAATACGTTTGGTGATCTGATCTTGTTTGAACAAGGGTGTGCCGGTGAAGCCGATGAATGCCGCATTGGGCAGTGCCGCCCGCATGTTGCGCGCCAGCTTGCCCAACTGGGTGCGGTGCGCCTCGTCGGACACCACAATGATGTCGTCGCGCCTGCTGTAGGGTGCATCCGGGGTGACTTCCTGGTTGAACTTGTGGATCAGGCTGAAAACGTAGGTGTGGTTTTCAGACAGCAGGCGCTGCAGCTCGCGGCCTGAGCTGGCACGCGGTGTGGTTTGCTCGTCGGCGATGCCACAGCCGACAAAGGTCTTGTAAATCTGGCCGTCCAGGTCGTCGCGGTCGGTCATCAGCACAAAGGTGAAATTGCCCGGTACGGTGCGGCGCACCTTCTCGGCAAAGAAGGCCATGGAATATGACTTACCGCTGCCCTGGGTGTGCCACACCACGCCCAGTCGCCCCAGATCCGGGTGGGCCCGCTCGATGATCTGCAGGTACTCCGGCACCGGCTGGGCGGCCACAGGATAAGGCGCTAGGCTGTCATTGGCAGCGGTGCCCACCGTGGCCACAGGCAGTTCGATGGTGCGATAGGTCAAGCGTTGTCCAGTGGGAAATTCGCGTTTCAGGACCTCTTGCCGCACGACGGACGCCACCGCATTATTGACCCCCAGCATCTGGTGGTTGCGCGCCACCACCTTGCGCACAGCCCCGGCTTTGCTGGCATCAAACAGGATGAAGTTTTCCAGAATGTCCAGCAGACGGTCTTTGGCCAGCATACCGTTTAGCAACACCTCGGCGGCAAGGTTGCCCACGTCGCTCTCATGCAGGCGCTTCCACTCGCCAAAATGCTCCCAGGTACTGGTGATGGAGCCAAAGCGCGCGTTGTGCCCGTTGCTGACGATCAGGAAAGCGTTGTGATGGAAGGCATGGGCGATGACGTTTTCATCCAGGTAGTCGCGCAGGTTGCCATCAAAGCCCGCCCGGATGTTCTTGTACACCGCCTTCAGCTCAATGAATACCAGCGGCAAGCCGTTGACAAAGCAGACCAGGTCAGCGCGGCGGTTGTAATTGGGGGTACGCAGGCCGGTCAGCTTGAGTTCACGCACCACCAAAAAACGGTTGTTAGCCGGTGTGCGGAAGTCGATCACCATCGCCTGTGCGTGGCTCAATTGCCCCTGCGCGTTGCGGTAGCTGACCGGCACACCATCGCGGATCAGCTTGTGAAACGCCTGGTTGTGTTGCAACAGTGAACGGGAAAAGTCGTGGTGTGTGAGCTGGGTGAGGGCGTCTTCAATGGCCGGTGTGGGGAGCTGCGGATTGAGCCTGATCAGCGCAGCGCGCAGGTCTCGTACCAGCACCGCATCACGCTCACTGGTGCGGCCCAGCGTGCCCGTGGGGCCGAAAGTCTCCTGGTTCCAGGCGTAGACGTTGTCCCAGCCCAGGGTCGTTTCCAGGTGCTCGGCAAAGGTAGCCTGCACCAGGCGGTCTTCGCTGTTGATGTCGGTGTAGGCCATGGGAGCGGCCTATCGGACAAAACCGGGGGTCATAAAGGACAAGTTCAACACCTGTCTTTTATAAAAACCATTACCAATCAACCATTTAGAACTCATGCACAGCTCGGAGCCATTTTTTTTCATGAAAACTTCCCTCCTTTTTGTCCTTTAGAAATTACTCCCGCAAGCGGTAACGCCGCCAGCGCCGCTCACCCGAATAGACCACTTCATTCGCCAGCAACAAATCGTCCAAGGCTCTCTTGACGGTCTTGGATGAAATCTCAACACCAATGCGCCGGTTGATGTCGGCGCTGGAGGACACAGGGTAACGCCGCAAGTCTTCCAGAATCAGCGCCTGTAAACGGTGCGGGGTGATGCGGCTCAAGCTTGTCTTTTGGTCAAGCTGTGCGCCACGCAACCAATCGGATGCCACAAAGTAGCGCATGCCCGATGTTTTTCCGGTGGTCTGCACCAAGCCCGTTGAAACCAGACGCCCCAACCACACAGCCAGCACATCACCACCTTCTGTCTCCAGCAAGGCCCCCAATTCGCGTGCCGTCATGCCTTCGGTCTGCGCCAACACCCCCAGCGTGATGCGCTCGCGCTGGGTGAGCTGAAAGCGGGCATCCGCGTCGGCCAGTAGCCGCATCACTTCCGGCTTGGCAATCCGCCGCTGAATCGTCACCTTGACCCAGTCTGCGCCCTCCTCGGGCACGGGTGCTGGCCGACCTTGGGACAGCAGCCGGTCGTAAATCAGATCGAAGCCGCTGCCCTCTTTCTCCATCAGCCCCAGATCGTGAAACACCCGGGCCAGCCCCTCGTTGCGGCGACGGCTGGCATGCAGGATGTTGCGCGGTGTCACCCCCAAAGGCAGGCGGCCGGGGTTGACCACCTCCAGCCGCTCCGGGTACAGGTTGAGGTAAATGTCACCCTGCTGGGTATATGGCCGGTGCACCAGCGCATTGACCAACAGCTCGCGCACCACCTTCTCGTCATAGGCGGGCACGCTGCGGCGGTACAGCCCCTCGGCCACTTCGTAACTCTCGCGGAAATCAGGCACCTCGCGCCACACTGCATCCACCAGTTCCACAGGTGACAGGGCGCAGTCGTCCCACACCCATTTGTTGATCTTCTGGCCGTGTTCGTCGTATTTGATGGCCTGCACCAGTGGGGCGGTGCCCAGGGCACGGCGGTCGGCGGCGCTGCCAAGCAGCAGCACGCCCAAGCGTGTGAGGATTTGGCCTTGGGCCAGACCGTAATGCGTCAACAGCCCATCAGGGCCCTTTTCTTTGACCGACTCTTTGACCCGGCCCGATGCGGCAATGCCATGAACGAAACCTGCCAGCTTGGCGGTATCCGCAGCGCCACGCGGCACGCCGCTGTCCATCGCCTCCCACGGCCTGCCGGGGCGCTCATTGGCCAGGCGCAGCACATCATCACCCAGCACCGGCTGGCAGCTGTCACCCACCCGCAGGAAATAACGGCCATCTTTGGTGGATGCCACGCTGGGGGAGCGGTCAATCACCAGTTCGATGAACTCGCCGCCGTTGGCCGCCCGTTGCAGGCTCGGCAGGACCTGCACATTCACCGTCAATTCGCCCATGCGTTTGCGCAAGCGGTCCAGCACCTCGGGTGGCACCACCTGACTGGTGGGCGGCAGGGTCTGACCATCTTCAATGCCAATCAACAAGCGGCCACCCGCGCCGTTGGCAAAACACACACAGTCTTTGGCCAGCGACTCCCAGTCCGCCGACTTACCACTGACGGTGCGCAGGGATTTGAGGTCGGTGTGCTGGTTTTCGAGGCTCATACCGCCAATTCTCCGCTCATCAGACGGGGCAGCAGGTGGTCGCGGGCGGCTCGGAGTTTTTGATTGGCAAAGCTGATCAGCTTCAGTTGTTCAACTATCGGCTGAATCATTCCATCAAAAACACTCAACTGGCCGGGCGGGGGCAGCGACACGGAGTACGCCTTCATCTGCTTCCAGTCAGCGCGGGGCATTTTGGAACCCTCTTTCATCTGCTGGGCGGTGACAGCGACAAACTCATCGCTCGACATCGTCATCAACACCAGTCCGTGCAACGTGTTGTCGGCAGGGCGAACGACGATGGCATCTGATGATGCAACGCCATCAACAAACGCAACGCCCACTTTGTGGAAGTAGGGTCGAATCTTGCCGAAGATGATTTCGCCGGCTTTGAAGCGGCTCTTGCTACTGGTCACCTGTTCTGCGGTTCCCCACTCATTCAGAGATATCGAGCGCCGGGGCATGTGTTCGAGTCCGATGTAGGGAGTGTCTGGCTCCAAGGCTTCAGGCAAAACCATATCGCGAATTTCGCTGCACAAGTCGCCCAGCGTCTTGCGCTCCCACCCCTTTGGCATGCCATCAACGATGGGTGTGTGTTCATAGCCGGGGAAACGCAGACGGACGAACCATTCGCGGTAGAGCAGCCCGGCGGATTCTTCGAGCAGGACCATGCGGCGGCGGTTGTTTTCGATCAGGTCGTCGTAGGTGGAGAGGATGTCGACAATGCGAAGCTGTAGAGTGAGTGACGGCGCACGCACCTTGATTTCGTGAAGCACATTGCGATCCACTCCTGGGACTGCAGCTTTTTCACTTTGGTAGCCCTTGAGTACATTGCGCAAGAAGTACGCTGAAAACCGAGGGTCGTTGCCCTTGAAGTCGATCACATACAAGGCCGTGTTTAACGGCCAGTAATCCTCCTCCAGGTAGAAGACTTCGCCAATGGTTCCATATCGTCCAGTGACGACGCCCGGTGCAGTCGCCTTGGCTTCCTTGTGGCGACCGGTGATGCCCGATGACGAGACAACCGGCACATCGCCTTCCTGACGCGTGTGTTCAGGCAAATCATGGCCACGCTTGAGGGTCAGCACATCGCCAAGACGACAGCTTCGCCAACTCATACCCCCAACCCCTCAAAGTTGGTCTGAATCTTCGCCGCCAATTCCACCGACTCGCGGTTCAGGTCAGCCAGCTCTACGTGGATGTCGCGCAGGGTCTGCTCAAAGTCGAAGTCGTCATCCACCTCGGCCGGGGCTACACCGACAAAGCGGCCGGGGGTCAGGCTCCAGTCGGCGGCTTCAATGTCGGCACGGGTGACCACTTTGCACAGGCCGGGCACGTCCTGCATCACGGCATTGGGAAAGCGATCGATCAGCCAGGCTGCCTGGCGCTGGAAATAGCGCACCAGCTTCAAGTGCTCAACCACCCCATGCCGGGCGGCATCTGCGGCCTTGCGTGCCTTGGAAATGTCGCGGCTGTCCCATAGCGCGCTGTCTTTGGCGGCCAGGTCTTTCTCGCACAGGTCAATGGTGCGCGACAGCACCTTGAAAGCCAGATCCAGCGTGGCGATCAGCGCATGGCTTTCTGCCGCCAAGGGTTTGAGGCGGTGTTCATGGCAATTCACCGCCCCGGTCATGCCTTTATAGGTCCAGTGCGTTTCAGCCTTGCTGGTCAACAGCCGGAAAGCTTCGACCGGGCCAAGGGAGTCCATGTCGCTGTCAAAGAACTCAGCCAACAATGCGGCATGCGGCGAGTTTTTATTCTGCGCCTCAACAAACGGGTTGATTAACGCGCGCAAGCGGGTGTAGGCATCGCAAAAATCATCAAGCGGTTCGCACTTTTGATCATCCGACTCATCCAGAAAACACGCCTGCGCGCTGTTGACCGAGTTGGTGATGTGTTGCCCGACCAGTTCAACAAACCGTTCCTGCTGGCCCCGGTAGAGCCAGACGATGGCGGCCAGGTTGGCCTGCTGCTCAGGCGAGAAGTCGTAAATCTTGCGGGTGACTTTGCGGTAAACGTTGCGCGCGTCGAGCATCAGCACCTGATCTTTGCGCTCTGGCGGCTTGGACCGGTCAAAGTGCCACAGCTCGCAGGGCACGGTGCGGGTGTAGAAGAAGTTGGAGCGGATGGCGATCATCACGTCCACATCGCCGGTCTCGACCAGCTTGCGGCGGACTTCCTTTTCGCCATGGCCGGCGCTGCTGGCCTGGCTGGACATGACAAAACCGGCCCGACCTGTGGGGGCCAGGTAGCTGTGAAAGTACGAGATCCACAGGTAGTTGCCGTTGGAGACTTGTTTGTCTTTATTGACCCCGGGCAGACCAAAGGGCAGGCGCTGGTCGGTCTTGATGGCTTCGGCATCGACCTTGTCGACGTTGAATGGCGGATTGGCCATCATGAAATCGACGTTGCCCCACAGTGGGCGGCCATCTTGCAGGCGATTGGCGTCGGTGTAGAAGGTGTTGGCCTCCTGGATGTCGCCCTCCAGGCCATGCACCGCCAGGTTCATCTTGGCCAGGCGGATGGTGGTGGGGGTTTTTTCCTGGCCATAGAAGGTGACGCGCTTCATGGTGTCGAGGCCGGACTGCTCGATGAAGTGACTGCTTTGCACAAACATGCCGCCCGAGCCACAGGCCAGATCGGCCACCACGCCGTGAGTGGGCTCGATGACGTTGACCAGGGTTTGCACCAGCGATGGCGGGGTGAAAAACTCGCCGTTGTCCTGCGCGCCCGCCATCGCGAACTTCATCAGGAAGTATTCGTAGATACGGCCAAAGACGTCGCCCGTGGCGCTGCGCAAGGCTTGCGAGTCAAAGCAGCGCAGCAGGTGCTCCAGCAACTTGTTGTCAAAGCGGTCGTAGTCTTTGGGCAGGCTGCCTTGCAGCGGAGGGAAGTCGGCCTCGATCGCGTTCATGGAGGCCACCAGCGCACCACCCAGGCTGGCCCCCGAGGGCAGACTCATCAGGGTGTCGTAACGTGCGGCCTCGGGCAGCATGAGGGCGCGGCGCTTGATGAAATCGGCCTTGACCAAGGGGCGTTTGGGCATGGTGCCTGCGGCCTGGTCGGCTTCAATGGCTTGCAGGGCTGTCTGGTAACGGTTGGTGGCGTGGCGAAGAAAGATCACGCCCAGCACCGGCATGGAATATTCGGTGGCGGTGAGGTTGGAGTTGGCGCGGAGCTGGTCGGCGGCTTCCCACAGGCTGGTCTCGATCTGGGCGATGTTGTGGAAGGCGTTGGCAGTCATGAAAGCAGTTGTTATGGGTAGCGCAGTGGCCGGTACCTCCCGGGCCGATCAGCAATTATGCCGCCGGGACGTTGCGCGCTCTGTCCAAAATCGACCGTATATGGACTACCATTTACGATATGTCCATAAATTAGCTTTACTTAGTTTTGAACACCCTTCATGATTGGGCCATCGTTTACGGACATGAAGGAGCGTCAAATGACCCGAGTTTTTGCCTATTGCCGCGTCAGCACAGCGGAACAGACCACAGACAACCAGATTCAGGAAATCGCCACTGCTGGCTTTGAGGTCAAACCACAACGCGCCATCGTGGAAACCATTTCTGGATCGGTGGCCGCATCTGAGCGTAAGGGCTTCAAGAAGCTGCTGGACAAACTGGAAGCTGGCGACGTTTTGGTAGTGACCAAACTGGACCGCCTTGGTCGCAACGCCATGGATGTCAGGGCCACAGTGGAAATGCTGACGGACCTCGGTGTCCGCGTTCATTGCTTGGCCTTGGGCGGCGTTGACCTGACCAGCCCGGCCGGAAAGATGACCATGGGCGTGATCGCCGCCGTCGCTGAATTTGAGCGTGACCTGTTGATCGAACGGACCCAGGCGGGCCTCAGCCGTGCCAAGTCAGAAGGCAAGGTGCTCGGTCGGCCGCAAAGCCTGACCAAAGTTCAAGCGGTGGTGGTGAGAGATCGGATTGCCGCCGGTTCGTCGATTGCGTCACTCGCCAAGGAGTTTGGGACCAGTCGGCAGACAGTCATGCGGGTGCGAGACTTGGCCTTATCGTCGGTTTGAAGCATGGTGACACAACTGCCAAATAGGAAAATTCAGGCGTCTCGATTGGAAGCGCTTCTGAACGGCGGCCGTAGACACCGTTGCCGACTTTCAGGTTTAGGCCGTGGCGGACTGGTCTCGACCCAAAGCGGAATTTCGGCAATGCGGGTTCACAGGCTGAAAGCGGTCATTAATCGTATGTCCAACAGGCGGGTACGATGTAGAGCCGGATTACCGACATTCCGACTCAGGAATCCCGCTCTGTCTGAACATTGGTAGGGACAATGCCCTCAATGACCGTCACCCGCAACTGAGCTGCCAAAGCGCGGTATACGGCAGGAAGCTCTCGCTCAAGCAACAGCACAACGAGAATCTCCGGTTGAGCATCGGGAGAATCGGCGCGAGCCTGCGCCTCAAGGACAGCGCGGTACTTGACGACCTGGTAAATGCCCCGCTCGTAGTCAGCGGCGTTCCCCTCTGAGACCCTGGACTTCACCTCGACTCCAATCCAGGTCCGATCCGAAATGAACATGACATCCAACTCGTCGGCCGAGCGCAGCGCGTACTCGACATTGGCCTCCCAATCGGCTCTCGCTCCCACCAGCTCGGGATGGTCGCGCACGTAGTGCTTCAGCGCCAAGTGCGCTTCGGACTCCCCGCTGCCCCAACCACCTGACTTTGGCTTCCCACCCGGGCCGACCGGTGGCTCGATCACGGGCAACCCCGCCAGTCGCAGCACTTCGTTCCACCGACTTCCATAGGCGAGGACGCGCTGGAACTCGGCTGCAAGCTTTGCTCGCTTCTCGTCTCGGGACATCGCCTCGTAACCGGGCCAGACATCACTCACGCCCTTGTCGGGCAGGCCCACATTAGGGCCGCTCGACAGTACGACGATGCTTGTCAGAAAAGGCGGAGCCTCTGGCAATCGGTCGCGTGTGCCGTCAATCAGCGCGGTGACACGACCCAATACGAAGCCGAGTCCACGGGCCCAGGGATCGCCATGCTTGCTCCTCCGACCAAGGAGTTCAGCGAGACGACGGTACGTGATCGGCGCCATGACATCGTCTTGCTGTTGAAGCACATGGGCCACCAGTATGGGCAGCGCCTTGCGGGCGTACTCATCAGCCGACAGGTTGCTTTCTAGCGGCTGATCGAGTTCGTGCTCATCACTCGTATCCCCGTTCGCAAGACCACCGGCTCCTGGCACCTCGGCCGTCACGTCCACCAACTCGAATAGCGATGAAGGCAGGTTTGGATCATCCTGATCCGCGAGTCCACGCTGCCTGAATGCCTCTTCGATGTGGAGCCTGGTTTCCAGTTCGTACAGACTGAGGCCGATTCGCCCCTGCAGCTGATGCGCCCGGTCAAGGTAGAAGTGCTTGACAGACCGCTCACCACGCTCCAAGGCGGCCACGTTCGGCTCAGCCTCAAACCCAAAGATCGGAAGCCTCTCAGCAATGGCCTTATCCAGGTTGGCGCGGGCCTCTTGGCCGTGTTGCATGCCAACACCCTTCCATCGACGGGAGCGTCCGCCCATCTTCACGAAGCGACGCATGCGGCCCAACTTGGGGTCATGAACATCGACGATCAGATCCACCCAAAGAGTGCAGACCAGCTTGCTACCGTCGGCGGTGAAGGCGTTCCATGGTGTATCCAGCCGGGCGTAGTTCGGTCCGCGACGATGAGTGTCGAGACCGCAGGTCTGAAGCCAGAACTCGTGGGGGCCAACTGTGCGTTCTGCCATGTTGGTGTCCGTAGATTGTCAGCGGGCCGCGCCTGCTGCCTGCTTCTCGGTGGACAGGCGAGGCACCAGGTCCAGCACGCGAGCGAGAACCCGCGCCTCTCCACCGAGTCGTCGCTGCGCCTCATCCGCCTTCGCCTGAAGGAGCGTCTGCAGGCCAAAACGATCGATCCGTTCACCTGTCTCGGGGTGCAGCCAGTACCTGCCCGGGTCGGCCACCGATACAAGCAGACAGCCCGTACGCGCGTCCCGATGAGCCATGTACTTCTTGACCAACTGGTCGTCGATCGTGTCGCATAGCTCTCGCGCAGATCTTCCCTTCTCACCGACCTTCAGTTCGATGGTCGCCTGGTATCCCGAGACAGCCCTCAGACGAATGTCGGTCTCCTTGCCATCAGCTGTCACAGCTTCCTGGTCAACGGTGTAGGCCTCCCGCGACGCAACTTCCAGTTCACGCGCGATCATGGGCCGCAGCGTGTTCTCGTCGTCGATCGACGCCCAGCCGGCCCGTGGTCCAGTGTCCTTGAGCAACAGTTCCTGAAGATCATCCAGCCGATCGACCAGCAACTGCGCCATGTCGGTTGTGGTCTTGGGTGAAAGCTCCTTGCGCGCAAGAAGTGTGTCAACCTCCGTCGGTGTCCATGCGCTTGAATCGATCTCTGCGGCAAGGCGTTCCTGAGCCAGCGCTGCGATGCGATCCCGTAAGCGCTCGAAGAGCGGATCGGCCGCGAGAGCGAGCTTCGCACTGAGAGCCTCCGGTCCGCTCGCCTTCATCAGCGCATCAAAGATGTACCGACGCCCGTTCTCGGCAGCGTCCCGCGCCCCAGGTGAGTAGACGGTGTCATGCACGAGGTCATCCTCCGTCCTCACGTGCCGATGAAACTCAAGCGTCAGCCGGAGTAGTTGCGCAGGCGCCAGCTTGGAGGCCCATTCGGTTGATCCAGAGTCACTCCGCTCATTGAACAGTGAACCGATGATGCGTACTGCTGCCCCGCTGGGCTCCACGGGAAGTGCCGCCAGAACGGGAAGCACGCTCTCCGCACCGCGCAACGGAGCGAGCGAGAACAAGACCGGCAGCCAGAAGAGCAAGTACGGGCCGGTGCCGGCCGCCTGAACCTGAGCCGCGGTCAGTTCCCCCAAAGGTCCTTTGACCTCTGGGCCGGCGTGCGCCAGCAGCACACCCACCACCTGGGACAGCTTCTTTTCGTTCGACTGCGAATGCGGAAGCTGCATCAGCGTCAAGCCCGACCATGCGAGCCAGCCAACGAGACGAGGCAGAAGCAGCTGTGCTACGTCCTGCGTGCCGTTCCGCAGGGACTGCAGCACCATCGAATGCCAGCCCGAATTACCGCCCGCATCGAGCAGCTCATCGAACAACTCGGCGCCGAGGACGGCCTCCACCTCCGCGGGGTGCGCCTTTGCAAGGCTACCAAGCCAACTGGGCAGGCCGTTCAGCTCTAGCAAGGCATAGCGAGCTGCGAGTTCCGCTTCACTTCGCTTCAGCTTGGTCGCCCAGAGGGGATCCTCAGCTTCTGCATAGATGCCCATCAGGCCGATCGACCACACCACGAGGTAGGTGTTCTCCTCTCCGCGCTGGCGCTCACATCGAACCGTCGGACGCATGCCGCGCCAGTAAGCCATCAAGGCAAGCCTCAGCCTGTCTGTGACGTCACCTCCGAACTGGGAGGTCAAGAATGCACGGTCCCATCGCCCTTCATCGCCATTTCGGCCCAGCTTACGCAAGACCAGCCAAAGGTTCCAGATCGTGCGGTCCCTGCGACCGGGCCCGAGTGCCAGCGCGGGCTGCTCAGCCAGCTCTCGCCTGATCCGGGCCCAGGCATCCCTCTCATCGGCGCGCTTCTTGGCCTGGCGCTCTTGCCGTTTCCGCTGCTCCTCCTGCATCTTCAGGAACTCAGGGCTCGGCTGGTTCGACGCGACGATCGAGTTCAACTCGTCGTTCAGCGCTGTCGTGTCAGCCACGGCCCCGCGAAGAGCGGCCTCGCCGTCCTTGAGGCCTCCCTCGATCGCGTAGAGGTGCGCGGCCAGGTGCAACAGAACCACTCGACGCTCCGACGACATCTGTACGTCAGCCAGGGCTGCCTGTACCCACGGGCCATCCCGCTCCAACGTGTAGTTCAGTGCTCCTTCATAGACGATACGAACCAGTCGGTACCTGGCACTGCGATCGCCGCCAAGCGACTCCACACAGGCCAGATCCGCCTCGAAGACCTGTGGTCGCCAACCATTTGGCAGCGAGTCGAGCAGCGCACTCAGTTCGGTCTTGCCCTTCCCAAGGCCGGAGGACGCGTCGGTCGACCGCCTTGTAAGAACCGAGGCCGCGATCAGTGTCTCGCTAACGCTTCCAAGTTCGAGCAACCGGAGGCACAGCGAGCGCAAGATGCTCGACATTTCCAGTCGCCCATCGGCCTCTTGAAACTCTTCCTCGACCGCCGACAGCCCCCCGCGTGCCAGCCGAAGCACATCAGGCAACAAGGCTTCGAGGCGGGCTTTGCTTATGTCGGCCTTCTGGATCACCCGGGCGACGCTGTCTGCGTAGCCCCCACGATCCCTCTTCTCGCTGTGCACCCTCGCCAAGAGCTGAACCAGATGGGCTTCGGTGACATGTTCTGGATACAGCATCGTCCCGACCCAACGCGCAAGTCGTTCGGACCACCCTGGCGCCAGCGTGACGATCGCATCGACCATCGGTGCAAGGCGGGAATCGCCTAGTGCCGCAAGCGCTTGCAATGCCTCGAATCGCTCGCGATCGCTGCAAGATGCGTCGACTGCGACGCGTGCTACTAGTGTTTAATTGCGTAAATTAACAATTGTATTTCTGAGTTGTGCACCTCGAACCTCACGTTTCCTCCAAACAAACGGCGCGGCTGTTTTGTTGTAGCTGGTTACAAACGCCTCGATGGCTTGTGTCAGTTGCTCGGTGC
>CAIVHU010000348.1 GCA_903905735.1 uncultured beta proteobacterium
ATGATGCGCAGCATCTTGTGGGCCAGCGCCACAATTGATTTTTTGTGCCCTTTGCGAATGCTCAGGGCGGCAAACTTGTCTTTCAACGCACAGCGACTTCTGCTGGCGGCTTGGGCGAACTCGCACAACAGCCGCCTGACCCAGGCATTGCCCTTGCGGGTTTTGCCACTCTTGCGCTTGCCCGCACTCTCGTTGTTGCCCGGACAAATGCCCACCCACGAGGCCAGTTTCTCGGCACTGCCAAAGCTGTCCATGTCGGTGCTGATTTCCACCAACAGCATGGCCGCCCCTATTTGGTCAATGCCGGGGATGGTCTGCAACAGCCTCAACTGAGGTTGCCAGGCGGACAAGCCTTGCAGCAAAGCTTGCTCAAAGCGACCCATGCGGGCCTCCAACTCCTCGATGTGCGCCATGATCTCGGTCAGCACAAACAAGTGTGCGCTGCTGAGTTCCTCGGGTTGCAGGGCTTCAAACAACTCAGAGCGACTCGCACGCAGGCGCCCAGCAAGATCGAGAACATCGGCCATTGGTTGGCCTGCAATGATCGCCTTGACCATGGCGCGTGCGGCTTGACCGTGAACGTCGGAGACTAAAACGCCCAAGCGGATGCCCGCATCAGACAAGATTTTGTGCAGTCGGTTCTTCTCGCTGGCGAGCATGCCGCCGAGCTTTTGACGCTGGCGGGCAATCAGGCGCAGGTGACGGATGTGTGCTGGCGGGATGAATGAGCCGCGCAGCAGGCCCGCACGCGCCAGAGTGGCAAGCCACTGGGCATCGGCCACATCGGTCTTGCGCCCAGGCACGGTCTTGACGTGGCGGGCGTTGACAACCCAGGCGGCGATGCCCACGCTCTCCAAGGCTGCGTACGGGCTTTTCCAGTAAATGCCGGTACTCTCCATCACGACAATCTCGGGATCAAACGACTTGGTCCATTGGGCCAGCGCTCGCCGGTCACGCTTGAAACCGCCAAACTCCTGCATCTCCATGACCACTGATCCATCGCTTCGCTCACTCACAGCGCAGGCGCTGATCTTGGCCTGGTGAATGTCCAGGCCAATCACGCGCCGGTAGATCGGTTTGAGTTCCATAAAAGTTCTCCTTTGACGAAAACACTACACTGCAATGCGTGTTGTCGCCCAGGGGCACTGCCATTCAACGGCCTGTCAGGACACAAGCCCGACGGCTCTTTTTAACGTGCGCTGTCCACCACTTCGCAAAAAGTGGCGCCAAGCAATCCGGGGTACGAGTGAATGGCGGCGGGTCGAGTTAGTTTTCGCGGTCCGAAGCCATCAAAGATTTTCACGACCTCAGCCTGCGGGCTGACTCCACACCTTCACAGTGTCTTTCATGATCGGGGGTGCTGCTCACCCCAATCATGAAAGTTAGGCATGGCTACGAGCGCTCTGGCTCAAGACAACTCCCAAGCCGCGCAGGCGGTCAGCAACGGCGTGGCTGCCAGCGGCCATGCCAGCGCCAGCGCAGCGCACAGCATGGCCGCTTCGGGACAGTTGACATCGGCTGCTTTGGCTATCCCGCTGATGTCGGCGGGTGTGGTGGCCGGTTCGGTGGGTACTGCCAGCACCCGTGTCGGACAGGATTCGATGCGTGCAGCGACGGCACCGATTGGCACGCCGCTTGAAGTCACCGACGAGTCCATCACCGTGATGTCGCCCAAGGAAGCGCTCAAGCCGAAACCACAAGCCCCAAGTCTCTAGGGCAATGGCGGGGCGACTGGGTGATATTGAAGCTTTTGTAGAAAGAGTGAGTCATGTTGAAATTTTTTCGGGCGCTGACGGTCTTGATGTCTGTCTGTTTTGGCGTGAGCTCCTGGGCGGCCGGGTTCAGTTCCGGCAGCAGCCAAGCGGGTGAAGAACTGCACTTCAAGCCTGAGCAGGTGATTGCTTTCGCCAAAAAGGTGGAGCGCACGCTGGCTGCCAAAGGTGCGCGTGTGGCCATTGTGGCGCGTATGGGTCGCCCGTTGTCTGAGCTGCCTGAGGGCATGCATTTCACCCATGTGGAGTTTGCCGTGTATTCCGAAATCACCACCAGCGACGGACGCAAGGTGCCCGGCTACGCCATGTACAACCTGTATCAGGAGGATGGCCATCCTGATGTCAGCGATCTGGTGCAGGATTTTCCGGTCGATTTTTTTGCCGGTGTCGCCCTGCTGGAGGCTGGCATCATCGTGCCGTCGCCAGAGTTGCAGGCTCGGCTGTTGCAGACCATTGCTTCACCCACCTATCAGGTGCTGCATGATCCGCACTATTCGGTGATTGCCAACCCGTTCACCTTGGGGCGTCAGAACTGCACCGAATTTGTGCTGGATGTGACCAACGCTGCGATATATCAGACCAGTGACATCAAGGTCATCAAGGCCAATGAGAAGGCGTTTTTTACGCCGCAGCCGGTGAATGTCAATCCGTTCAAGCTGATGCTGGGGTCGATGTTCACCAAGGAAGTGTCCACCTCTGACCAGCCCGCAGGCATACCAGTCACGGCGACATTCGAAAAAGTGGCCGATTATTTGACCAAGTATGTCGCTGGTTCGACTGTCTTGACGGTGCTGCCAGACTGAGTTTTGTTGCGCCAAGGCGGCTGCCCCAGTCGCGCCGCCCGTGGTATTGGATGGCACCGTGCCACCGCCACGCCAACGGTAGGGCAATGCTGCGCTGCGGTAACATTGCCTGCCCAGCCAGAACGCGCCTTTGACAGGGCGTTGAATCGCCGTTTTGGCGGCCATCACATCACCCATGAACGCTCCCATCCAGCTCAAGACCTTGTTGCCAGCCAACGTGACGGCGGCGCACGAGCCGCAGCGCATCCGCGAGATTCCGTACAACTACACCTCGTTTTCTGACCGCGAGATCGTGATCCGGCTGCTCGGCGCGCCTGCCTGGGGCTGGCTGAACCAGTTGCGCGAAGAGCGCCGCACTGGCCGCTCGGCGCGCATGTTGTATGAGGTGCTGGGCGATATCTGGGTGGTGCAGCGCAACCCGTATTTGCAGGACGACCTGCTGGACAACCCGAAACGCCGTGTGCTGCTGGTGCAGGCCTTGCAGCACCGTCTGGCTGAAATTCAGAAACGCCGCAACCCGGAATCAGACCCCGAGCGTGATGCGCTGGTGGGCCAATTGCTGGCGGCGGCGGGCAAAGCCGTGCAGGCTTTTGATGAAAACTTTGTCGAAACGGCCATGCTGCGGCGCAAAACGCAGCGCCTGCTGGTCAAGCTCACCGCCAAGGACAACATCAAGTTTGACGGTCTGTCCCGCGTCAGCCATGTGACGGATGCTACAGATTGGCGAGTGGAATACCCGTTTGTGGTGCTCACGCCCGACACCGAGGCCGAGATGGCGCACCTGGTGCAGGGCTGTATCGAACTGGGCCTGACCATCATCCCGCGCGGCGGTGGCACGGGTTACACCGGCGGCGCAATTCCGCTGACCTGGAAGAGTGTGGTCATCAACACAGAAAAACTGGAGGCCATGACCGAGGTCGAGATGCTCAGGTTGCCCGGTCTGGACCATGAGGTGGGCACGGTCTGGAGTGAAGCCGGTGTCGTCACCGACCGCGTGGCGAAGGCCGCCGAGCGCGCCGGTTTTGTCTTTGCGGTCGATCCGACCTCGTCTGAAGCGTCATGCATCGGCGGCAACATCGCCATGAACGCGGGCGGCAAGAAAGCTGTGCTCTGGGGCACGGCGCTGGACAACCTGGCCAGCTGGCGCATGGTCACACCGCAGGCCGAGTGGCTGGAAGTGACCCGTATCAACCACAACATGGGCAAGATCCATGATGTGGATGTGGCCAGTTTTGAGCTGCAGTATTTCAAGGCCGACGGCAAAACCAGGTTGCGCCAGGAGCGGCTGGACATTCTCGGCAAGACCTTCCGCAAAGAGGGCCTGGGCAAGGACGTGACCGACAAGTTTCTGAGCGGCCTGCCCGGCATCCAGAAAGAAGGCTGCGATGGCCTGATCACCAGCGCGCGCTGGGTGGTGCATCGCATGCCCAAACACACGCGCACCGTGTGCCTGGAGTTTTTTGGCAACGCCAAGGATGCGGTGCCCAGCATCGTGGAGATCAAGGACTTCATGTTTGCCGAGCAGAAGCGCAGTGGCGTGTTGCTGGCCGGGCTGGAGCATCTGGACGACCGGTATTTGAAGGCCGTGGGTTACGCCACCAAGTCCAAGAAGGGCGCACAAGCGCAGTCGGGCTCCAGCAGCACGGTGCCCAAAATGGTGTTGTTTGGCGACATTGCCGGGGACAATGCTGACGATGTGGCGCGGGTCACCAGCGAGGTGGTGCGCATCGCCAACTCCCGCAGTGGCGAAGGCTTTATTGCGATCAGTCCGGAAGCACGCAAAAAGTTCTGGCTGGACCGCAAGCGCACGGCGGCGATTTCCAAACACACCAACGCCTTCAAGATCAACGAAGACGTGGTGATCCCGCTGCCGCGCATGGCTGAGTACACCGACGGCATTGAGCGCATCAACATCGAGCTGAGCCTGCACAACAAGCTGGCGCTATGTGATGCGCTGGAGGCGTTTTTTAACCAGGGCCATCTGCCGCTGGGCCGCCAGGACGACGCCGGTGACATTTCGTCCTCCGAGATGCTGGAAGACCGCGTGGCCCAGGCGCTGGCGCTGTTGGCCGAGGTGCGCACGCTGTGGTCAGGCTGGTTGCGTGATGTCGCGCCGCTGTTTGACAAGCTGCAAGACCACTCGCTGCGCGCCAGCTGGAAGACGCAGATTCGTGCGCCGCTGCAGCAGATTTTCAGCGGCGTGGCGTTTGAGCCTATCCTGAAAGAGTGCAATGCCATCCACCAGCGCGTGCTCAAGGGCCGGGTCTGGGTGGCGCTGCACATGCACGCCGGTGACGGCAACGTGCACACCAATATCCCGGTCAACAGCGATGACTATGAGATGCTGCAGGCGGCCCACGGTGCGGTCAAACGCATCATGGTGCTGGCGCGCAACTTGGACGGCGTGATCTCGGGCGAGCACGGCATTGGCATCACCAAGCTGGAGTTTTTGACCGATGCAGAGTTGCAGCCGTTCATCGACTACAAGGCCCAGGTGGACCCCGAAGGGCGTTTCAACAAAGGCAAGTTGCTCCGAAATACGGAGCTGTCAGCGCATATGGATAAAGGGCTGGAGGCTGATTTCTTATATGCCGACCTGACCAACGCCTACACCCCGAGCTTTGGCCTGATGGGGCACGAGTCGCTGATCATGCAGCAGAGCGACATTGGCGCGATTGCCGACAGCGTGAAGGACTGCCTGCGCTGTGGCAAGTGCAAACCGGTGTGCGCCACCCATGTGCCACGCGCCAATCTGCTGTACAGCCCGCGCAACAAAATTTTGGCCACCTCTCTGCTGGTGGAAGCGTTTTTGTACGAGGAGCAGACGCGTCGGGGTGTCAGTATCAAACACTGGCAAGAGTTTGAAGACGTGGCCGACCACTGCACGGTGTGCCACAAGTGCCTTCAGCCCTGCCCGGTGAACATCGACTTTGGCGATGTGTCGATGAACATGCGCAACCTGCTGCGCAAAATGGGTCAAAAGAGCTTCCGGCCCGCCGGTGCGGCAGCCATGTTCCTGCTCAATGCGACCAACCCCGAGACCATCCGGGTCGCGAGATCGGTGATGGTGAATGTGGCGATCAAGGGTCAGCGTTTCGCGGCGGACATCCTGAAACTGGCGGGCCGCAAGCAAACCAAAGCGCCGCCCGCGTCTTTGGGCACCGCGCCCATCAAGGAACAGATCATCCACTTTGTCAACAAAAAGCTGCCCGGCGGCCTGCCCAAAAAGACCGCCCGCGCTTTGCTGGACATCGAAGACAAAGACTACGTGCCGATCATCCGCAACCCGCAAACCACCACGTCGGAGACCGAAGCGGTGTTTTATTTCCCCGGTTGTGGCTCTGAGCGTCTCTTCAGCCAGGTGGGTTTGGCCACGCAGGCCATGTTGTGGCACGCGGGTGTGCAAACCGTGCTGCCGCCGGGCTATTTGTGCTGCGGCTACCCGCAGCGCGGCGGCGGCGAGTTTGACAAGGCGGAAAAAATCATCACCGACAACCGGGTGCTGTTCCACCGAGTGGCCAACACGCTGAACTACCTCGACATCAAAACCGTGGTGGTCAGTTGCGGCACCTGTTACGACCAGTTGCAGGGCTACGAGTTTGACAAGATCTTTCCGGGCTCGCGCATCATCGACATCCATGAGTACCTGCTGGAGAAAGGCATCACGCTGGCGAACGCCGGGGCATTCCTGTTCCACGACCCGTGCCACAGCCCGATGAAGCTGCAGGAGCCCCTCAAAACAGTGAAAGCCTTGCTGGGCGACCAGGTGCTGCTGTCAGACCGCTGCTGCGGCGAATCCGGCACACTGGCTTTGAATCGGCCAGACGTGTCCACCCAGGTGCGTTTCCGCAAGGAAGAAGAAATCCTCAAAGGTGAGGCGCAGTTGCGGCAGCAGGCTGGTGTGGGTGCCAAGGACAACATCAAGATTCTGACCAGTTGCCCGGCGTGCCTGCAAGGCCTGAGCCGCTTTGGCGAGGATTTGAACAATGGGCTGCTGGAGGCCGATTACATCGTGGTCGAGATGGCCAGCCAGATTTTGGGTAACCAGTGGATGGCCGATTACGTCAAACTGGCCAACAACGGCGGTATTGAGCGCGTGCTGGTGTGATCACGCTGGCGGCGCAGCAGCAACGACAAGGAGATTGACACATGGCAGGTTTGCAAGCGGGTACCCCGCATCCCGAAGACATCACGGTGCACAGCGCCTCCAAAGTGCTGGAAGTCAGCTTCTCTGACGGTGCGGCGTTTCGCATCCCGTTCGAGCTGCTGCGCGTCTGTTCACCGTCGGCCGAGGTGCAGGGCCACGGCCCCGGGCAGGAAACCCTGCAGACCGGCCATCGCCATGTCGATGTCGTGGCGATAGAGCCGGTCGGCAATTACGCCGTGCAACCCACGTTTTCGGACGGTCACAACACCGGCCTCTACACCTGGGAATACCTGTACTTTCTGGGATCGCAGCAGGACAAGCTGTGGGAAGACTATATCGCTCAGTTGAAGGCCGCCGGGGCTGATCGCGATGCGCCCATGCCTGGCAAAGCTGCCAGCAGTTGCGCAACCCACTGAGTCGCGAGCACCAAGGCGGTAACGCCTACATCTTGTGAGACAGAAAAGCGCCCAAGCGTCCGTCGGCGGTGAGGATGTGCTCGGTTAACCAACGTTCCAGAAACTGGAGGTGGTCCTCCGAGAACGATTGGTTCGATGCCATCACCTCGCGCTGCAGTTCCAGGGCGCTTTGGATCAATTCCTGGTGCTCGGTTTTGTGTTCGGCGGTTTCCGGGTAGTGGTGTTTGAGCATCAACCGCTCTTCATGGCTGAAATGCCAGACCGTGCAGTTGACCAGTTCGGTCAGCGTCGCCGCCAGATACTCTTTGGACTCTCGCGCCGTGATGGCGTGGTTGAGGATGTTGAAGATGTGGATCAGCTTTCGGTGATCGTCATCGATTTCATTCACGCCGACGCTCAATACGTTGTCCCAAAGGAGGTCTTTCACAATCTTTCTCCTGCATCAACCGCCACAGCCCGGGATTGGACTGGGCTCACTTGAATCGCTCTTGTCAAGAAATCACTATACGCGCCTGATTTGTCGTTCATTCGACATGGATCAAAGGATGCATGTCGTTTGTCAAGGATGCCGCCCAAACCCCATGGCAGGTCGCGGGCCGCAAGCACCCAGGCTTTATAAGCCTTTTAGCCCTCTAGTCTTTTTAAAATAAGGGCGAGCAGCTATTGTTTTTGACACCACCAGACAACACAGAGGCGGAGTCAGATGCCCGGCAAACTTAGCCGGTGTTGCGCAACCCCGCCGCAATCCCGTTGATCGAGATGTGAATCCCGCGCTTGATGCGCTCGTCGGTATTGCCCGCACGGTAGCGGCGCACCATCTCCACTTGCAGGTGGTGCAGCGGGTCGATGTACGGAAAGCGGTGGCGGATGGAGCGCTGCAGCGCCGCGTTGTGCGCCAGGCGCTCTTTGTCGCCGGTGATCAGCTCCAGCGCGTGCGTGGTGCGGTGCCATTCGCTCTCAATAGCGGTAAAGATCTTCTTGCGCAGTTTTTTGTCCGCCACCATTTCCGCGTAGCGCGTGGCCAGGGCCAGGTCGCTCTTGGCCATCACCATGTCCATATTGGACAGCAGGGTTTTGAAAAACGGCCAAGTGCGCTCCATGTGTTGCAGTAGCGCCAGGCGCTGCTTATGGACTTTGGCGGGGGTTTTGTCTTCTTGCGGGTACAAAAACGCTTCCACCGCTGAGCCAAAACCAAACCAGCCCGGCAGCGTCAGGCGGCATTGTCCCCAGCTGAAGCCCCAGGGAATGGCGCGCAGGTCTTCAATCTTTTGCGTGGCCTTGCGTGAGGCCGGACGCGAGCCAATGTTGAGTTCAGCAATTTCGCGGATCGGCGTGGCTTCAAAAAAGTAGTCGGTGAAGCCCGGTGTGTCGTACACCAGCTTGCGGTAGGCCGCCATGCTGGCCAGTGACAGCTCGTCGGCTGCTTCCAGGTAGTCGCACGGCGCGGCCTGGGTGGGGTGCAACAGCGTGGCTTCCAGCGTGGCGGCCACCAGGGTTTCCAGATTGCGCCGGCCAATGGCGGGGTTGGCGTATTTGGAGCCGATCACCTCGCCCTGTTCGGTCAGGCGGATCTGGCCGCGCACTGTGCCCGGGGGTTGTGCCAGGATGGCCTCGAAGCTCGGGCCGCCGCCACGCCCCACCGTGCCGCCCCGGCCGTGGAACATGCGCAACTGAATGAAGTGGCTGTCGTCCGCGGTCGGGTGGGCGCGGTTGATGCCGTCAAACACCTCCACCAGCGCCAGTTCGGCCCGGTACAGCTCCCAGTTGCTGGTGAAAATGCCGCCGTCCTTGTTGCTGTCGGAGTAGCCGAGCATGATGTCCTGCTCGCCATACTGGTCAGCATTGCCGCGCTGCACCAGCGCCAGCAAACCGGGCAGCGCGTAAAACGCCTGCATGATGCCAGAGGCGTGGCGCAGGTCGTCAATGGTCTCAAACAGCGGCACCACAATCAGGTCTGCCGTGGCGCCCTGGTCCAGCGTGCCGCGCATCAGGCCCACCTCTTTTTGCAGCAGCAGCACTTCCAGCAGGTCACTCACGGTTTCGGTGTGGCTGATGATGTAGTGGCGGATGGCCTGCGCGCCATAGTGCTCGCGCATGGTCTTGGCAGCCTCGAAGATGCTGATTTCGCTCACCGTGTGGGCTGAATAGGTGGCCCCCATGACGCGCAAGGGACGTGCTTCATTGAGCAAGTTCATCAGCAGCGTGCATTTGGCAGGTTCGTCCAGCCCCGCGTAGTCAGGCGTGACCAGGGCGGTGGCCAGCAGTTCGACCAGCACGACCTCGTGCTGGTCAGAGCTTTGGCGCAAATCGACAGTAGCCAGGTGGAAACCAAACACCTGGATGGCCCGCATCAGCGGTTGCAGGCGTTGTGCCACCAGCGCTTGTGCGTGGTTGGCCAGCAACGAGGCTTCAATCACGTGCAAGTCGGCCAGCAACTCTTCTGCGTTGAGGTAAGGATTTTGCGGCGGCACGGCGTGGCGGGCGGCATCGCCACCGGTGAGGGCCTTGAGGGTGGCCGCCAAGCGGGCATACACACCAATCAGGGCGCGGCGGTAAGGTTCGTCCTTGCGGTGTGCGTTGGTGTCGGGGGAGCTCTCGGCCAGCGCCTGCATCTCCGGTCCGAACTTCACCAGCAGGGCTGAGAGCGACAGTTCGCTGCCCAGAAAATGGATTTCGGTGAGGTAATGGCGCAGCGCCACGTCGGCCTGGCGGCGCAGCGCGTGGGTGAGGGTTTGCGCGTTGACGTTGGGGTTGCCGTCGCGGTCGCCACCAATCCACTGGCCCATGCGCAGGAAGTTGGCGATGGGCTGGCCGCCCAACGATTGCTCCAGATGCGCGTAAATGCGCGGAATTTCGCGTAGAAAGGTCGATTCGTAGTAGCTCAGCGCGTTTTCCACCTCATCGGCCACGGTCAGTTTGGTAAACCGCAGCAGCCGGGTCTGCCAGAGCTGCAGCACGCGGGCGCGCAACTGTTCCTCGTTGGCGGCGAGTTCGCGCGGGGTCAAGGCATCGTTGGCCACCTGGTAGGCGGCGGCCTGGGCCAGGATGTCGTCGCGCGCGGCCAGCAGCCTGCCGATGGCGCGCTCGGCATCCAGAATGCTTTTGCGCTGCACTTCGGTGGGGTGGGCGGTGAGCACCGGCGACACAAAGCTGTGCGCCAGCATCTGGCTGATGGCCGTGGGCGTGATGCCACCGCCCGCCAGGCGCTGCAAGGTGAGGTCGATGTCTCCCTCGTGCAGGTCGCCCTGGCGCTCGTGCATGGCGCGCCGGCGAATGTGATGGCGGTCTTCGGCCAAGTTGGCCAGGTGGCTGAAATAGGTGAAAGCACGCACCACACTGACGGTTTTGTCACCGCTCAAAGATTTGAGCAGCTTGCTCAGCGCCTTGTCGGCCTCGTGGTCGGCATCGCGGCGGAAGGCGACCGAGAGTTGGCGGATTTGCTCGATCAGCGCAAAAGCGTCTTCCCCTTCTTGCTGGCGGATCACGTCGCCAAGGATGCGACCTAACAGACGGATGTCTTCGATCAGCGGCTGCTCGGTGTTTTTCGGGCTGACTTTGGCGCGGGGTGGGCTGAGTTTTGTCATGTTGGCTCGGTGAATGGGCGTGCTTTTGACAAGCAAGACTCATGCTAGCATCCTCGTTTCATTGCAATAACGACGAGGTTACGGCTGCGCGCCACACGCTTATGAGTAAATTCACGATTGCCACCAGAGAAAGTCGCCTGGCCATGTGGCAGGCCGAGCATGTTCAGGCTATTTTGACCGGCATGGGACACGTGGTCAGCATTTTGGGGATGACCACCCTGGGCGACCAGATTCTGGACCGCGCCTTGAGTCAGGTGGGCGGCAAGGGTTTGTTCACCAAAGAGCTGGAAGTTGCTTTGGAAGACGGCAGCGCTGATCTGGCGGTGCACTCGCTCAAGGACGTGCCCATGGAACTGCCCGAAGGCTTCAACCTGGCCTGCGTGATGGAGCGCGAAGACCCGCGCGACGCGTTTGTGTCCCCCCACTATGCCAATCTGGCCGCGCTGCCGCTGGGCGCCGTGGTGGGCACATCGAGCCTGCGCCGGGTGGCGTTGCTGCGTGCGCTGCGCCCTGATTTGAAGATCGAACCGCTGCGTGGCAACCTCGACACGCGCCTGCGCAAGCTCGACGAAGGCCAATACGACGCCATCGTGCTGGCGGCCGCTGGCCTCAAGCGCCTGAAGCTGCAAGAGCGTATCCGCGACATTTTTGAACCCGAAGTGATGCTGCCTGCTGCCGGGCAGGGTGCTTTGGGCATCGAGGTGCGCAACGACGGCACCGAGGTGACTGCCGCGATCACGCCGCTAATTCACCAGCCCACCTGGCTGGCTGTGGCTGCCGAGCGCGCGGTCAGCCGTGCCATGGGTGGCAGTTGCTCCATGCCACTGGCAGCCTATGCCACGCTGGATGGCAACGTGCTCACCATCAACGCCGCTTGGGGTGACACACAAAACAAGCTGCCGCTGGTGCGCGCTTGCGCTACGGGGCCGGTCAGCGACCAGGCGAGTGCCGCAGCCTTGGGGCAACGTGTGGCCGAGGAACTGATGGCTGGCGTGCTGGCCCAGGGTGGCAGTCTGGAACATCTGGACAAGGCCCTGATCACTGGGCCATAAGCCATGCGTGTGATTGTGACCCGGGTGCAGCCGCAGGCGGCGCGCTGGGTCAAGCTGCTGGCGTCACGGGTCGAGGCGGTGGCGCTGCCGCTGCTGGAAGCCCGTGCCCTGGCCGATGCCACCGCGTTGCAGGCCGCCGGGCAGCGCTGGTCAGCATACCGCGCCGTGATGTTTGTCAGCAGCCACGCGGTGGATTTCTTTTATACATCAAATCAGGCTCTAGCCCTTATTTATCAAAGTCAGGTAGCTACCGAAACAAGAGCTTGGGCGACCGGACCAGGCACCCGCGCCGCACTGATTGCGCAGGGTTTGCCCGCGCATCTGGTGGACGCACCGCCTGCCGACGGTGGGCAATTTGATTCCGAGGCCCTCTGGCAAGAGGTGCAAGGCCAGATCACCCCGGGTGCCCGCGTGTTGATCGTGCGCGGTGATGTCCGCGATGACGCGACCGACAGTGATAAACCCGAAACCGATACGGCAAGCCCCCCGGGAACGCCAGGCGTTGGCCGCGACTGGCTGGCTCAGCGCCTGCAGCAGGCTGGTGCGGTGGTGGATTTTGTGGTGGCTTACCAACGCAGTGCACCAGTTTGGGGCGATGTTCAGCGTGCTCTGGCCTCGCAGGCCGCCACCGATGGCTCGGTCTGGTTGTTCAGCAGTGCCGAGGCCGTGGCACATCTGCGCCACCTGTTGCCCAAGCAGCGCTGGGCGCAGGCTCGCGCGGTGGCCACCCATGCGCGCATCGCGCTGGCGGCACGCGACTTGGGCTTTGCTGTGGTGCTGGAGTCACACCCGAAACTCGACGACGTTCTTGCCTCTATAGAATCGTTGGCATGGTGCGACTCGAAGTCGCTTCCTTCCGTCCTTGTGACGGACTTAAACAGGAATGTTTCCCTCTGAAAAGAGGTTCATTCTGCCTCTGAAATGAGGTACACCTTGTAGTAGCCAAATGGCTCGATTTGGCTACTTCATCCGCAACCCTCAGGGACGCGGTAAAGGTAAATACGCACCCCCAGGGTGGTATTTGTAGCTTTAAAGAGACATATTTTCGCAAGAAACGGCTTTGTTACGTCTTGTTACAAATAGTTTCAAGATGGTGCTGGCTGATGGAGCGTTAACCGCTCTCTGTGTCTTGTTTCCTAAAACCACACGTGGAACCGTGTGACCTTGACTGCGCGTGCGTCCTGAGTAATCGGGGGGTGCGGAGCCGCGGTTAAACGACCTGTGCGCAAGCAC
>CAIVHU010000349.1 GCA_903905735.1 uncultured beta proteobacterium
GCTCAGCCGCTCAGGAATCTCTGCCAACCTGGATGGCTACGGACATCAATGAGCGCCAGCAGGCGTGGGCGGGAACTCGACAGTCACGCTCAGCCCTGATGACTCCGGCACATTCGTGTACGCAAGGGACACGTTGGCGCCAAGGCGGTCAGCGATAGTTTTCACAATCGACAGGCCCAGACCAGAGCCGATTTCGTCATTGCCAATCACCCGGTAGAACGGATCAAAGACGCGCTGGCGATCTTCTTCCGATATTCCCGGCCCGGAGTCGGCCACCTGTAAAGCAGTCTTGCCATCGCGTTGGCTGATCGACACATCCACCTGTCCCCCTGCTGGTGTATAGCGAATTGCGTTGTCCACCAGGTTCTTGATCACAATGTACATGTCGAGATCCTGCGCCAAGACCATGGCATCACTGACCATCTCGCCCAGCACCATGCCCAGGTCAATCTCCTTGGCTTGAGCCAGCGGCATCAGGTCTTCCAGCACACGGTGGCAGACTTGTCGTAGTGACACCCATCCAACAGAACCCTTGCCAGCGTCCTGTGCCCGCGCCAACGCCAACAATTGGTCCAGCAACTGGCGTGACCGTTGCAGGCCTGACTGCAAGGCGTCAACGCGATGACGCGCCTCTTCAGGTAACTCAGTGGCCGCCAGTCGCTCTGATTGCAGGGACAAGGCGGTCAATGGCGAGCGAAGTTCATGCGCGGCATCGGCCAAAAAGCGCCGCTGAAGGGCCATGGACTGAGCCACCCGTGAAAGTAGCCGATTGATGGCCACCACAAAGGGGTGGACCTCCGACGGCACATGATCGAAATTGAGCGCCTGCAAATCCTGCTCATCACGGCGGTCAAGGTCGTGCGCCAGTTGGGTCATGGGCTTGAACATCCGGCCTATCAGCACATTCACCAGCAAAAGCAGAACGGGGATCAGGACAAAAAACGGCAGCACCGTTCGCAGCGCACTGTTGCGGGCGATTTCGTTGCGCACCGATGTTTGTTGTCCGATGGCGATCCTCACACCGCTGTCCAACTGCCGCACCAGAAGTCGCCATGTTCCGTCCTTGAGGCTCACGGTTTGCAAGCCATTAGGCATATCGACCGGCAACGCCAGCGAGGCGGGGTATGACTTTGCGGGCAAAGACCCCGGGCTTTGAAGCACCTGGAGAATGACCCGGGCTTCCGGATCAACTTCAGAGACCATGGCCGCCTCGGTTGCCATGGACACTTGTAAGTGGCGGCTATTGATCAGAATCGCCATTTGGCGCAACTGATCATCCTGCATTTCGTTGACTTCCTGGAAAGCGGTGGCAAACGAAAACACCCCTGCTGCCAACGCAATGCCCACAATGACCGCTGTAATCCAGCCAGAAAGCCGGGCCTGAAGCGATCGCCCGTGGATTACTTGGACACCATCCATCCTATGCCTCTCACGTTCTGGATGGCTTTGGCCCCCAGCTTTTTGCGCAGCGCGTGGATCAGGAACTCCACCGCATTGCTTTCGACTTCTTCGTTCCAGCCGTAGATTCGGTCCTCCAGGTCAGACCTGGACAGGATCGCCCCCGGACGCACCATCAAGGCCATCAACAATGAAAACTCCCTGCCGGACAGGGCAATCGTGTCGCCATTCAAGTTCACCTCGCGGGTGGCGGGGTCCAGGGTGATCACGCCGTTGGACAAAACCGGTCCGGCCACCCCGCCCTTGCGCCGGGTCACCGCGCGCATGCGTGCCAGCAATTCGGTCATCTCGAAGGGTTTGAGAACGTAATCATCTGCACCGCTGTCCAGTCCGCGGATCCGGTCGTCCAGGGTGTCACGGGCGGTGATGACCAGCACCGGCACCGGGTTGTGTTTGTCGCGTACGCCACGCAATACTTCCAGACCGTCTCTTTTGGGTAGGCCCAGGTCCAGCAGAACGATGTCGTACACCTGGGTGGACAGGGTATTTAACGCCGTCTGGCCATCGCGCACCCAGTCGACGGCGTAGCTAGCCTCCTTGAGCGACTGAGCCACCACCTCGCCAATCATTCGGTCATCTTCAACCAGCAAAACGCGCATGCGCTAACTCCGATATCTTTTGAGTTGCGGCGTAAGGAGCATCAACACCGCCGTCGTCAACAAAGTCACTTCGCCCGTTGACACGTCGGCCAGGTGCACCTGGAACCATGCCCCTCGCCAAGTCAGTTCCCGGCCATTATCATTCTGCGGCTTCATGTCAGGCGACCCACTTTTGTGATGTTCCGGCCATGGTCAGCGGCTTGCCACGGCAACCGTTTTGTTGGCACGGCGTGACATATGCAGGACCAAAGCCAAAATCGTGACCAGAAACAAACTGCTGGTGACTACATTACCCAGTCCCAGACCGCCGTTGCCGACCGGCTGGGCGAGCAAGTCACCTGTGGATGCCCCTAGCGGACGGGTCAGGATGTAGGCCGCCCAGAAGGCAACGATGGCATTGAGTTTGAACACATAGTGGCCGAATGTGATGGCCGCAATCAGGCCACCAAACACCAGCACCGAGATGCCGTAGCCCAGTTGCAGTCCCTCAGCAGCCAGGTCGCCTGCTGCGGTCCCCAAGGCAAAGGTGAAGAAAATGGCGGCCCAGTAAAACAGCTCGCGTTTGCTCGTGTGGATGGAGTGGATGGACAAGGTCTTCTCGCTGGCGTACGAGACGGCGAACGTGGCGGCCAGACCGGCACTGAACACGGCTGTGCACATTTCCAGAGAAACGCCGAGGTTGTCCACCAGGTTATCGGTGACCAAGGTACCAAAAACGCTCAATAGCACCACCACCACCCAATACATCCAGGGTACATACGCTTTGGCGCGCAACTGCACCACCAAAAAGCCCAGCAAGGCCACCCCGACGGCCACCGACGTGCCACCCAGACCCAGATGCAGGTTGGCGTTCAGAAAATCGGCGGCGGTTTCACCCACGGTGGTGGCCAGGATCTTGATGATCCAGAAAAATAGCGTGATCTCGGGGACTTTGTTCAGCATGTAGCTGCTGTTGTTGGGCAAGAAGGTTTTCATGTGGGCAAATTTTGTTGAGTTCGACATTGCGGAAGCCGTGACTGTGTCGTTCAAGACTTAGCCCATCTTTAACGTAA
>CAIVHU010000350.1 GCA_903905735.1 uncultured beta proteobacterium
CCTGGCAGGGGCCAATAGATAAAGAATCCAAGTCCAGAAGTCAGACACCTTAAACTTCTGGTTTCAACAAGATCAAGACACCCGGCAGCAACTCACGATTGCACTGTCCTTCAGGCTCATACCTGGATTAGAAAATACTGGTCAAGCCTCTAAGCCGGTTTTTTGAAGCGTCAGGGAAGGGCAAAATTGACTCGACCACCATGAGTGCCGAAACATTAGCGCTTTCTCGGAATTTTGCCAGATTTCCCAGGTATTCGTCATAAACCTTCGCTGGCTTCTCCCCAGGAGGGAGTTTTTTATGAATATTTCGAATCCTTTCATGGTGACGAGTTTGATTGAGGTTCACGTACGAGGTCGGCTCAATGTCCAGCTCACAAGTCAATAAGGCGAACGAGCGGTCCGCACAGTCGGAGTAATCACCTTTTTCCAATTTCCATTGGTGCCAATCCTTGGCCAATAGGCCCGCGTATCCCGGGTCTTCCAAAAATGCCCACAAGTAAAACCCAGAGCCGGCCCTGCCGCCTACTTTCTCTTGAATACCATTTTTCAGTATGGATTTAGCGTGCGTAACGCATGTTCCGTGCATTCCCTTTAATTTCACTGAATACCCCTTTTTTTTGTTGTCCTGGACAGTGTAGCCAGTCAAGTAAATGCGCTGCGCCCAACTAAGCCCAATCCTCCCAGTGTCTGTTACCTGGGCGGTCGGCCATTGGCCATCGAAATGGGAGAGCGGCCTTTCGCAGGCCCGCTGGGTGCCGCGTACTGATTACCTGTCAACAGCACCTCATAGTCGCGGTGCTTGCCGTGGGTGTAGCCCCGAAAGTGCCGCGACAGCCCCACGCCCAAGGCGTAGTGGATGAACCGGTCTGATGCCTCACCAGGTGCCAGCCGGTTGTGGTCTTCCCGGAACGCCACCTCCACCGCGTAGTCGTTCAGGTACTTGGGCTCGATGTTCAAGTAGATGCCTTTTTCGGCCCGGTCCATGCGCGCGCTGAAACTCTCCGAATTGTTGACGTGCTGACCATCCGGGCCGACCAGCGTTTCGCTGTGGTTGACCTGCAGGTGGACCTGGAACTCCTTGCCCAGCTTGGAGAACGCTGTGCCGGTGTCAGTGGCCAGAATGGACTCGGGGATAGCGACAAACTGGCGGGCCAGCAGTTCTGCCGCTTGCGGGGTCTCAGCCATGCAGATGCCCACGCGGGTGGTCAAGGTGCCTTTGCCCTTTTTGCCACCGCGTTTGCGCAGGTTCATCGTGATGCGCCGCATAGCCGGAAACACGTTGCCATGCTCGGGGTGGACGACCCCGCCGGCGGCAATGGCGGCTGCCTTGGCCTCCCGGCGTTTCTTCTGCCGCGCGCTGGTGGTCAACAAGGCGTCTGCCTGAGCGGCCTCGTCGTCCAGGTTGCGGTAGTTCAGCGGTTTCCCGCGTCGCTGGCTGGCTCCGCGCCCGGAGATGTGCGCGCCGTCCATTTCCACGACACCGGAGATAAGCCCGGTGTTGTAGCCACGGACTAGCGCTTCGCGTCCCTTGCTGATGAGCGTGAACGCCGTGTTGTACCCCTTCATGCCCAAGATGCGGCGAAGCTCGAGTGCCGGCTGTCCTGCAGAGCCGCAGACCCAGACATGAATCGCAGCCAGAAGGGTCTGCATCGGGATACGCCGGTTGGCGAACACGGTATTGGACGTGACGCTGAAGCGCTTGCCACAGCCCTTGCATTTCCAGCGCCGCTCTGTGTTGGACCAGTAGTGCTCAGCACTGCTGCTGCAATGCGGGCAGGTCACAACCTTGTGGCTGCCCCAACGTGCCCTGGCCAAGTGTTTGAGGCACTCCAGGTCAGACATCCGGAAATAATCGCCAACGGAGCGGTCAACCGCCTCTTTGGACATGTGGAACCGGCTGGCGTCAGAACTGGGCCGGTGCACCGAGGTTCGGCGTTTGGGCTTCGGGGTTTCGTCACTCATATCGCTTTCCCCAGGAACTGGACGAACTGGCTCTCGGTGACGCAGTCACCGGGCAGGAAGCTCAACTCAGAAAAGGGCAACCCGTTCTTGGCCATCCAGCGCGTGAGCCCGGTTCTGGCCGGGTCCGGTAAGGTGTCCAGCACGACCAGTGAGCGCCCTTCGTCCTGTACCGGCAGCGGAACACAGAGCTTCGGACGTGCCGGCAGCACAAACTGTTCGTGGACTGTCCAGGCGTAAGCCCGGGCCAGCAAGTCCCAGTGGTTCAGGCCCAGCGGCGTATGAACGAAAAGGCGGCTCTCCATCTTGGGCTGCAGGTCGGACTCGAAGCTGGCCCAATAGTGGCCCTTGCGTTTGCCCATGCGGATGTGCGCCGTGGCGACCGTGGCCACGTGTTGACTCAGCCCGTCGGGCCAGTGTTCAACCACCGCACAGAGGTTTTCCATGAAAGCTGGGCGGGTTTCGTAGGGCAGCTCTTGGGGCTCGATGACTTCGGCCTGGTTGAAAGTCAGGCACACCAGGCGCGCGACCAGGTCCCACACACTGGCCGACCAGCGCGGGTAATTCTTGAGGGCGACGGGGCTTTGTTCCCCAATGCCGGTAGTGAACATCAAGGCCTTGTAGTCGGCCATCGCAGCGAGCTTGTCGTAGCCGATGTCCAGGCGGCCCAGCACGTTGAATGCGCTGGCCTTGTGCGGTGCGCAGGAGTGAATGGAGACTTTCAGCATGGCAGCACCTTCACGTCCCAGGTCTGGCCGTATTGCACGCCCTCAACCAGTTCAAACCCCCGAATGCGCATGCGCTGCTCGTGCAGGAACAAGACATCCGCGTCCAAGAGGGTGGGAACCAGGGCCTGGCTCGACTTGTCGGTGCCGGAATTGAGCTCGGCCGTCTTCACGATGCGACCCAGGCTCTGTACCCGGGCCTCCCGCAGATGCATCACGCCCCGAAACTTTGGCATCGCCGCGCGTTGCTTGGTGGGGACGGCGCTGCCCTTCTCATTGACCATTTGAACTTCTACTTTCATACCTTACCTTGTTGTCCTGTTGCGCGTGTAGGTCGCGGTTGGCCGATTTTTTATGCATAAATGGAACTCCATTTATTACCGTGAAAACGAAGCGCCTGGGCATACCATGTGCATAAATCGAAAACCATGTACGTGCTCCCACGGTGAAACCGCGCGACTTTTACGAGGCGCGAGCCAAGTCCATCATCAAAGACCTTCGCGAGAGTCAGAACCTCTCTTACAAGGAGCTCGCCCGTCGGCTGGAATCCGAGGGCGTGCCGGTTGACGTCCAGGTGCTTATCAACCGCGTCAACCAGGGAAAGTTCAGCTTTGCCTTCGCCCTGCAGCTGCTTGCCGCCATGGGTGTCAAGACTGTGGACGTGCCGGACTACGCGCATCCCGTGGCCAAGCCAAGACGCCAGCGGCCGATGTGAGCATGTTTTGCGCATAACACTCCCTTGCACCCGTTGCGCGGGCAGCAATTTAAAGACTTTAGGACGCAACTACCCCCGGGGCCTTTATGCGCCCAGTGGAACTTGCGTGAAATTTGGGCGGTTAGGCCGTAGCGGAGGATTCCAGGCAGTCACCTCCGGTCAAAGCGGCGAATACTACCCGTGACCACACCGAGGACTTCCAGGGAGCCCACGGGCGCGATGACGTCATAGACAGGGTTGGCCGGCTCAAGCTGCCAACCCCCGACTTTGGTCAGTCTCAGGTACTTGATGGTGATTTCGTTATCCACCATAGCCACAACGATGTCCCCCGACTTTGTCGGCGAGTTGGACTCAACCACAACCATGTCGCCTTCGAGCAAGCCAGCATCGCGCATGGAGTCGCCTTTAACCCGGCAAAAACTCGTGCGCTCGGGGTGGTCAATGAGGTAATCCTCCACGTTCAGCATCTCGTAGCCCTCGTCCTGGTCAGCCGGCTGCGGAAGACCTGCCCGAACGGTGCCGAGCATCGGCAACGCAAAGAACTTCTTGGTCGGAGCTATACGCCCACCCACCCGTTCGAGGTACCCGGCGTCAACCAGTCGGCCCAGCGCCTTGAACACCCCACCGGTGGACGCCATGCTCAGCACTTCGGTAAGTTTGAGCATGGAGGGAAACGTCTTATGGCGGTTCCAGTAGGTTCGCAAGGCATTGAGGTGGATGGTGTCAGACATATTACGCCGGTGAATGAACGTTCACTAAATGTAACACAGGGTTTGCGGTGTCGTCAACCAAATTTCCCGGTGAGACGCGTAGCCGTTCGGTCGAACACGAGATAAACGCCAGTTCTAGACAAGTCTTTGAACCAATCAAAGCAGCTATGTCAGAACGCAAAACCGAAAAACTCATCCGTGACCAACTTGACTCCCTGGGCTACGGCGAGGCCCACGGCATCTTGGTCGAGGAGCAAAAATCCGACAACAAGGCCATCAACCAGCTGCTGAAGAACGCCAGCAAGACCGGTAAGGGGGGTAAGGGCGCACCGGAGTTCATCGTTACGTCTGGCGCCTTCCCCGACATGGTTGTTGTGTTTGAATGCAAGGCGGACAACGCCTGTCATCAGTCCCCCAACCTCGACAAACCGGTGGAATACGCTGTTGACGGGGCCGTGCACTACGCGTACCACTTGGCCAAGCGGTACAACGTTATTGCAGTGGCAGCGTCTGGACAAACCAAGAAAGATTTGAAGGTCAGCGCGTACATGGTGCCCAAAGGGTCCACTACCGCTAAACCGCTCACTGACTTCTCTGACCAGCCCGTAATGGCACTGGAAACCCTGGAGACGATGCACAACTATGCGTCACGGGACCCCGGTGTTGAGAAGCGTCGCGTATCTGACCTGATGAGCTTCGCGCGCGACCTGCACAACTTCATGCGGGATTACGCAAAGCTGTCCGAGTCTGAGAAGCCGCTGTTGATTTCTGAGATTCTGATTGCGCTCCAAGACCGAAGCTTTCGCTCAGGCTTTGGCGACATGCGTGGCGCCCAGCTTCCAGTGAAACTAACCCAAGCGATTACCGGTGTCATTGAGGACTCTGACATCCCGCAGGCCAAGAAAACGGCCATGCTGCACCCCTATTCCTTCATCACGGCGCATCCCACCCTCGGCGTCCCAATGAAGGGCTCCACCAGCACCCCCTTGCAAAAGATGGTGGCGGACATTGACGAGCATGTTTTCCCTTTCATCACCAAGGTGGGAGAGGACATCGTGGGCCGGTTTTACGGCGAGTTCCTGCGGTATACCGGTGGCGACGGCAAAGGACTTGGTATTGTGCTGACCCCGCGCCACGTGACCGAGCTGTTTTGCGACTTGGCGGAGCTGACCGCAGATGACGTGGTGCTGGACACTTGCTGTGGCACTGCAGGGTTTCCGATTTCTGCCATGCACCGCATGCTCAATTTGTCCGGGGTCACGGAGGCCAAGCGCAAGAACATCAAGGCCAACCAGCTCATCGGCATTGAACAGCAACCAAACATGTACGCTCTGGCCGCGTCCAACATGATTCTCCGCGGCGACGGGAAGGCCAACCTGTTCCAGGCGTCCTGCTTCGATGCTGAGGTTACGAAGAAAGTGAAAGCGCTGAAGCCCACTGTGGGTTTCATTAACCCGCCGTACTCACAGAAAGGCGGGGACCTTCACGAGTTCAACTTCATTGAGCACATGCTGGATTGTTTGGAGAAAAACGGGCGCGGCATTGTCATCGTTCCGATGGGCTGCGCTGTGGCGCCGCATGCCCTGAAAGAACGCATCCTGAAGGAGCACACCCTGGAGGCAGTAATGTCAATGCCGGACGAACTGTTTTACCCCGTGGGTACGGTCACTTGCATCATGGTGTTCAAGGCGCATAAGCCGCATGACATCAAGCACAAGACGTGGTTCGGTTATTGGAAGAACGACGGGTTTATGAAGACAAAAAATGACGGCCGCCTTGATAAGAAGGGCACTTGGGACAGCATCCGCGAAACTTGGCTGGAGCAATTCAGAGACCGGGAATCGACGGCAGGTGAGTGCGTCAAGGCGTCCGTGACCCATGCGGATGAGTGGTGCGCCGAGGCCTACCTTGAGACTGACTACTCCAAAATTTCGCGAGCTGACTTCGAGACCGAGGTGCGAAAATTCCTTATTCACAAGCTGTTGGCACCGACTTCGGCGGCACTGGGGTGTGCTGTATGAAGCTCGTCTCTTTGAGTGATATCTTCAAAATCGAGCGAGGCTCAAACCTCGACTTAAACGCCCTCGAGGAGCTCAGCTCCGGAACACCGTATGTGTCATGCACTGCCAGCAACAATGGAGTTCTCGCGCGAGTCACGCCGGTGGCAGGGGTTGCCCCGCTGCCTGCAGGAGTTTTGTCTCTTGCGTTGGTTGGTAACGCAATGGCAGCGTTCATTCAGGACGCGCCCTTTTATTCCGCGCAAAACATTGCCGTACTTACCCCCCTTGAACCAATGTGCCGTGACGTTATGCTGTTCTACGCATGTTGCCTACGAGCAAATCAATACCGCTTCAGCTATGGGCGCAAAGCCAATCGAACTGTGAAGCTATTGAGAGTGCCTGCGCTATCTGCAGTACCAACGTGGGTTGGGGGGGGGCCGATAGGACAGCCCGGGAGCTTATGGCACGACTTGAGCACTTCGCAGTGTCGGTTAGCCCCCGCCAGCGCGGAACCCCTTGACACCAAAGATTGGCAGCAATTCCGCTATGACGAGTTGTTCGACATCCGAAAAGGAAAGCGGCTTACCAGCGAGGACATGACAATCGGTAACACCGCGTTTATCGGGGCAACCGAATACGGCAACGGCGAGACCGGACGTATTGGTCAAGAAGCGCTGCATCCCGGTGGACAGATTACAGTGAGCTATGACGGGTCGATTGCCGAGGCGTTTTATCAGCCGGAGCCATTTTGGGCGTCGGATTCAGTCAACGTCTTCTACCCGAGGTTCGAGATGTCCCGAGAAGCAGCGCTTTTCCTGGTGACACTAATTCGGCGGGAGAAGTACCGTTATAACTATGGCAGAAAGTGGAAGTTGGAGGTGATGAAAGCCTCCATCCTGCAGCTACCCGTTACTCCTGAAGATGAGCCAGACGTCGCAGCGATGGAGGCTATTGTTCGAAATTTGCCAGCTTGGAAACTACTGGAGCAATTTGACGCGTCAATAACACGGGAAGTTATCTCCGAAGCCGCTTGAAAGGCTATTGCCGTTCGATAACGATTGTCTTGGTCAGGTCAAAACGTCGACAGCCCATGGGTTCTGCCTTTAACTGACGGTCTGAACACAGGGTGTTCAGGACGCCAGTCACCTTTACCGCTGTGCCGGCCGTTTCGATGTCTTTCAACTTTCTTCCCACGGCTACCTCGACATCCATAGGGCTGAACAAGATAACTTGGCCGAAAGTCGTGGAGTTCAAGGTTAGCGTTGCGCCTTGCATCGCGACCACCGTTAGGGTCCCCGGGACCGTCACCTGTTCCGATTTCTTAACGCCCACCGCAGGCTTACCCGTGGCCTTTTCGAGTGGGTCCACCACGATTCGTTCCGTGGCAAAGGCATGGGGCGCGAAAATCAAAAGTGCCAAAATCACTATTGCAGGAGATTTCATGGGTTTGGTTCCGTTGGTTAGCTGAGCTACCAGGTGCCGCGCAATGGCCGCACCTTGAAGTACTTCTTGAAGTGGCTCTTCATGCCCATGTCAACTTGGGCGTATTCTCCGGGGCATCGCTGGGCTCTCTCAGTTGGCAACCCTGCGTATTGGGCCGTTTTTGCCCCGCCATCTGACCCGGTGCCCAGGTCCCAGCAGGCCATGTTGTAAATGCGCTGCTCGTCCAGGCTGTGCTCGTTCGACATGAAACTACGTCGCTCTTGTTCGGTCATTGAGGGGATATCGCGCTCCTTGGCGAGCCGGCTCCAAAACCAAACAGTGGGCAGGACGATTGGGGTTTGGTTAAGGTCTACGAAATTGACGGCGAACCAAACGGCAAACTGGTCGGCTACGTCCTCTTCACGGCCGGTTACCGGCACGCTATTGGTGTGGATGATGGCATGGGCCAGTTCATGAAAAAAGATGCCCCATATAAGGCCATTAATAACCTTGCCAAACTGCTCCCTCGGCAACTTCATCATGAGTTCTTTGTCATTGAAGGCCGTCTTGGCCATCATGTCAATGAACTCAGAACAAATCACAATCGCGTGGCGTTGCGGATTAAAAAAGGCATTTACTTGTCCGCAGGACTCGAATCCAACGCCAATATCTGACTTCATCATGAGGGAGCCGCTAACCAAGCTAGCCATGCGCTCCGCAAGTTGGGAGCCCCGGATACCGTCGATGTATTTCTGCTGCTCTGGACTATTTGAGTCGTTGTAGAAGGGGACGGCTCGGCCCTTGTAAAGCAACTGCTCAAAAGGGAGCGCTGCATGGGAGGACAGGCAAAAAAGCAAAGTGACCAGGAGCGTTGAGGTCATCTTGCGCATACCGATTCTCCCGATGCAGCCGACGCTGCCAAGTGTGCACGGCATCCACATCGATTGCCGCTTCTACCGATGTTAACGCGCTGGTACCTTGATGGGTTGACAGGATTTGGCCATGGCGGACAAGCCTAGGCAGGCGGGTACCCCCGAATTCCCGGCGGAACGAAAAAAAGAGCTGAATTAATCTAGAACGAGCACTCTAACCCCTTGGAAACCCGCATGCCTATTGGGCTTGCGCCATATCGTTGGGCCACCAGCGTAGTAAAACCCACTGAACAGCAAAAAACCCGCTTGAAGCGGGTTTTTTTTCGGTTGCGATCGCGTGTGTGAGCAGTGGGGGAGCACCGGGCTGGCCTTGATCCTCAGGGAAAAACCTCTGCGCTGTCCAGTGTGGCTGCTGCCTTGTCCTTGGCCGCCAGCAGCGGCTCGTTTTCCAAGGACCAGTCAATGCCCACTGCCGGATCGCTCCACAGCAGGCTGCGCTCAAACTCCGGGTGGTAATAGTCGGTAGTTTTGTACAGAAACTCTGCACTCTCGCTGGTGACCACAAAGCCATGCGCAAAGCCCGGTGGCACCCACAACTGGCGCTTGTTCTCTGCGGACAGCACCACGCCTTCCCATTGGCCGAAGGTGGGTGAACTCCTGCGCAAATCCACCACCACATCAAACACCTCACCGTGCGTCACCCGCACCAGCTTGCCCTGCGGGTGCTGGATCTGGTAATGCAGACCCCGCAGCACCCCTTTGGCAGACTTGCTGTGGTTGTCCTGCACGAATTGCACGTCGAGCCCGGTGCAGTGGGCAAAGTCACGCGCGTTGAAACTTTCAAAGAAAAAGCCGCGAGCGTCACCAAACACCTTGGGCTCCAGGATCAGGACTTCGGGCAAAGAGGTGGGGATTACGGCATAAGGCATAAAAAGTGGCTCCAGCCCTTATCGGGCGTGCGGTGTCAGCTATATAAATAATTATTTGATGAGGCTGAGCAAATACTGCCCATAGCCATTCTTGGCCAGCGGCGCGGCCAGCTTCTGGATCTGTGCGGCATCAATCCACTTCTGCGCAAAGGCAATTTCTTCGGGGCAGGCCACTTGCAGGCCCTGGCGCTTTTGCAGCGTGGCGATGAAACTGGCCGCTTCCAGCAGGCTGTCATGGGTGCCGGTGTCCAGCCAGGCATAACCTCGGCCCATGATCTCGACGTTGAGTTGACCTTGCTCTAGGTAACGCCGGTTCACATCGGTGATCTCCAGCTCACCCCGGTGTGAAGGCTGGATGCTGGCGGCGATGTCGCACACCTGGTTGTCGTAAAAGTACAGGCCGGTGACTGCGTAGTTGCTCTTGGGTACTTTGGGCTTTTCTTCAATGCTGATGGCACGCTTTTGATCGTCAAACGCCACCACGCCATAACGCTCGGGGTCGGTCACATGGTAGGCAAAGACGCTGGCCCCGGTCTGGCAGGCATCGGCGTGCGCCAGTTGTTTGACCAGATCGTGGCCATAGAAGATGTTGTCACCCAGCACCAGCGCGCTGGGGTGGCTGCCGACAAACTCTCGGCCAATGATGAAGGCCTGCGCCAGACCATCGGGAGAGGGTTGCACCGCGTAGCTGATGCGCATGCCCCACTGGCTACCGTCACCCAGCAGTTCTGCAAAACGCGGGGTGTCTTGCGGGGTGGAGATGACCAACACCTCGCGGATGCCAGCCAGCATCAGGGTGCTTAAGGGGTAATAGATCATCGGCTTGTCGTACACCGGCATCAGCTGTTTGCTGACGGCTTGCGTGAGCGGGTAAAGCCGGGTGCCGGAGCCACCGGCGAGGATGATGCCTTTGCGTGAGCTTGTCATGAAAAGAGTCCCTGAGTTTTAAAGTATTTCTGCCAGCATGCGGTTGACCCCGGCCTGCCAGGGCGGCAGGCTCAAGCCAAATGTGCGCTGCAGTTTGCTGGTGTTCAAGCGCGAGTTGTGCGGGCGTTTGGCCGGTGTCGGGAAGGCGCTGGTGGGCACCGGGTCCACTTGTGTTGCTTTGATTTGGATAGCTGGCTGCAAAAGCTGCGCCTGGGCTAGCACGTGTTTGGCATAGACAAACCAGCTGGTTTCACCACTGGCGACCAGGTGGTAGATACCGGCCGTGGTCTCAGTCAGTTCGTCCTGTTGCAGCACCTGGCGGAGGGCATGTGCGGTCACGTCGGCCAGCAGGTCAGCACCGGTGGGGGCGCCGATCTGGTCATTGATGACGGTGAGCTTGTCGCGCTCCTGGGCGAGGCGCAACATGGTCTTGGCAAAGTTGCCACCGCGGGCGGCATAGACCCAACTGGTGCGAAAAATCAGGTGGCGCGGGTTCGCTTGGGCAATCAGGACTTCACCCAGCAGCTTGGTGGCACCATAGACGCTCAATGGCGCGGGGGTGTCGGTCTCAAGCCAGGGGGTGTCGCCACTGCCGTCAAAGACGTAGTCAGTGCTGTAGTGCACCAGCCAGGCACCCAGCTTGGCAGCCTCCACCGCCAGGACCTGTGGTGCCAGGGCGTTGAGGGTGTTCACCAGTTCAGGTTCGCTCTCAGCCTTGTCCACGGCGGTGTGGGCGGCGGCGTTGACGATGATGTCCGGTCGCACCGCGCGAACTGTTTCTGCCAGACCTGCCAGGTTGGCAAAGTCGCCACACAAACCAGTGCTGTCGTGGTCCAGGGCGATGAGTTCACCCAAAGGTGCCAGGCTGCGTTGCAATTCCCAGCCGACTTGGCCGCCTTTGCCGAAGAGGAGGATTTTCATAGGGCGAGTGTTCATGCGTATTGCTTTTGCACCCACTCACGGTAGGCACCACTTTGCACATGGGCCACCCAGTCCGAGTTGTCCAGGTACCACAACACGGTCTTGCGGATGCCAGTCTCGAAGGTTTCAGCGGGTTTCCAGCCCAGTTCAGACTCCAGCTTGCGCGCGTCGATGGCGTAACGGCGGTCGTGGCCGGGGCGATCGGTGACGTAGGTGATCTGTTCTTTGTAAGGCTGGCCATCGGCACGCGGGCGCAGTTCGTCGAGCAAGCTGCAGACGGTATGGACGATCTCCAGATTGGCTTTTTCGTTCCAGCCACCGACGTTGTAGGTTTCGCCCAGGCGACCTGCTTCGAGCACGCGGCGGATGGCGCTGCAATGGTCTTTGACATACAGCCAGTCGCGGATCTGCTGGCCGTCGCCATACACCGGCAGCGGTTTGCCAGCCAATGAATTGACGATCAGCAGCGGAATCAGTTTCTCGGGGAAGTGGTACGGGCCGTAGTTGTTGGAGCAGTTGGTGGTGAGCACCGGCAGGCCGTAGGTGTGATGCCAGGCGCGCACCAGGTGATCGCTGGCGGCTTTGCTGGCCGAATACGGGCTGTTGGGCTCGATGTGATTCGATTCAGTGAAGGCCGGATCATCCTTGGCCAGGGAGCCATAGACCTCGTCTGTGGAGACATGCAGGAAGCGGAATGCTGCTTTTTCTGTAGCTGCCAGCCCAGACCAGTAGCCGCGCACGGCCTCTAGCAGGTTGAAGGTGCCGACGATGTTGGTCTGGATGAAGTCACCGGGGCCGTGGATGCTGCGGTCTACATGGGACTCGGCGGCAAAGTTGATGACGGCGCGGGGCTGGTGCGTGGCCAGCAGTTGGGCAACCAGGTCGCGGTCACCGATGTCGCCCTGCACCAGGGTGTGGCGAGGGTCGTTTTGCAGGCTGTGCAGGTTTTCCACATTGCCCGCGTAGGTGAGTTTGTCGAGGGTGATGACGGGCTCGTCGTTCACCGCCAGCCAGTCGAGAACGAAATTGGCACCGATGAAGCCGGCACCGCCTGTGACCAAAATCATGTTGTTGTCCCTGTAAATACGCGCCTGCTTTTAGGCGGTGGCTGATTCTATTTGCTCGGACACCGCCAGCCATTGCTCTTCCAGGCTTTGAAGCTCTTCATTGACCGCTTTCAGGCGTTTACCCAGGTTGGCAAAGTCAGACGGTGGTGGCGACTGGCTCAAATGGCCTTCCAGCGCCGCGCCTTCGGTGTTGAGCACGGTCATCTGGGCTTCGATGTCCTGCAGCTTGCGTTTCAGCGAGCCGGTGGGTGCAGGTTTATGTTTGACCTTGGCTGCGGCGGCAGCCGATTCGGCCTGCGCCTTACGCTCGGCCTTGGCGGCGGCGCTGCTGGCTTCCTTGATGGCTTCGCGCTGGCGTTTGGCTTCGTCGAGCAGATATTTCTGGTAATCGTCCAGATCACCGTCAAACGGCTCGACACCGCCGCGCGACACCATCCAGAACTCGTCGCAGACTGAACGTAGCAGCGCCCGGTCGTGGCTGACCAGCATCAACGTGCCTTCAAATTCGTTAAGCGCCATGGCCAGCGCTTCGCGTGTCGCCAAATCCAGGTGGTTGGTGGGCTCGTCCATCAGCAGCAGATTGGGGCGTTGCCAGACCATCATGCACAACACCAGCCTGGCTTTTTCGCCGCCGCTCATGCTGCCCACGGCCTGCTTGACCATGTCGCCGCTGAAATTGAAGGTGCCCAGAAAACTGCGCAAATCCTGCTCGCGCGTTGGCTGGCCTGCTATCTTTCCGGCAGCGGTCATGTCTTTCACCAGGCGGATCATGTGCTCCAAAGGCGTGTCGGTGGGGCGCAACACGTCAAGTTCCTGCTGGGCAAAGTAGCCTATGTTCAGACCCTTGCCTTCGGTGATTTCGCCGCCAATGGCTTGCAAATCGCGGGCGATGGTTTTCACCACGGTCGATTTGCCCTGGCCGTTAGCCCCCAGAATGCCGATACGTTGTCCGGCCAATACCGATTTGCTGACGTTTTTGACGATCACCGTCGGTGGCGTACGCGCCGGGGCATCGTCAGGCGCGGGGTAGCCGAAGCTCACGCCAGTCATCGACAACATCGGGTTGGGCAGGTTGGCAGGTTCCTTGAACTCGAAGGTGAAGTCGGCCTCGGACAGCAGCGGGGCAATTTTCTCCATGCGGTCCAGCGCCTTGACGCGGCTTTGTGCCTGCTTGGCTTTGCTGGCCTTGGCCTTGAAGCGGTCAATGAACTTCTTGAGGTGGGCGATCTTGTCCTGTTGTTTGGAGAAGGCCGCTTGTTGCAGTTCCATCTTCTCGGCGCGCATGTCCTCGAACTTGCTGTAGTTGCCTCCGTAACGCACCAGCTTGCCTGCGTCGATGTGCAGGGTGACGTTGGTCACCGTGTCCAGAAACTCGCGGTCATGGCTGATGACAATCATCGTGCCCTGGTAACGCTGCAACCAGGCTTCGAGCCAGACCAAAGCGTCCAAATCCAGGTGGTTGGTGGGCTCGTCCAGCAGCAGCAGGTCGCTCGGGCACATCAGTGCGCGGGCCAGTTGCAGGCGCATGCGCCAGCCGCCGGAAAAACTGTTGACCGGGTTGGTGAGTTCGGTGGTCTTGAAACCCAGTCCGAGGATCAGCGCCTGGGCGCGCGCTGGTGCGTCATGCGCGCCGGCGTCCTGCAAGGCCATGTAGGCATGGGCCATGCGGTCGTAGTCGTCGGTGGCTTCCGAGGCGGTGACTTCCTGCTGTGCCGCCAGCAGGGTCGTGTCACCATCGACCACAAAGTCGGTGGCCGACTGCTCTGTCTCGGGCATGTCCTGCGCGACCTGGCCCATGCGCCACTGGGCGGGGATGTAGTACTCACCCACGTCTTCATGAAGGTTGCCATTGAAGAGCGCAAACAGTGACGATTTGCCGGCGCCGTTGCGTCCCACCAAGCCCACTTTTTCACCGGGGTTGAGGGTGACGGAGGCGCCTTCGAGCAAGACTTTGGCGCTGCGGCGCAGGGTGACATTTTTTAGGGTGATCAAGGGGCAAACTTCAGTAAGAAAGAGGGCTCTGGCCAAGCCGCGCGCTGGATCAGAGAGCGGCGTGGTGATGTGAGAGATGGATTCGCAGAGGCGGCTATCGTTGGTGCAGGCCAAGCACCCGGTCGGTCTCATCTACACACCGGCGCGCAGCACTGACCAAGTCGGGTACGAACAAGTGTCCTGTGCGCAAAGCGCTTGACAGGACAGTCAAATCTTCAATGTACTCATGCACCATCTGGTTTCTGAGCCGCCGCATTTCCACCCATTGGTCCGCCGAGGTGATCAGCCCAAACTTCTCAGCCTTGTCTAGATTGTCGATGGCGGCACCTGGTGACTCCTCCAGCGCGGTCAACAAAGCAGGCAACATTTTGTCGCCCACGGTGTCCTGCAGGCGACCGAAACGGCAGACAAAAGCGTCGAGTCGCTCCGCCAAGATGGGGTCGGTGCTGATGAGGACAAGCTGCTGCTCAGTCAAAGCTTGCATAAACAAGCGTTGATCGGTGTCTGTCAGATGAACGCATTCCTTGCGCACCACCTGTGACAAAAACCGCAGGCGCTCCGCCAGGGCTTCTGGCAGTCTCATAGACAAATCCCCTCGGCCAGCGCCCTGTTGTGGATGGGCAGGCAGACCAGGTTGGGTGCCTTGAGCAGCACATCTACTTTGCGGCCATACAGGCCGCGCGATACCCGCGCCGACAATCTGGCGGCCAGCGCGGCAGGCTCCATCACCGGCTCATCCATGTCCAGCAACAAATCCACATCGCCGCCCCGGGCCTGATCCGACAACCGCGAGCCAAACAGCCATACCCGGGCTGCAGACCCCGCCAACTCAGCCACGCTTTGGCGGATGTGGGTGATTTGTTGCTGGGTAAGGCGCATACCTCGATTTTAAGTGCTGGCTGCCTGCGCAGCCAGCAGCGCCTCGCGGGTCATCAGCATCACCTGGTCTTCGCCGGCGCTGGTTTCCAGCCAGATCACTTCGAGTTTCGGAAAAGCAGCCTCGAAATGGGCACGCTCATGGCCAATTTCCAGCACCAAAATGCCTTCGGGCGACATTTGTGCGGGTGCATCGCGCAGCAACTGGCGGATGAAATCCATGCCGTCGGTGCCCCCTGCGGTGTTGCCGTCCAGTGCCAGCGCGGGTTCGGCCTTGAATTCCGGGGTCAGGGCGGCCATGCTTTGTGCGTTGACATACGGTGGGTTGCACAGGATCAGGTCGTAATGGCTGCCGGTTTTGGGAATGCCGTCACCCTGGCGTAGTGAGATGCGTCCGTGCAGGCCGTGGCGGTCGATGTTGATGCGCGCGACTTCCAGGGCGTCGGCGCTGATGTCGCTGGCTTGCACCTTGACATCCGGATAGACCATCGCGGCAATCACCGCCAGGCTGCCGTTGCCTGTACATAAATCGAGCACACGGTGGGTGTCGTCGCTGAGCCAGTAGTCCAGATGGCCTTCCATCAGCACCTCGGCGATCAGTGAGCGCGGCACGATGGCGCGCTCATCGACATAAAACGCCACACCTTGCAGCCAGGCTTCTTTGGTGAGGTAGGCGGCGGGTTTGCGCGTTTCTATCCGCGCTTCTATTAATGTAGCTACTTGCGCATGTTCTTCAGGGGCTACGGGGCGATTTGATGATGAATCTTCGGGGTTGAGCGAGGTGTCCAGTGGCAGACCCAGGCGCCATAGGACCAGCCAGGCGGCTTCGTCAAACGCGTTGGTGGTGCCGTGACCAAAGGCAACACCCGCCTGGGTCAACTGCTGGGCGGCCTGGTTGACGCATTGCAGCAGTGATTGTGGTGGGGTTGCGCAGGGAGTTGAGGGCATGGGTGATCAGGCTCAGTGGCTCATGTCGAGCGTGATTTCGGTGAAGGTGGGTTGGTCATCCGGGTCCGGTTCATTCGCTTGGGCCAGGGCCTGGGCGCTGGCCTGGCTGGTGAAATCATTTTGCAGGCGCCACATCAGGTTGGTGGGTGAGTCGGAGTTGGTCAGGCCTTCCTGGCGGTCCACCACGCCGGCCATGATCAGGCGGGCAATGTCCTGCTCGAAAGTCTGGCTGCCTTCGGCGAGTGACTTTTCCATGGCTTCAACAATGCCCGAAAAATTGCCTTTCTCGATCATTTCGGCCACCAAGCGGGTGTTGAGCATGATCTCCACCGCTGGGGTACGGGTATTGGCCACGGTGCGCAGCAACCGCTGCGAAACGATGGCGCGCATGGCGGCAGCCAGGTCGCCCAGCATGGTGGGGCGGACCTGGACCTCGAAAAAGCTCAGGATCCGGTTGAGCGCCTGGTAGCTGTTGTTGGCATGCAAAGTGGCCAGGCACAGGTGGCCAGTCTGCGCGTAGGCAATGGCTGCCGACATGGTTTCACGGTCGCGGATTTCGCCGATCATGATCACGTCCGGGGCCTGGCGCAGTGCGTTTTTCAGGGCAACATCCAGCGATTCGGTGTCGGTGCCGACTTCGCGCTGGTTCACCACCGAGCGTTTGTTTTTGAACAGGAACTCCACCGGGTCTTCGATGGTCAGGATGTGGCCTGAGGCATTGGCGTTGCGGTGGTCGATCATCGAGGCCAGTGTGGTGCTTTTGCCCGAGCCGGTGGCACCCACCATCAAAATCAGCCCGCGCTTTTGCAGCATCAAGTCTGCCAGCAGGGGCGGCAGCGACAGCGACGATATCGGTGGCACTTCGTTGACGATGAAACGGATGACCGCAGCAAACGAGCCGCGCTGGCTCATCGCGCTGATGCGGAAACGCCCCACGCCGGGCATCGACCAGCCGACGTTGAGTTCGTTGGTGGCCTTGAGTTCCTGAATCTGATGTTCCGGCAAAATTTCGCTGAGCAGATTCAGCGGTGCCTCGGGCGGCAGGATCTGGCTGTTGATGGGCACGCACACGCCGTTGATGCGGATCAACGCGGGTGAATGGGACGACAAATAGACATCTGACGCACGTTTGTCAGCCATCAACCGCAAGATGCGGCGCATGGTGCCTTCAGAGGCGTTGTCTGTGGTTGCCATATCAATGCCTTCCAGGAAACGTTAAAAACATTCGACGATCAGGTGAGGACAGAGCAAAAATGCACTGCGTGTCATTTTTGGTCTTTCCCTCAATCTCTCAGTAAATCATTCAAACTGGTTTTAGCGCGGGTTTGCGCATCGACGTGCTTGACGATGATGGCGGCATACAGGCTGTATTTGCCGCCTTCCTTGGGCAGGTTGCCGGAAATCACCACTGAGCCTGCCGGGATGCGTCCATAAGTCACCTCGCCAGTGGCGCGGTCATAGATCGGGGTGCTCTGGCCGATGTAAACACCCATCGAGATGACGCAGTTTTCTTCGACGATCACGCCTTCAACCACTTCGGAGCGGGCACCGATGAAGCAGTTGTCCTCGATGATGGTCGGGTTGGCCTGCATCGGCTCCAGCACGCCGCCAATACCGACACCACCGCTCAAGTGCACGTTTTTGCCGATCTGCGCACACGAGCCGACCGCCGCCCAGGTATCGACCATGGTGCCTTCGTCCACGTAGGCACCAATGTTGACGAACGACGGCATCAGGATCGTGCCCTTGGCCAGGAAACTGCCGCGCCGGGCTACGGCGGGGGGAACGATGCGCACGCCGGTGGCGCGGATGCCCGCTTCGTCCATGCCGGAGAACTTGGTCGGCACCTTGTCGTAAAAACTCAGGTCGCCAGCCTGCATGAGCTCGTTGTCGCGCAGGCGAAAGCTCAGCAGCACGGCTTTCTTGATCCACTGGTGCGTGGTCCACTGGCCCACACCGTCACGCGTGGCCACGCGCAGCTGGCCGTTGTTGAGCTGGTCGATGACGTGCTCCACCGCGTCGGTCACTTCCTTGGGGGCCGAGGTGGCAGACAGGCTGGCGCGGTCTTCCCAGGCAGCGTCCAGAATGGTTTGCAGTTGTTGTGTCATGGGGTTTGTCTCTGATGGGTTGTGGTTGAAATCTTTGCGGCGCGATGGCGAATCAGCAGGCTAACTGGCTCGACTCTGCACAAACTGGCGGATGCGGTGGGCGGCTTCCACACATTCTGCGGTGTCGGCCACCAGGGCCATGCGGATGCGACTCGCGCCCGGGTTGCTGCCCCGCGCCTCGCGCGCCAGGAACGAGCCCGGCAACACCGTCACATTGTAATTAGCGTACAGGTCGCGGGTGAAAGCCAGCTCATCACCGGCCACATCGGCCCACAGGTAAAAGCCGGCATCAGGCAGGGCGACGTTCATCACCTCTGCCAGCAGCGGGGTCACCTCGGCAAACTTGGCGCGGTAAAGCGCACGGTTCTCGACGACGTGGGCCTCATCGCCCCAGGCGGCGATGCTGGCGGTCTGCACCACCGGGCTCATGGCGCAGCCGTGATAGGTGCGGTAGAGCAAAAAGGCGCTGATGATGCTGGCATCGCCCGCCACAAACCCGCTGCGCAGGCCCGGCAGGTTGCTGCGTTTGGACAGGCTGGTGAGTGAAATCAGGTTTTTGAAGTCGCTGCGGCCCAGCTTGGCAGCGGCTTCCATACCGCCTAGCGGCGGCTCGTCGCGGAAGTAAATCTCGCTGTAACACTCGTCCGAGGCGATCACAAAACCAAAACGATCGCTCAGGTCAAACAGCTTTTGCCATTCATTCAAGGGCATCACCGCGCCGGTGGGGTTGCCCGGGGAGCAGACAAAGAGTTGCTGGGTGCGCGCCCAGACTGAGTCGGGCACGCTGTCCCAGTCCGGCGCAAAGTTGCGCGCCGGGTCACTGGCCACGTAATAGGGCTCGGCACCGGCCAGCAGCGCCGCACCTTCGTAGATTTGGTAGAACGGATTCGGGCAGACCACGATGGGTTTGATGCCCGTGACCGCGCTGTCACCTGGATTGACCACCGTTTGCGTCAATGCAAACAGCGCCTCGCGCGAGCCATTGACAGGCAGCGTTTGGGTAAACGGGTTGACTGACAGGTCGTAGCGCTTTTTCAACCACGCAGCAAACGCCTGGCGCAGCGCCGGTTCACCCGCCGTGGCCGGGTAGCTGGACAGGCCGCTGGGGTAACGGTTGACAGCATCGCATAGCGCCTGCTGGATGAAAGGTGGTGTGGCATGTTTGGGCTCACCAATGCCCAGACTGATGGGCTTGAAGGCCGGGTTGGGCGTGACATCGTCAAAAAGTTGGCGCAGGCGCTCAAACGGATAGGGTTTCAGGAGAGAAAGCAGAGGATTCATGGCGCGCGATTATCGGGGCTACACATCTTGAAACAAGCTCGCCCAGCCAAATCCGCAAGGCGCGGTGATTGGGTCATGTAACCGAATGCACATGGCCCAGTCGCCACGCCGGTTTAAAGCGACTCAGACCGTCAAATTGACAGCGTGTTGACAGGCACGTCCAAGCCAACCCAGCGGCGGGCTGCTTGCGCCAACAGCGTCGGGTCGCCGGTCGTGCGCAGCGTGATTTGCCCGACGTGATTGGAGGCGGTGTGTTCACCCAGCACCCGCCGGGTTTGCCGTGCCACCGGCTCGCCGTTGTCGATGATTGGCATATCAGCGGGCAGCAGCGTGCGGATGTGATCGCTGGCAAACGGGTAGTGCGTGCAACCCAGCACCAGCGTGTCGATCTCGCCAGAATTCAAGCCAAATTGGCCTGTAGCCCTTATGTAATAAGCGCAGAGCGCTCTTATTTTCGATTCATCATCGCGCTCAATAGCGTCTGCGAGGCCATCGCAGGGCTGGCAGATGAACTCTGCGTGGCCCTCCAGCGAGGCCAGTAGGGCCTTGAATTTCTGGCTGGCCAGGGTGCCACGCGTGGCCAGCACACCAATGCGCTTGGTGCGGCTGGCCGCCGCCGCAGGTTTCAGCGCGGGCTCTACGCCAATGATCGGCAAACCGGGGTGTTCCTGGCGCAGCAGGTGGATGGCCGCAGCGGTGGCGGTGTTGCAGGCGATCACCAGCGCCTTGATGGCTGGCGGGTCGTTCTGCAGCAAGTGGCTAACAATTGCGCGTGAACGCGCAATAACAAATGCCTCGTCGCGCTCGCCATAAGGCGCGTAGCCGCTGTCGGCCACATAGACGAAGTCCTCATGGGGCAGTTCGGCGCGCAAGGCCTTGAGTACGCTCAGGCCGCCAACACCGCTGTCAAACACGCCAATCGGGTGTGTTGGCGTGGCGTTGCCCGATGGGATGGTCTCTGCAATCAATCCGCGATCAACTTAACGGCTGGCAACCGGAATGCCTTTGAATTCACCCAGGGCGATGCGCTGCTGCCACTCGGCCGGGCCGGTGTTGTGTACGCTGATGCCTTGCGCATCCACGGCCACGGTCACCGGCATATCGACCACGTCAAACTCGTAGATGGCTTCCATGCCCAGGTCGGCAAAGCCCAGCACCTTGGCGGTCTTGATGGCTTTGGAAACCAGATACGCCGCGCCGCCAACAGCCATCAGATAGGCGCTCTGGTGCTTCTTGATGGCTTCAATGGCGACTGGGCCGCGTTCGGACTTGCCAATCATGGCGATCAGGCCTGTCTGCGCCAACATCATTTCGGTGAAACCATCCATGCGGGTGGCAGTGGTGGGGCCGGCCGGGCCGACGGCTTCGTCACCCACCGGATCGACCGGGCCAACGTAATAAATCACTCGGTTGGTGAAGTCCACCGGCAGCTTTTCGCCCTTGGCCAGCATGTCCCTGATGCGTTTGTGGGCTGCGTCGCGGCCGGTGAGCATCTTGCCGTTGAGCAGCAAGGTGTCGCCGAGCTTCCAGCTGGCGACTTCTTCCTTGCTCAGGTTGTTGAGATAAACCCTCTTGCTCTTGACGTAATCCGGCGTCCAGGCGACATCGGGCCAGGCATCGAGCGACGGCGGGGTTAAATAGACCGGGCCGCTGCCATCCATCACAAAGTGCGCATGTCGCGTGGCGGCGCAGTTGGGGATCATCGCCACGGGTTTGCTGGCGGCGTGGGTGGGGTACATCTTGATCTTGATGTCGAGCACTGTGGTCAAGCCGCCCAGGCCCTGTGCGCCGATACCCAGCGCGTTGACCTTCTCGTAGAGTTCAAGTCGCAGTTCTTCAGTCTTGTCCAGCGCCGCACCGCTGGCCGCCTTGGCTTGCAACTCGTACATGTTCAGGTCGTCCATCAGGCTTTCCTTGGCCAGCAGCACTGCTTTTTCGGCCGTGCCGCCAATGCCGATGCCCAGCATACCCGGTGGGCACCAGCCAGCGCCCATGGTGGGCACGGTCTTCAGTACCCAATCGACCACGCTGTCGCCGGGGTTGAGCATGATCATCTTGCTTTTGTTCTCGGAACCGCCGCCTTTGGCAGCTACCGTGACTTCAACCGTGTTGCCGGGCACGATCTCGGTATTGATCACCGCAGGCGTGTTGTCCTTGGTGTTTTTGCGCAAAAACTCGGGGTCGGCCACCACGCTGGCGCGCAGCGTGTTACCGGGGAAGTTGTAGGCGCGGCGCACGCCTTCGTTGATGGCATCGGCCAGGCTGCCGGGGAAGCCTTCCCAGCGCACATCCATGCCAACTTTCAGGAACACGTTGACGATGCCGGTGTCCTGGCAGATCGGGCGGTGGCCGGTGGCGCTCATCTTGCTGTTGGTCAGGATTTGCGCGATGGCATCCTTGGCCGAGGCGCTTTGTTCGCGCTCATAGGCACGGGCCAGGTGGGCGATGTAGTCCGCCGGGTGGTAGTAACTGATGTATTGCAGGGCGGCGGCGATAGATTCGATCAGATCGTCCTGGCGGATGGCAACGGGTGCTGTGCTCATGGTGATTTGCCTTAAAGTGAAGCGGATTTGGGTGCGTTCTGCAACATGACAGTTTAACCAAGCCCTCCCGACGCCAGGCTGACTCGGCGCTCTTCCCATCCATGCTCAAGCTCATCGTTCGTAGCGTCAACCAGTTTGCCAATTCACAAACCATTGGCGGTGTGTTGTTGGCGCTGGCGGCATTGCTGGCGCTGGTGCTGAGCAATTCGCCGCTGCAGCCGCTGTACGACGCTTTTTTGAGCGCCCGCAGCGAGGTGCGCATTGCAGGCGACTGGCTGGTGCTGTCCAAACCCACGCAGGTGTGGATCAACGATTTGTGGATGGCAGTGTTCTTTTTCCTGGTCGGGTTGGAAATCAAACGCGAACTGCTGGAAGGCGAGTTGGCTTCCAGAGCGCAGGCGCTGTTGCCGGCCGGCGCAGCGTTGGGTGGCATGCTGGTGCCAGCGCTGATTTATGCCGCGATCAATTCGTCCGATCCGGTGGCGCTGCGAGGCTGGGGCATTCCGATGGCGACCGACATCGCTTTTGCACTGGGCATTCTTGTGCTGCTGGGTAGCCGTGTGCCGGCCTCACTGAAGATTTTTTTGACGGCGGTGGCGATCATCGACGATCTGGGCGCAATTCTGGTCATTGCCTTTTTCTACACTGCTGACCTGTCGCTGAACATGCTGCTGGCTGCAGGCGCAGGCGTGCTGGTGCTGTTGTTGCTCAACCGCAGCCGGGTGACTGCCGTGGGTCCGTATGTGATTGTCGGGCTGATCATCTGGGTGTGTGTGCTCAAGTCCGGCATCCACGCCACTTTGGCCGGGGTGATCACCGCGCTGGCCGTGCCGATGTCTGACGGCAAGGGTGGTTCGCCGCTGAGCCGCGCAGAGCATGCACTGCACCCCTGGGTGGCGTATGGCATCTTGCCGGTGTTTGCGTTTGCCAACGCCGGGGTGTCACTGCAGGGAATGACGCTGTCGACGCTGACGCAAACCGTGCCGCTGGGCATTGCCGCCGGGCTGGTACTGGGCAAATCGGCGGGTGTATTTGGCGCATCGTGGCTGCTGATGCGGTTCGGTGGAGCCAAGCTGCCCGATCAAAGCAGCTGGCTGCAGTTCCTGGGTGTCTGCGTGTTATGTGGTGTAGGTTTCACCATGAGCCTGTTCATTGGTTCTCTGGCGTTCGAGGGGGCGGATGCCGCGCTGGGCACACAGGTCAAGATTGGTGTGTTGCTGGGCTCGCTGATCAGCGCGGCACTGGCGGCTTTGTTGCTGCTGGGGCCTTCCCGCCAGCCCGTCAAAAACTGAGCCGTGCCGCGTTTTTAGCCTCAGTGACTGTTTGACCCAGCGGGGTGCATCAACCGGTCCGTGTAGGCAATGGCCATCGCTGAGAGCAAAAAAGTGATGTGGATGACGGTCTGCGCGATCAACACCTTGTTGGTGTAATTTTCGGCGTTGATGAAGGTTTTGAGCAGATGGATTGAGCTGATGCCGATGATCGACATGGCCAACTTGACTTTGAGCACCGAGGCGTTCACGTGGTCCAGCCACTCGGGTTCATCCGGGTGGCCTTCCACGTTCAGGCGCGACACAAACGTGTCGTAACCCCCCATGATGACCATGATCAGCAGGTTGGAGATCATCACCACGTCAATCAGTGCCAGCACCACCAGCATGATGATGGTCTCGTTCAGGTGGGTGACCGGTGCATCGGCCTTGTAAGACATGCTGTCCACCAGCGCCTGCAGCGCGATTTCGCTGCCAAAAGCGGCTTCCAGCAGATGCACCAGCTCCACCCAGAAATGGTAAACATACACGCCCTGGGCCAGAATCAGACCAAGGTAAAGCGGTAACTGCAGCCAGCGGCTGGCAAAAATCAACCTGGGTATGGGGCGAATCGCGGAACTTTTTTGGGGTGTGGGCGAGGACGTGGCGACTCAATCAATGAACTTGCAGGTAGAGTTTATCGTGGCACCCCAACACGCTCTATAGTCAGTGGCTTGTAAGTGCGAGCCTTGACATTACCGGGTGAATTTCATTTAACAAAGAGGAGATCGATCTGTGAGTACGCAACCGTCTGCTATTGAGTCCGTTTTGGTTGAAAACCGCGTTTTCGAACCCAGCGAAGCCACCGTCAAAGCCGCCCGCATTTCGGGTATGGATGCCTACAACGCCCTGTGCGCCGAAGCCGCCAATGATTTTGAAGGCTTCTGGGCCCGTCTGGCGCGCGAGAACGTGGTCTGGAACAAGCCCTTTACCAAAACCCTTGACGAGTCCAACGCGCCGTTTTACAAATGGTTTGAAGACGGCGAACTCAATGCCAGCGCCAACTGCCTTGACAAGCACATGGGCACGCCCAACGAGAACAAGGTGGCGGTCATTTTTGAAGCTGACGGCGGCGAGGTCACCAAAACCACTTACAAGGAACTGCTGGCCAAAGTCAGCCAGTTTGCCAACGCGCTCAAAGCTCGCGGCATCCAGAAAGGCGACCGCGTCCTGATCTACATGCCCATGACGCTGGAAGGCGTGATCGCCATGCAGGCCTGTGCCCGCATTGGTGCCACCCACAGCGTGGTGTTTGGCGGCTTCTCTGCCAAGGCGCTGCAAGAGCGCATCATTGACGCGGGTGCAGTGGCGGTAGTCACATCCAACTTCCAGATGCGCGGTGGCAAGGAACTGCCGCTCAAAGCCATCGTCGATGAAGGCCTGAGCCTGGGTGGTTGCGAATCCATCAAGACCGTTCTGGTGTTCGAGCGCACCGCCACACCTTGCAACATGGTGGCTGGCCGTGACATCACTTTCACTGAAGCCCTGGCTGGCCAAAGCACCGAATGTGCGCCGGTGATGGTGGGTGCCGAGCATCCGCTGTTCATCTTGTTCACCTCCGGTTCCACCGGCAAACCCAAGGGTGTGCAGCATTCCACCGGCGGTTTTGTGCTGTGGGCCAAACTGACCATGGACTGGACGTTTGACTTGAAGGCTGACGACGTGTTTTGGTGCACGGCTGACATCGGCTGGATCACTGGCCACGCCTATGTGGGTTACGGCCCGCTGGCTGCGGGTGCCACACAGATCATTTTTGAAGGTGTGCCGACCTACCCGAACGCCGGGCGCTTCTGGCAGATGATCGAGCGCCACAAGTGCAGCATTTTCTACACCGCACCGACCGCGATTCGTTCACTCATCAAGTCGGCCGAGTCTGACCCCAAGGTGCACCCCGACGCGTCGGACCTGAGCAGCCTGCGTATTTTGGGCTCGGTGGGCGAACCCATCAACCCGGAAGCCTGGATGTGGTACTACAAAAACGTCGGCAAAGAGCGTTGCCCGATTGTCGATACCTTCTGGCAGACTGAAACCGGTGGCCACATGATCACCCCACTGCCCGGTGCCACGCCGCTGGTTCCCGGTAGCTGCACCTTGCCATTGCCTGGCATCATGGCTGCCATCGTGGATGAAGTGGGCCACGATGTGCCTAATGGTTCTGGTGGCATGCTGGTTGTCAAACGCCCCTGGCCGTCGATGATCCGCACCATCTGGGGTGATCCGGAACGTTTCAAGGCCAGCTACTTCCCGCCGGAAATGGGCGGCACCTATTACCTGGCCGGCGACGGCGCGGTGCGCAGTGCGGACCGGGGTTACTTCCGCATCACCGGCCGCATTGACGACGTGCTGAACGTGTCCGGCCACCGCATGGGCACCATGGAAATCGAATCGGCGCTGGTGGCCAAGACCGATCTGGTGGCCGAAGCCGCCGTGGTGGGTCGCCCTGACGACCTGACCGGTGAAGCCATCTGCGCCTTTGTGGTGCTCAAGCGCGGCGTGCCCACCGGAGACGAAGCCAAGGCGATTGCCAAGCAACTGCGCGACTGGGTGGCGAAAGAAATCGGCCCGATTGCCAAGCCGAAAGACATTCGCTTCGGTGAAAACCTGCCCAAGACGCGCTCGGGCAAGATCATGCGCCGCCTGCTTCGTTCGCTGGCCAAGGGTGAAACCATCACCCAGGACACCTCTACGCTGGAAAATCCGGCCATCCTGAGCCAATTGGGTCAAACCTACTGATGCTATTGAAGAAATAGCTTCTAGCGCTTATTTCATAATGGCTGGACGGCGATTTCTCCTATAAAACTGGACACGGATGGCTCTGTTCGCGTTATGTATTGATGAGCTGCCTGCCCAGCCCTGAAATGACGAAATGCTCTGGCTTTAGGTCGCCCTTGTACCACTCTGATATACGCATCCAGGCTAGGTAATTGGGCATGTACTTGGTGGCTACGCC
>CAIVHU010000351.1 GCA_903905735.1 uncultured beta proteobacterium
GCGGTAGCTCAGTGGTTGGGGCATGCGCCGCAGAGTATTGCGAATCGGACGAGAACGCAAGCAAAAAAAACGGACTGGACCAAAAATCCAACGCCCTCAGCAAAAAAACTTCAGTTTGGCAGGCTTACCGGAAGGACACAGTGGGCTTGAACAGGCCATATTGCGCTGAGATTGACTTCAATATGACTTTGCACCCGCTTGAGGTCTACTGACAATATCAGCGATAACATCTAGACGGACATGACCACCACATTCCCTGTCTATCGGGCCAAAGAGTGGCGGCAGTACCTCATCCAGCGCTGCGTCGGATGTGAGACAAGCGCCAATGCGGCTACAGGGCGCTGGGCAACAGGATCGCAGACCAATCTGCATTGGATGGACCGGAGTCGGGGACCTTATTCGGCAGTTGAATGGCAGCTTCTGATCATTTCAGCGCGTTGCCAGGTACGCCGCGTACAGCGCCCCATTGAGTGCGCGAAGGGTTTTGCGTCGCTCAATCACATCACGTTGACGACCTTGGCGCTCCAGACCCAGCAGTTCCAGCAGCACGCGCATGGCTTGCTCAGGTTCACGGTGTTGTGAGGCCTGTGCCTGGGTCAAGGCGCTCGCCAGTGCGGGCCGCTCGGTGAGGATCCAGGCCGGAAACCAGACCAGGTCCCGACACTGCCCTGCACCTTCAAAATTCAATTCAAACTTGGTGACCAAGGCCAGCAGGATCGGGTCATCGGTTTGATCAAAGACTACTTGCAGAAGCTGCGGCGACATCCAGGCCAGTTCCGCCAGCAAACCCCAGTTGGCTTGCACTCCCTGCAGCTTCAGGCGCGCTTGCAGCATCCAGGACAAGGGTGTCGGAATGCGCCGCCATGATTCGATTGATGCTGTGGCATCGACGCCCGCTTGCCATTGCCCGGCGCGCATCCATGCCGGTGCCGCATGGTCCTGCGCTCTGTCGGCGCGATAAGCCAGACCAACTGCACGGCGCGCCAGTTCTTGCCAGCGCTTTCGAAGCCAGGCGCTAGATTGTTGACCGAGGCTGGCCTGGGCGGCGGGCTCCATCGACTGCGTCAGCAGCAACCGAGCCTCACGCATGGCATCGTGGTCTGGAAACACCTCCAGCGTGCGCTGTTCCTCAACCTCGATCAGCACCTCAAAGTGTGCCAGGCAATCGTCGTGCGGATAGTGCTGCCTCAGGGTTTGCCAGGCAGCGCGCGCGGCACCCACATGCCCACTCTCAAGCGCCAGGATGACATCGTTGCGCAGGGTGACGCTGTGGCTGTCGTTGAATAAATCAAACTGCATACTTTTTGGTTCATGCTCGCGCTTTTCTGCAGCAACACGGGGTTCATGCAGCGCCAATCTTTGATGGCTCCATTGTCGACAAAGCTCAGTCACCCATCCATTTGGGCAATCAAGGCTTGATTTTCAACCATCCGGCGAGATTCTCCCGCGGCCCAGTCGACACTTTCACCTGCCGCCAATCCGTTCAGGCCACTCTGCATTTGTACGTCTTTTGCGAACAACAGTTGGCCGTCATGATCCTTTTTGGGGGGCCGTCATACCGGTCGAGACTTGGCTCGCAGATCACTCGCCAGCCTGGCTCACGAAACTGACGACTCGCTATAAATCCTTCGTCTGTAACCTACGACGGAAACCAAACGTCTTTTGTGAATTGCAATTGCAATACAATGGACAGATGAAAACTGCAACCATCCCCCCCGTCCGCGTCGCACCTGAGTTCAGGATCGAAGTGGAGAGTGTCCTTGAGCAAGGCGAATCGCTTTCAGAATTCGTTGAAAACGCCGTCCGTCAAACAGTTTTGAAGCGCAAGCATCAAGCTGAATTCCTGCGTCGTGGCATCACTGCAATTGAGGAAACAAAGCGAGCAGGGGCAGGAATTGCTGCAGAGGTCGTGGTTGCCAAACTTGAAGCCAAATTGGCGGCTGCACGTCAAACCCATTCTCAGCGCGAATGATGGTCTATAGCGTTCAATTCA
>CAIVHU010000352.1 GCA_903905735.1 uncultured beta proteobacterium
GTGAGTGTGTTTTCCGGCAGCGTGCTGGTGCGTCTGGGGCTCACCGGGGCGGCATTTATTGGCGCGGTGCTGGCGGTTTTGCTCACCCTGGCGCTATCAAAAGGGGTTCAGCACACGCTGCGCCTGTTGCTGGCTGGTGTGGTGGTGGGTGTGGTGCTGGGTGCGGCCACGCAAATGGTGTTGCTGCTGTCGCCCGACTCGCTGCAGGCCATGCAGGCCTTCATGCTCGGCTCCACCGCTTTTGTGGGTTGGACGGCGTGCCTGTTGATGGCCGGGGTGTGGGGCGGCTGCGTGGTGGCTGCGGCCCTGTTGGGGCGTGTGCTGGATGGCCTGAGCTTGGGCGACGCCACGGCGCAGAGTCTGGGCCTGCCCTTGGGCAGCTTGCGGGTGGCACTGGTGGCCGTCATTGCGCTGGCCACCGGCACGGCGGTGGCGCAAACCGGGCTGATCGCTTTTGTTGGGCTGGCCGCGCCGCACCTAGTGCGCTCGGTCATCAAAACCACGCATGGCCGCCTGATGCTGCTGGCCAGCCTGATGGGCGGTGCCTTGCTGATGGCCGCCGACACGCTGGCAAGGGGGCTGATTGCGCCGCAGGAACTGCCGGTGGGCGTGTTGACAGCCGTGCTGGGCGGTGGCTACCTGCTGTGGCTGATGCGCCGCAACAGTCGTGGCGTCAGCGGAGGTGCCCAGTGACAAATGCTACACCTTCCATAGCTATTAAGGCAAGCAGCATCAGGGCCAATATCGGAAATACCGAGATACTGCACGACATCTCGCTGGGCCTGACGCAAGGCCGCTGGACCAGCATCGTCGGCCCCAACGGCGCGGGCAAATCGACCCTGCTCAAGGTGCTGGCGGGCCTGATGCCACACAGCGGCACGGTGAGTTTGCTGGGCCATGATTTGCACAGCCTGCCCGACCGCACCCGCGCCCAACAGCTCGCCTGGCTGGGGCAAAACGAGTCCTCGGGCGACGACCTGACGGTGTGGGATGTGGCCCTGCTCGGCCGCCTGCCGCATCAGGCGTGGCTTGCTGCGCCCAGTCCGAAAGATTTTGCGGCGGCAGAAATCGCCCTGAAATCCACCCAGGCCTGGGACTGGCGACAGCGCAGCTTGGGGCAGCTCTCAGGCGGTGAGCGCCAGCGGGTGCTGCTGGCGCGCGCCCTGGCGGTACAGGCGAAGGTGCTTCTGATGGACGAACCGCTGGCCAACCTCGACCCGCCGCACCAGGCCGACTGGCTGGGCGTAGTGCGCTGCCTGCTGGAAACCGGCGTGACGGTGGTCAGCGTGTTGCATGAAATTTCGATGGCACTGCACGCCGACGAGATGGTCATCATGGCCGCCGGGCGTGTCACCCATCAGGGCGCGTGTGCCGACCCGGCGACGCACCGCGCGCTCGAAGCCGTGTTTGACCATCGCCTCACCATTCACCCGCTGGCCGGCCAGTGGGTGGCGTTGCCCAATTAATTGGAATCTGACCCCAATTACCAATTACTTGCCGATTCACGACGAACGATATGCAAACTGAAACCCCACCCACAGACAAGCCCTACGACAAACCCGAGGGCGAGCGCTGCGGCCTGATCATCGTCAACACCGGCGACGGCAAGGGCAAAAGCACTGCCGCCTTTGGCCTGGCGCTGCGCGCGCATGGCCGGGGCAAGGCGGTGAAACTTTTCCAGTTCATGAAAGTGCCCAGCGCACGGTTTGGCGAACACCGGATGTTCGAGCAACTGGGCATTCCGATCGAAGGCCTGGGCGATGGCTTCAGCTGGAAGAGCCAGGACCTGGAGCATTCGGCGCAACTGGCGCGCGACGGCTGGTTGAAGGCCAAGGCCGCCATCCTGAGTGGCGAGTACTTCATGGTCACGCTCGACGAAATCACCTACCCGCTGATCTATGGCTGGCTGCCGCTGGACGACGTGCTGCAAACGCTGAAAGGTCGTCCAAGCCACGTGCACGTGGTGCTCACCGGCCGCCGCTGCCCACCCGAGATCATCGACCTGGCCGACACCGTGACCGAGATGACCCTGATCAAACACGCGTTCAAAGCTGGTGTGCCGGCGCAGCGGGGGATTGAGGACTGATGATCTACGCTCTGGCCCTGCTGCTGGCCCTGCTCATTGACCGCACCTTCGGCGAGCCGCCGCTGCGGCTGCACCCGGTGGTGGGGATGGGCAACTACCTGGGTTGGGCGGGCAAGCGGGTGCAGCGGGTGGTTTCGCAGACCGCCCTGGGCGAATGGCCGGGTCAGACCGGCGGCCCGGTGGCCCAAGCCATTCAGCAGGTTCCAGATTACAAGGCTTTTTGGCTTGCAGCCCTTTACTGGATAGGGGGAGCAGCTCTATTTACCATAGCAGCGTGGTGGCTGGAGGCAGCGGTTTTGCAGCTGCCTTGGGGCTTGTCTGGGGTGGCTTCGGCACAGGCCGGCGCAGGCTTTTTTGCCAAAGGCCAGCCGCTGCTGGGAGCCGTGCTGCTGGCGCTGCTGCTCAAACCGATGCTCGCCTGGGCCATGCTGCAAAACGAGGTCAGAGCGGTGGAGCGTGCTTTGGCGGAGTCCTTGCAGGCTGGTCGCGAGCGCCTGAGCTGGCTGGTGAGTCGAGACACCACCACGTTGAGCGAAGCGCAGGTGCGTGAAAGCGCTATCGAATCGCTGGCCGAAAACCTCAACGATTCGGTGGTGGCACCGATTTTCTGGTTTGTGTTGCTGGGTTTGCCCGGCGCGGTAGCCTACCGTTTTGTCAACACCGCTGATGCGATGTGGGGCTACAAAGGTATCTACAAAGGGCAGAACTGGGAGTGGGCCGGCAAATGGGCGGCGCGGGTGGACGACGCGCTGAACTGGCTGCCCGCGCGGCTCACCGGGCTGCTGTTTCTGCTGGTGACGCGCGCGCATCCGGGCCACCAAGCCGATGGCGACGGCGCGCTGGCCCGCTTGCGTCACGAGGCGGTCAAAACCCCGTCACCCAACAGCGGCTGGCCGATGGCGGCGATGGCGCTGGCGCTGGGTATCCGGCTGGGCAAGCCGGGCGTGTATGTGCTCAACGCGGCGGGTGCCGAGCCGGTCGCAGCCGATCTGGATCGGGCCCTTTTTCATGCATCAAAAGTGCTTCTAGCCCTTATTCCATTTGCCTTAATAGCTCTGTATTTCAGAGCATGGATGGTCGCATGACCGAGCCTGCCACCACCCTCTGGACGCATGGCGGCGCGGACGCTCTGGGCGCACCGCGCTTTGATTTTTCCACCAACACCAACGCCTGCGGCCCGTGCCTGCAAGCACTGGCGGCGGTGCAGACGGCCGATGTCACCCTATACCCCGACCCCAGCTATACCGCGCTGCGCCAGAGTTTGGCCGCATTTCACGGCGTGGCGCCGCAGCGCGTGCTGGTGGCGGGCGGTTCCAGCGAATTCATTTTTCGCATCACCGCGTGGGCGCGTCCGCAGGGTGTGCGCACCGTGCATCTGCCAACGCACCACTACGGCGACTACGCCCGCGCGGCGCAGGCCTGGGGGCTGCAACACAGCACCGATCCGGCGGGTGCACTGTGTTGGGCCTGCGAGCCGTCCAGCCCGCTGGGTCAGGCGTACGCAGGCTGGCCGGATTGGTTGACGCAGTGCGCCGCGAACGCAGGTCAGGCACCACTCGGCGGGGCGAAAGCGGTCGTGGAATTCGCGGCAACGTCATCGCCAACCCGAAGCTTGCTGGTGCTGGACCGCGCCTATGCGCCGCTGCGTTTGAGCGGTACCCCGTCCCTGAGTGTCGCCCAGCTGAGCCAAGTCTGGCAGCTGTTCACCCCCAACAAGGCGCTCGGTCTGACCGGTGTACGCGCTGCGTATGTGATAGCGCCTGACGCTTTATCCATCAAGGCTCAGGGTCAAATCGAGCAAGAAATCGCCAGCCTCACCCTGATGGCTCCGTCCTGGCCCGTGGGCGCGGACGGTGTGGCGCTGTTGCAAGCCTGGGTGTCGCCCGGGGTGCAAGCCTGGCTCGCTGCGTGCCTGCCGCTGCTGCGCGACTGGAAGGCTCGCCAGATCGACCTGCTGACCAACGCTGGCTGGCAAGTCGCACCCAGCCAGGCCAACTTTTTCTGCGCCCAGCCACCGCAACCCATCGACCTGGCCGCCTTGCGCCAGACCCACGGCATCAAGCTGCGCGACGCCACCTCGTTTGGTCTTCCCGGCTGGTTGCGGCTGGGTGTACTGGGGCCGGATGCGCAGGACGCGTTGGCGGCGGCGCTACACGGCGAAACAATCCGTCAAACCACTTTGGAAACATCCACATGACCGCCAAATGCATCATGGTCCTGGGCACCACCAGCGGCGCGGGTAAAAGCTGGCTGGCTACCGCGCTGTGCCGTCACTACGCGCGCCAGGGCCTGAAAGTTGCCGCTTTTAAAGCGCAAAACATGAGCAACAACGCTCGCGTTGTTGCCGGCGACCACGGCCAGGGCGAAATCGGCAGCGCGCAATACTTCCAGGCGCTGGCTGCCAAAGCCGTGCCCGATGTCCGCATGAACCCGCTGCTGCTCAAACCCGAGGCCGACACGCATAGCCAGGTGGTGCTGATGGGCCAGGTCAGCGCTGAACTCACCGCCATGCCCTGGCGTGGCCGCAGTCTGAAAGTCTGGCCACAGATCGCCGCCGCGCTGGACGCCCTGCGCGCCGAGAACGACGTGGTGGTGATTGAAGGAGCAGGCTCACCCGCCGAGATCAATTTGCATGACAGCGATATCGTCAACATGCGTGTGGCGCTGCATTGCCACGCCGCCTGCCTGCTCGTCACTGACATCGACCGGGGCGGCGCGTTCGCGCACCTGTACGGCACCTGGGCGCTGTTGCCCGAGATTGAGCGGGCCTTGATCAAGGGTTTTGTGCTGAACAAATTCCGTGGTGATGCCAGCCTGCTGGCCCCGGCACCGCAGATGCTGCAGGACCTCACCGGCATCCCGACCCTCGCTACGCTGCCGATGTGGTGGCAGCACGGTCTGCCCGAAGAAGACGGCGTGTTTGACGACCGGTCCATCGCCAAAGGTGCGGTCAACCTCACGGTGGCGGTCATCGCCTACCCGCGCATCAGCAACTTGGATGAGTTCCAGCCGCTCAAAAACATCCCCGGTCTGCGCCTGACGTGGGTTCGCAGCCCGTCAGAACTGGCGGGCTTATCAAGCGCTGACTGGATCATCCTGCCCGGATCCAAAAGCACCAGCGCCGACCTGGCCTGGCTGCGCTCGCAGGGGCTGGACGCTGCCGTGGTGCGCCACGCAGGGCAGGGCGGTGCGGTGCTGGGCGTGTGCGGCGGCCTGCAGATTCTCGGTGAGGCGCTGGTGGACACGCACGGTGTGGACGGTAACGCGCCCGGTCTGGGCCTGTTGCCGGTGGTGACGCAGTTTGATGCGGACAAAACCGTGCAGCGCACGCAGACCTGTTTTGTGGCGACTATGGGTGAAAAAATCGGTGAAGTCTCGTGTCGTCCCCGCGCCGATGAGGGCGGAGCCGGGGGCCTCATACTGTCAAAGGCCCAGAAATCGGCCCCCAACTCCGCCCTCACCGACGCGATTCAGTGGATTGCCCAGCCAAACAACCCCTGGGCCAACCTCGCTGGCATCACAGTCTCCGGCTACGAAATCCACCACGGCCAGACCGCCCAGCACCCCGCCATGGCGCAAGCCGGTGATGTAGCGCGCGAGGTGCTGCCGGGCGGCCTCGGCTGGCAAAACGCGGCGGGCAATGTGCTGGGCATCTACCTGCACGGCCTGCTGGAAGACCCCGCCGCGCTGCAAGCCTTGTTTGGCGAGCGCCTGAATGGCCCGGTGCCCACGCTGGACACGGTGTTTGAGCGCATGGCCGATTTCATTGAGACGCACTTCGAGCCTGGTGCGCTCTCAGCCCTTTTGCAGCCTTGATACTTTACTCACTTTTTCTTCATTTACCAACTAGGGAGTCTTATGAACCATACCTTGCCTCAACTCGCTGACCTGCATGACGCCGCCTTCACCCAGGCGCTGCAGCACAAGATCGACACCAAAACCAAGCCGCTCGGTTCACTCGGCCGCCTGGAGACGCTGGCCCTGGCCATCGGCCAGATTCTGGGTGGCTCCTCACCCGTGCTCAAAGATCCGAAGATGGTCGTTTTTGCCGGTGACCACGGACTGGTGGCGCGCGGCGTGTCGGCCTTTCCGCAGGACGTGAGCTGGCAGATGGTGGAGAACTTTTTGGCCGGTGGTGCAGCGGTGAGCGTGTTTTCCCGTGCCAACGGCATCGCGCTGACGGTGGTGGACTGCGGCGTGGCGCATGATTTTCTGGAAGGCTTGCCCGCAGGCACACAACGTCCGGGCCTGCTGGTGCGCAAGGTGACGGGTGGTGAAAAAGGCACGGCAGACTCGTCCGCTCAACCCGCGATGACCGCCGCGCAATGCCAGCAGGCGCTGCAAAACGGCATGGACATCGTCAAGAATCTGCCGGGCAACGCGCTGCTGCTGGGCGAGATGGGCATTGGCAACACCTCGGCCGCGTCCTTGCTGCTCGCGCGCCTGGCCGGGTTGGACATTGAAGTCTGCACCGGCGCAGGCACCGGCCTGGACGCCCCCGCCGTACAACGCAAAGCCGCTGTGCTGCGCGAAGTGCTGGCGCGTCACCCTGATGCCAAAGCGCCGCTGGATGCACTCGCCGCGCTGGGTGGCTACGAGATCGCCACCATGGTCGGTGCGGTGATGCAGGCCGCGCACGAGCGCCGCGTGGTGGTGGTGGACGGCTTCATCGCCACCTCTGCCGTGCTGGTGGCGCACGCGCTGCAGCCGCTGGTGTTGCAGCGTTGTGTGTTCGCGCACCGCTCGGGTGAACGCGGGCATGAGTTCATGTTGCAGTATCTGGGCGTGCAGGCGTTGCTGGATCTGGGTCTGCGTCTGGGCGAAGGTTCCGGCGGCGCACTGGCCTGGCCGCTGCTGCAATCCGCCTGCGCCATGTTGCGCGAGATGGCCAGTTTTGAGTCAGCGGGGGTGTCGGAAAAGGCTGAGGTGCAAGCCGAAAAGGTTTGATCCGCCATGCTGCTGTTTGACGCACGGTGAGCAAGTGGCAGAGGGAAATGGGTGGACCGCCCGCTGACCATTGGCAACCGATCAGTACCATCGGGCCTCTGGAGTGAGTTTTTTGCAGATGGCAGCCGATCTCCGACATTTGGTGTTCGGTATTTGGTTTTTGGTATTCCAAAACATCCGACGTTCCAACAGTCCCGGGTGTGGGTGGGGGAAGGGTTTGGGCCGATTTCAAAAAGCGAAGCGTATGAGGCCCGGGCCCTTACCCCGCCCGCGCCCGTGTCGTGCTGACGCTGTTGGCCGCATTTGAATTCGGTCATCGCCATGGCAGGAAAACTCCCGAAGCCCGTGTTTGAACCGGGCCGCGGGCAGGGCGGACGCCAAGGCCTCTCAACGCTGCGCTTTTTGAAATCAGCCTTGACATCCGCCCTACCCACGGCCCTAGTAGCTTCAGTTCGCACACCGCACCCAAGCCCAAGCCCAAGCCCAAGCCCAAGCCCAAGCCCAAGCCCAAGCCCAAGCCCAAGCCCAAGCCCAAGCCCAAGCCCAAGCCCAAGCCCA
>CAIVHU010000353.1 GCA_903905735.1 uncultured beta proteobacterium
GCCATGTTGATCAACACGAGCCGGGGCGCCATCGTGGACACGAAGGCAGTGGTTGACGGCATCAAAAGCGGTGCCATCGGTCACATGGGGCTCGATGTTTATGAGGAAGAAGCCGCGCTGTTCTTTGACGACAAGTCAGACCAGGTGATCCGCGACGATTTGTTCGAGCGCTTGCTCACCTTCCCCAACGTGCTGGTCACAGGGCACCAGGGTTTTTTCACAGCAGATGCGCTGAAGGCCATCGCTGACACCACCATTGCCAACATCAATGCTTTCGCAAAGACCGGCAAAGCCGTCTACGATGTCACTGAAGCCACTTGACCTCTATGTCTAGACTTTAGCGTACGCTGCCACACTGACCAGGGCCGGGAAAGGTCTAAAAATAACTTATGCCCATCAGCACTGATGGGCATCGCAGAAGGAACATAACATGGACAAGGTTTCATACATTCGCTGGTTCAAAGATGTTGGCATCAACGATGTTCCATTGGTCGGCGGCAAAAATGCTTCATTGGGGGAGATGTACCAAAACCTGACGGGTGAAGGCGTACGTGTCCCCAACGGGTTCGCCGTGACCGCAGAGGCCTACAAGTATGTGCTTGATCACAATAACGCTTGGCCGCAACTGCATGTGGCGCTTGACGGGCTCGTTCCCGACAACATCAAGGATTTGCAGGCGCGCGGCGACAAGGCTAGGGCGATTGTTTATGCCTGTGACCTACCCGGCGATTTGAAGGCTGATATCTCGACAGGCTATGCAGCACTCAAACAGCAGTATGGTGACCAGATCTCATTGGCGGTGCGGTCTTCTGCCACCGCCGAGGACTCCCCCGAGGCCTCTTTTGCCGGCCAGAACGACACCTACCTCAACATTGCCAGCGAGGCGGCCCTGCTGGATGCCTACAAGCACTGCCTGGCTTCCAACTTCACCGACCGCTCCATCCATTACAAATACGACAAACATTTTGATTACTTCAAGGTGTTTCTGTCCGTCGTGGTGATGAAAATGGTGCGCAGTGACATCGCGTCCAGCGGTGTGATGTTTTCTCTGGATACGGAAACGTGCTTTAGGGACGTGGTCTTCATCAACGCGGCGCTGGGGCTGGGTGAAAACGTGGTTCAGGGCACGATCGACCCCGACAGTTTCCTGGTGCACAAACCCACTTTCAACAAGGGTTATCGCGCCGTCCTGAAACGCCGTTTGGGCAGCAAAGAAAAAAAGATGGTGTTTACCGACACCCTCAGTACCGGCAATATCGCTGCGGAATACACCGGAAACATTGACACTCCTGCCAAAGAAAGAAATCGGTTTTGCATTTCCGACGCAGATGTCATGATGCTTGCGGACTATGCCATCAAGGTAGAAAACTACTACTCCAAACAAGCCGGTGCTTACAAGCCGATGGACATGGAGTGGGCCAAGGACGGAATAGATGGCCAGCTGTATATGGTGCAGGCTCGCCCGGAGACAGTCGCGTCACAAAAGAAAGGCACCGTTCTAGAGATTTACCACCTCAAGAAAAGGTCGGTTGTCCTTCTGCGCGGCAGGGCTGTTGGCACCAAGGTTGGTGCTGGCAAAGCGCGTGTCATCAACGATGTTAAAAATCTCAGTGCTTTTCAAGCGGGTGAAGTGCTGATCGCCGATACCACAACGCCGGACTGGGAACCCGTGATGAAAACGGCTGCCGCGATCGTGACTAACCGGGGTGGACGTACCTGTCATGCTGCCATCGTCGCACGTGAATTGGGCATTGCTGCCATCGTGGGAACCGGAAACGCGACCGAGGTCATCCAAGCCGGTACGCCGATCACCATCAGCTGTGCTGAAGGCGAGGTTGGAAACGTTTATGACGGCCTGCTGGATTTCGATGTCCAGCAGACTGATCTCAGCCAACTGGGCCACCCTAAAACAAAGATCATGATGAACCTGGGCAATCCGGACCAGGCCTTCAGCCTCGCATCACTGCCCGTGGATGGCATCGGACTGGCCCGCATGGAATTCATCATCAGTGAATACATCAAGGTGCACCCGATGGCGATCATTCACCCGGACAAGGTGGACGGCACGACACGAGACAAGATCGCCGCGATCTGCATGGCCCACGACAGTCCGGAGGATTTTTTCGTCAAGACGCTTTCAGAAGGTGTCGCCACGATAGCCGCGGCGGTTTATCCAAAGCCATGTGTGGTGCGTATGAGCGACTTCAAAAGTAATGAATACGCCACCTTGCTGGGCGGTACATTTTTTGAGCCAGAAGAACACAATCCCATGATCGGCTTCCGTGGTGCCGCCCGATATACGCATGCCGCCTATGCCGATGGATTCGCGTTGGAATGCACGGCGATGAAACGGGTGCGCGACGACATGGGACTGACCAACGTCAAGTTGATGATCCCTTTTTGTCGCCGGGTGCAGGAAGGCGAGAAGGTCCTTGCCGCCATGGCACAGCACGGTCTCAAGCGTGGCGACAACGCTCTGGAGGTTTATGTCATGTGCGAGATCCCGAACAACGTCATCCTGATTGATGCGTTCTCTCAGATCTTCGACGGTTTCTCGATCGGCTCCAACGACCTGACCCAGTTGACCCTGGGCGTGGATCGCGACTCCGCGATCGTTGCCTTCGATTTCGATGAGCGAGACGCCGGGGTCAAAGAGATGATCCGCCGGGCGGTGGAAGGTGCGCGTCGCAATGGTCGTCACTCGGGCATCTGTGGTCAGGCACCGTCTGACTATCCCGAAATGGCTGAGTTTCTGGTGGAAATCGGTATCGACTCGATGAGCCTCAGTCCGGATACTGTGCTCACCACGACCCAGCATGTGCTGGACGTGGAAAAACGGCTGTTGCGCAACGCCAAACCATAGGGCGAGTTAGCCGGGGAACTGCCATCTGGCATCACAAGTGTCGAGGGCTCTGCCAAAACTCAGGTCTGTTACTTTGGGTGGTACCCCAAGTGCTTCCGCATCTTTAACGTGAAATACAGCACATAACAAAATACGCCGCAACCTGCTATGTAAAGACACGGCATGGTGGAAGCATAGCGCAATATTTCATGATTCGGGGTGGTGCGTCCTGCACCATGAGAGTTAGTCCGTCAACCAATCGCATGGACAGATAATTTACCCTCTTGACCAGGAGGTAACATGCCCATTTACGAATACGCCTGCAGCGACTGCGGCCACAAGTTTGAAGCGCTGGTTCGATCCAGCACCGTCCCTGAATGTCCAAGCTGTCATTCAAAAGCACTGGGAAAGCAGTTGTCCGTCTTTGCGACCACCGCTTCATCTGCAGAGATAGCACCCATGCCAACGAGCCCATGCAATTCGTGTCCGAACTCGGGTGGGCCCGGGGCTTGCGCGTTCAATTGAAGCCGCCTGGCGTTCACCCAACTCGATAAGGAGACCGCCTGAAAAGGCGGACACGGCACATGAAAAAAGTCAACTGGGGCGTTCTGAGCACAGCCAAGATTGGTCGTGAGAAAGTCATTCCGGCGATGCAAAAGGGCCGGTGGAGCCACATCGCCGCGATTGCATCGCGCTCGCTGGCATCCGCGCAAACGGTGGCAACCGAGATAGGCATTGCCACAGCCTACGGCTCCTACGAAGAACTGCTGGCCGACCCCGAGATCGAGGCCATCTACAACCCGCTACCCAACGACCAGCATGTGGCCTGGACCCTGGCCGCCGCGCGCGCCGGCAAACATGTGTTGTGCGAGAAGCCTTTCTCCATGAACGCGCATGAGGCAGAGCAACTGCGCGAGGTCGTGTGCAAAGTGCACATCATGGAAGCCTTCATGGTGCGCTTTCACCCCCAGTGGCTGCGCGCCCGTGAGCTGGTGCGTAGCGGCGCGCTGGGCGATCTGCGCACGGTTCAGGTGTTTTTCTCGTACTTCAACCGCCAGAGCGACAACATCCGCAACCGCCCCGAGGTGGGCGGAGGAGCTTTGTACGACATTGGCTGCTACGCCATCGTGGCCGGACGCTTTTTGTTTGAGAGCGAACCGCTGCGGGTGATGGCCCTGTTCGACCGCGACCCGGAATTCAAAACCGATCGCACCGTGACCGCCGTAGCTGACTTTGGCGAGGGGCGACGGCTGGATTTCACCGTCTCGACCCAATCCACGCCTTACCAGCGCGTGCAGGCGGTGGGCACGAAGCAGCGGCTGGAACTGGTGATCCCGTTCAACGCGCCCTTGGGTGGCACCACCGACCTGCTGCTGGATGACGGCAGCTTGCCAGGGGCAACCGCTGCCGTGCGGGAAACGCTGCCTGCCTGCGACATGTACACCCTGCAAGGCGATGCATTTTCACAAGCGGTGCGCGATGAGATCGCCCTGCCCTATGGCCTGGACGATGCGTTGCGCAACATGCGCATCATTGATGCGATGTTCCGCTCGGGGCAAAGCAGCCAGTGGGAGCCGGTGGTTTAACGCGTCCCTTAAAATCTGCTGCCTTCCAAGGAGCGTTGCAGCAAGCCAATGAGCTTGTCAGGCTTGGCAGGTGCTTGATACCACCGCAACGACGCTCACCTGCTTTTTGAAATCCACAGGTGAGCTGTATGTCTGAAATTCTTGTTCCTCCCACGAAGTTGTCCGGGCTTGAGCCATTGACCATTGGCGCCGCACCCAGCCCGGCTGACGGCGCTGAAGCAATGGCCCCCAGCGCCACCTTTGTGAACGTGGGTGAACGCACCAACGTCACGGGATCCAAGGCTTTTGCCCGCATGATCCTCAATGGCGAGTTTGACCAGGCGCTGAGCGTGGCGCGCCAGCAGGTGGAAAACGGCGCGCAGATCATCGACATCAACATGGACGAGGCCATGCTCGACAGCCAGGCGGCCATGGTGAAGTTTCTGAATTTGATAGCGTCAGAGCCAGACATATCAAGGGTTCCGGTCATGATTGACTCCAGCAAATGGAGCGTGATCGAGGCGGGACTGCGCTGTGTGCAAGGCAAGGCGGTGGTCAACTCGATCAGCATGAAGGAAGGCGAGGATGCCTTCAAACACCACGCCAAGCTGCTGCGCCGCTATGGTGCCGCAGCGGTGGTCATGGCGTTTGACGAACAGGGCCAGGCCGACACCTACGAGCGCAAGATCCAGATTTGTGAACGCGCTTACCGCATCCTGGTCGATGAGGTGGGTTTCCCGCCGGAAGACATCATCTTCGACCCCAACATCTTCGCCATCGCCACCGGGATTGAGGAGCACAACAACTACGCGGTCGATTTCATTGAAGCCACGCGTTGGATCAAAGCTAATTTGCCCGGTGCAAAGGTCAGCGGCGGTGTGTCAAATGTGAGTTTTTCCTTCCGCGGCAACGACCCGGTGCGCGAAGCGATCCACACCGTATTCCTGTACCACGCCATCAAAGCCGGCATGGACATGGGCATCGTCAATGCAGGCATGGTGGGTGTTTATGACGACTTGGAGCCCATGCTGCGTGAACGGGTCGAAGACGTGGTGCTGAACCGCCGCCCTGACGCCGGTGAGCGCCTGGTCGAAATCGCCGAAACCGCCAAAAGTGGTGCCAGGGACGAGAGCAAAAAGCTCGAATGGCGCGGCACGCCAGACCATGCAGTGAGCGTCGAGCAACGCCTGAGCCACGCCATGGTGCACGGCATCACCGACTTCATCGTGGCCGACACCGAAGAGGCGTACCAGCAGATCGTCGCCAAAGGTGGCCGCCCGCTGCACGTGATTGAAGGCCCGCTGATGGCGGGCATGAGCATCGTGGGAGACCTGTTTGGCCAGGGCAAGATGTTTTTACCGCAGGTGGTGAAGTCTGCCCGTGTGATGAAACAGGCGGTGGCGCAACTGATTCCGTACATTGAAGAAGAAAAATTGCGTGACGAAGCCGCCGGGCGCGACGTGCAGACCAAAGGCAAGATCATCATGGCCACGGTCAAGGGTGACGTGCATGACATCGGCAAGAACATCGTCACCGTGGTCTTGCAATGCAACAACTTTGACGTGGTGAACATGGGTGTGATGGTGCCCTGCCACGAGATTCTGGCGCGCGCCAAGGCCGAGGGTGCGGACATCATCGGCCTGTCGGGTCTGATCACGCCCAGCCTGGAAGAAATGCAGTACGTGGCGGGCGAGATGCAGAAGGACGACTACTTTCGCATCAAGAAAATCCCGCTGCTCATTGGTGGCGCCACCACCAGCCGCGTGCACACCGCCGTGAAGATTTCGCACCATTACGACGGCCCGGTGGTGTATGTGCCCGATGCTTCCCGCAGCGTGGGTGTGGCGCAAAGCCTGCTGGGCGAACACGCCAGCACCTATCTGGCCGAGCTGACCGCCGACTACGACAAGGTACGCCACCAGCACGCCAACAAAAAGCAGATACCGCTGTGGCCGCTGGCCAAAGCCTGCGCCAACAAGACGCCCATCGACTGGTCGCAAGCCCAGCCGGTGACCCCCAAATTCATTGGCCGGCGCGAGTTCAAAAACTATGACCTGGCCGAGTTGTCCAGCTACATCGACTGGGGTCCGTTCTTCCAGACCTGGGACCTGGCCGGGCCGTTTCCCGCGATCCTGGACGATGACGTCGTTGGCGTCGAAGCCAAAAAAGTATTTGCAGATGCGCAGACCATGCTCAAAAAGACCATCGACGGCCGCTGGCTCAGCGCCAATGGTGTGGTCGGTTTGTACCCGGCCAATGCAGTGGGTGATGATATCGAGCTTTACACCGACGAGACCCGCAACACCGTGGCCATGACTTGGTACGGCCTGCGCCAGCAGGCCGCACGTGAAGCCGAGGACGACGGCAGCTATCTGCCCAACCGCTGTCTGGCAGACTATGTGGCGCCAAAGTTGGATACTTCAAAAAACATAGCTGCTAGCGCAGGTGGCATAAGGGCTAAAGGCCAAAAAAGCTTGCAAGTTCAGGACTATGTCGGCCTCTTTGCGGTCACGACCGGGCTGGGTGCCGAGAAAAAAGAAGCCCAGTTTCTGGCCGCCCACGACGACTACAGCGCCATCCTCTTCAAGTCCCTGGCCGACCGGCTGGCCGAGGCCTTTGCCGAATGTCTGCATCAGAAAGTGCGCACCGACCTGTGGGGCTACGCAGCCGGTGAGCAGTTGAGCCCGCAGGAGCTGATCGCCGAAAAGTACCAGGGCATCCGCCCTGCCCCCGGCTACCCGGCCTGCCCGGATCACAGCGCCAAGAAGGACATGTTTGAGCTGCTGCAATGTACTGACATTGGCATGGCCCTGACCGAGAGCCTGGCCATGAACCCGGCGGCCAGCGTCAGCGGTTTTTATCTGGCGCACCCCAAAGCCAGCTATTTCAGCGTCGGCAAGATCGGTGACGACCAGTTGCAGGACATGGCCCAGCGGCGCGGCATGGCGGCCAAAGACCTGCAGCGGCTGCTGGCACCTAACTTGTAACCGCACAGCGCGGCGGCGAAGGCTGTAAGCTTTTGCCTGCTGGCCCGACTTATGGGCAGAGACGCCCAACATCACGCCAAGAGGACCCGCCCGCATGAACCGCTTCACTGTTATATCTGCCCTGGGCAGCATCGCCCTGGCCTGCAGCCTGTGTGCCCCCGCCGTCGCCGCCGACTGGCCGCAGATCGAAGCCCAGGCGCGGGGCCAGACGGTGTATTTCAATGCCTGGGGCGGCGGCGAGGCCATCAACGCCTACATTGACTGGGCGGCCAAGGAGGTGCAGGCGCGCTACGGGATCACGGTCCAACACGTCAAGATCAGCGACGCGGCGGATGTCGTCAAGCGTGTACAGACCGAGATGGCGGCAGGCCGCACCAGCGACGGCTCGGTAGACCTGATGTGGGTGAATGGCGAGAATTTTCGTACCCTCAAAAACAACAAGCTGCTGTTTGGGCCCTGGGCTGAATCGTTACCCAACTGGGGCCTGGTGGACCTGAACAAACCGGTGCGCAGCGACTTTTCAGTGCCCACCGACGGTTATGAAGCACCTTGGGGCACGGCACAACTGACTTTCATTGCCGACAAAGTGGTCACGCCTGTGCCACCACGCTCAGCCGCTGAACTGTTGGCGTTTGCCAAGGCCAATCCGGGCCGGGTGACTTACCCGAAACCGCCAGATTTTCATGGCACCACCTTTATCAAGCAGCTGCTGCTGGAACTCACACCCAACCCTGCCATACTGCAACAGCCCGTGACACGCCAGGCCTTTGCCAGCGCGACGCCAGCACTGTGGGCATATCTGGACCAGTTGCATCCATTTTTGTGGCGCGGCGGCAAGGCCTTTCCGGCCAGTGCCGCGGTGATGCACCGGATGCTGGCCGACGGCGAACTCAAGCTCTCCATCACGTTCAACCCCAACGAAGCAGCCAACCTGATCGCCAGCCACCAGTTGCCAGGCACCGCCTACAGCTTTGGCTGGACGCGCGGCACGATCGGCAATGTGCACTTTCTGGCCATCCCGGCCAATGCGCGGGCCAAGGCTGGCGCGCAGGTGTTTGCCAACTTTTTGCTCTCTGCACCGGCCCAGGCGCACAAGGCCGACACCCGCGTGTGGGGGGATGGCACGGTGCTGGATGTCAGCAAATTGCCCCCCGACCTGCAGGCATTGATGCGCACCAAGGCACCCGGCGCACTGACGGAGTCCGTGCCCACCCTGGCCGAGCCACATGCCAGCTGGGTTGAAGCGCTGGAGGCTGAGTGGCTCAAACGTTATGGCACGCGGTAAAGCACCTTGCTGACCATGACGGCGCGCGGTCTGCCTCGTCACGGTGCGGGCATGGCGCTGGCCCTGGCGCTGAACGGGTTGGTTTTTGTGCCGCTGCTGCCGGGTCTGGTCTGGGCACTGGGACCCAGCCTCAGCCGCGCCGTTTGGCAGGCGCTGTTGGCAAACCCGCAATGGCCGCAGGCCTTGCGTGCCACGCTGGTGTCGTCGCTGCTGGGCACGCTGCTGGCCTGCCTGATTGCAGGCGCATTGGCGACCCGGCTCTACCCCAGTCGGTCGTGGCAACGCCTGCAACAGCGCCTGCCGCTGTTTCTGGCAATGCCGCACGCGGCGTTTGCTGTGGGTTTGTTTTTTTTGATAGCACCTTCCGGTTGGCTGGCAAGGGCTGCAGCGCATTTTCTATCATGGTCCAGCCCACCCGACTGGGTCACCGTACAAGACCCGCTAGGCCTGAGCTTGGCGCTGGCGCTGGCGCTCAAGGAGAGCTGGTTCCTGCTCTGGGTGCTGGCCGCTGTGCTGGGTGAACAGGCCATGACACGCCAGATGGCGGTGGCCCGCTCGCTGGGCTACAACACCGCCCAGACCTGGCGGCTGATCCTGTGGCCGCAGTTGCTGCTGCGCCTGGGCTGGCCGGTGGCGGCGGCTTTTGCCTACAGTCTGTCGGTGGTGGACATGGCGATCATCTTGGGGCCGGGCACGCCACCCACGCTTGCCGTGCTGACTTGGCACTGGCTCAGCGACCCGGATGCGCAGTTGCAGGCGCAGGGCAGTGCTGCGTCCCTGGCACTGCTGGGCTTGTTTCTGGCCTGCGCCGCCCTGACCTATGCGGTGTGGCGCGCCACGCAGCACGGTCACGCTTATCCCACCGGGAGGCGCTCAGCGACTTCCCGGCAGCCGTGGCCGTGGCAGATCCTGCTGTTTGGCACCGGTTATGCCGTTCTGGCCGTACTCGCCGTCTGGTCGGTGGCACAGCGCTGGTTTTTCCCGGCGCTGTGGCCCGATGCGCTGACTCTGGACATCTGGCGCAACGCCAGTTGGACGCCCTTCTGGACCACGCTGTGGCTGGCTGCAGCCGCCAGTCTGCTGTGCTTGCCCATCGTGCTGATCTGGCTGGAGTGGGGGCCGCAACGCCTGAATGCGGCGCTGTATGTGCCGCTGATCATTCCAACGCTGCCACTGGTGGCGGCGCAATACGCGGCCCTGCTGCACCTGGGTCTGGACACCACGCCGCTTGCGCTGGTGTGGAGCCACCTGCTGTGGGTCCTGCCGTATATGTTGCTGACGCTGGTCGGCGCTTATCGGGCCTTCGATGCACGTCTGATGACCAGTGCCCGCGCCCTGGGCTGCTCGCGCCTGCAAGCCTGTCTGCGGGTGAAATGGCCGGTGCTGCTGCGCCCGATGCTGGCCAGCTGGGCGGTGGGATTTGCAGTGAGCGTGGCGCAATACCTGCCCACACTGTTTGCCGGTGGCGGCAGATTTGAGACAGTCACCACCGAGGCCGTGGCCCTGAGCGCGGGTGGCAGCCGCCAGGTGCTGGCCGCGCAAAGCCTGCTGCAAGTCGCCCTGCCGCTGGCTGCCTTTGCGCTGGCGACAGCGCTGGCGCGCGTTCACAGCCACAACCGCCAGGGCCTGCGCTGAGATGCTCAAAATCATTGGCCTGACCCTGCGCCTGGGCACCACCGCCCTGCTCTCAGACATGCATCTAGCCGTGAATGCTGGCGAGATCGTGACCTTGATGGGCGCATCGGGCTCGGGCAAATCCACCCTGCTCAACTGGCTGCTGGGCGACTTGCCGCCGGCGTTTTCGGCCCAGGGTCAGGTCTGGCTGAACGAGCGCAAGCTCACCAACCTGCCCATCGAGGCAAGAGGCATCGGCATCCTGTTTCAGGATGACTTGCTGTTTCCTCACTTGAGTGTTGGACAGAACCTGGCGTTTGCGCTGCCTGCCAGCGTGACCGGTGCTGAGCGCCGAGCGCGTGTGGCGCAAACCCTGGCGGATGTGGGTCTGGAAGGCTTTCATGACCGCGACCCGGCCACGCTGTCTGGCGGGCAACGCGCACGTGTCAGCCTGATGCGTGCGCTGCTGGCGCAACCGCTGGCGCTGTTGCTGGACGAACCTTTCTCAAGGCTCGATGCCGTGCTGCGTCTACAGTTTCGCAGCTTGGTGTTCGAGCAGATCGCGCGTCTGCGCATCCCCACGCTGCTCGTCACCCACGACCCGGCCGATGTACCCCCAGGCGGGCGTGTTTTTGACATCACCAACTGGCAGCACCGCGATGTTTGACCGTGCTCTGAACAAGATGCTGCAAGGTCCGCTGAAAGCGGTGGGAGGTGTTCTGGTTCGCCGCGGCTGGCGTGCCGATCAGGTCACCTGGGCGGGTTTTGCCATCGGTTTGCTGGCGGTGCCATTGATCGCGCTGGGCCACGCCCCGTGGGCGTTGCTGGCCATGGCCTTGAACCGGCTGGCCGACGGGCTGGACGGTGCCATGGCACGCCTGACCCAGCCCACGGATCGGGGTGCGTTTCTGGATATTTCGCTCGATTTTCTGTTTTACGCCTGTATTCCGCTGGCCTTCGCGCTGGCCGACCCGGCTGCGAACGCCTTGCCCGCCGTGGTGCTGATCTACAGCTTCATCGGCACCGCTGGCACCTTTCTGGCGTTTGCCGTGCTGGCGGCCAAACGCGGCCTGAGCAGCACCGCTTACCCTAGCAAGGGCTTTTATTACCTGGGCGGGCTCACAGAAAGCGCGGAAACGATGGCCGTGTTCACGGTGATGTGCCTGGTGCCCGGCTGGTTTGGCCCGCTGGCTTACAGCTTTGCGGCACTGTGTGCCGTGACGACGGTCACACGCATCGTGGCGGGTATCCAGGTGTTCAAGCCGGATTGAAGCAGACCAGACTGTCCGCCAGCGACAGTCTGCCGACCATTTCGCGGGTCGTCAGGCAAGTGCCGCATCATGGCCTGTGGATGTGCGTTTAGGAAGTCTTCAACGCCCGCCGGTACTGCATGGCCTCGGCCACATGCGTCACCTGGGTGGTGCGCGCGCCGGCCAGGTCGGCAATGGTGCGCGCCACCTTGATCGCGCGATGCGTGCTGCGCGCCGACCAGCCCAGCCGGGCGGCGGCAACGTTCAGGAACTTGGCGGCGGCCTCGTCCAGCAGCACAAACTGATCGATTTCTTTCCCCTGCAAGGCCTGGTTAGTCCGGCCCTGGCGAGCGATGGCGCGCTCGCGTGCGGCAACGCAGCGGGCCTAAATGGCTGCGCTGGACTCGCCCGGCGGGCTTTGCATCAGTTCGCTGGCGGCCACAGCGGGCACTTCCACATGCAGGTCAATGCGGTCCACCAGCGGGCCGCTAAGCTTGCCCTGATAGCGCGTCACCTGATCGGGCGTGCAACGGCAAGCCTTCTGCGACGAGCCCAGATAACCGCACGGACAAGCGTTCATCGCACCAATCAACTGGAAGCGCGCCGGAAACTCGCTGCGCCGCGCCGCCCGTGAGATGGTGATGGTGCCGGTTTCCAGCGGCTCGCGCAGGGCTTCGAGGGCGGCCCTGGGAAACTCATATCGTCCAGGAACAACACACCGTGATGCGCCAACGAAATTTCACCGGGTCTTGGCGGTGAGCCACCACCCACCAAAGCCACCGCGCTGGCGGTGTGGTGCGGGTGGCAGGTGGGGCGACGTGCCCACGCGTCCAGCGAAAACCGCCCACCCAGGCTGGCCACGGCGGCACTTTGCAGCGCCTCATCGGTGGTCATGGGTGGCAGCAAACCAACAAAACGCTGCGCCAGCATGGATTTGCCAGAGCCGGGTGGACCCATCAGCAACACACTGTGACCACCAGCGGCAGCAATTTCCAGCGCCCGCTTGGCACCCAACTGGCCTTTGACATCAGCCAGATCGGGGTAGCTCACAGCCTGAACATAAGGCGCTGAATCGATGCGAGCCCTGCCTTCACTTGGGTTAACAGCTATGTTTTCTGTAGTGGATGGCAGAAAACGCTGCACCACATCCAGCAAATGCCGGGCCCGGTACACCTGCGCTGTGGGCACCAAAGAAGCTTCTTCGGCGCTGTCGGGCGGCAGCACCAATTGCGTCACCACACCGCTGCCATGCAAGGCCAGGCTCATGGCCAGCGCGCCGCGCACCGGGCGCAATCCACCAGATAGAGACAACTCGCCAGCAAACTCCCAACCGGCCAAGGCCACAGCATCAATTTGCCCGCTGGCAGCCAGAATGCCCAAAGCGATCGGCAGGTCAAACCGGCCAGAGTCTTTGGGCAAGTCGGCTGGCGCCAGATTCACGACGATTTTTTTGTTGTTGGGAAACTCCAGCCCCGAGTTCTGGATGGCCGAGCGCACCCGTTCGCGCGCTTCTTTCACCTCCACGTCCGCCAAACCCACCAAGGTAAAGCTGGGCAGACCATTGGCCAGGTGGACTTCGACGGTGACAGCCGCCGCATCCAGCCCCAGCAGGGCTCGACTTTGCACCAAAGACAGACTCATGAGACATCCTCGCTAAAAAGGTGCGCAACGGACAAGCGGCGATTCAACAATGTGCACTTTTTTGGTGCTTACTGGTTATTTATACAGATATCTTAACCCACAGGACTCGCACGGATTTACGCTGCCTGACGCTGGCCAAAAAAGGGGCTTGGCACGAACCCTGCTTCACAAGCTTGTCAACCCACTTGTTGGAGAGGCCAATGACACTGAACCCGCCGAGTGTGACCCACTCTTTCCAAGCCAAGGAGAACCCATGAAACTTGTCACCGCGATTGTTAAACCCTTCAAGCTCGATGAGGTGCGCGAAGCGCTCTCTGGCATCGGCGTGCAGGGCATCACCGTTACCGAAGTCAAAGGCTTCGGTCGTCAAAAAGGCCACACTGAACTCTATCGGGGTGCAGAGTATGTGGTGGACTTCCTGCCCAAGGTCAAGGTCGAGGCCGCCGTGGCCGACGAGATGCTCGACCAGGTCATTGAAGCCATCGAAAGTGCGGCACGCACCGGCAAGATTGGCGACGGCAAGATTTTTGTCACATCCGTCGAACAAGTGATCCGCATCCGCACCGGCGAGACCGGCAAGGAAGCGCTCTGACGCCCAACTCTCAATTCACACGAGATCTACAACATGAAAAAACTACTAGCATCCCTTGCGTTGGGAATGAGCCTGTTGCTGGGTGGCGCTGTCGCCATGGCACAGGCACCGGCCGCCTCCGAAGCCGCACCTGCGGCAGCCGCAGCGTCCGCTGCAACTGACGCAGCAGCAACAGTTGCGGCACCGGCCCCCGATGCATCTGCCGTTGCTGCTGCAGCGGCTGCACCTGCCGCAGCCGCATCTGCTCCCGCAGCGGCAGCCGCACCCGCGCCGGTGCCCAACAAGGGCGATACCGCCTGGATGATGGTGTCCACCGTGCTGGTCATCCTGATGACCATCCCGGGCCTGGCGCTGTTCTATGGCGGCTTGGTCCGCAGCAAGAACATGCTGTCAGTGCTGATGCAGGTGATGGTGACCTTCTCGATGATCGTGGTGCTGTGGGCCATTTACGGCTACAGCCTGGCGTTCACCGAGGGTAACGCCTTCATCGGCGGCTTTGACCGGCTGTTCATGAAGGGCATCTGGGACAACGTTGCCGGAACCTTTGCCAACGGTGCCACTTTCAGCAAGGGCGTGGTCATTCCCGAACTCGTCTTTGCTGCCTTCCAGGCGACTTTTGCCGGCATCACCTGCACACTGATCGTGGGTTCGTTCGCCGAGCGCATCAAATTCTCCGCCGTGCTGGCGTTCTGCGCCATCTGGTTCACTTTCAGCTACGCGCCGATTGCCCACATGGTGTGGTTCTGGATGGGCCCAGATGCCTACAGCGCCGCAGGCGTGGTTGATGCGATGAATGCCAAGGCTGGTTTCGTCTGGCAGATGGGGGCGCTGGACTTCGCCGGCGGTACCGTGGTGCACATCAACGCCGCTGTGGCAGGTCTGGTCGGCGCCTACATGATCGGGCCACGCATTGGCTACGGCAAGGAATCCATGGCTCCTCACAGCCTGACGCTGACGATGGTGGGCTCCGCCCTGCTGTGGGTAGGCTGGTTCGGCTTCAACGCCGGTTCCGCACTGGAAGCCAATGGCACTGCAGCCCTGGCCTTCATCAACACCTTCTTTGCCACGGCTGCTGCCGTGCTGACCTGGTCCATCGGTGAAGCGCTGCACAAGGGCAAAGCCTCCATGCTGGGTGCAGCCTCTGGTGCCGTAGCCGGTTTGGTGGCCATCACTCCCGCTTGCGGCAACGTCGGCATCGGCGGTGCGCTGGTGATTGGTTCCGTGGCCGGCTTTGCCTGCCTGTGGGGTGTGACCGGTCTGAAGAAGATCCTCGGTGCCGACGACACACTGGACGTGTTTGGTGTGCACGGCGTGGGCGGTATCCTGGGCGCGCTGTTGACGGGCGTGTTCAACTCGCCCAATCTGGGTGGCCCCAGCACCGTTGCTGACCTCGTGACCATGACCATGACCACACCGGATGCCTACTCCATCGCCGCTCAGGTCTGGATTCAGGCCAAGGCTGTGTTGATCACCATCGTCTGGTCAGGTGTTGTGTCTTTCGTGGCCTACAAGATTGTGGATATGACCATCGGTCTGCGCGTCTCGGAAGAAGCCGAACGCGAAGGTCTGGACATCACATCACACGGCGAAACTGCCTACGGCAGGTAATTAGGGAGAGGGTTGCGGGCACACTGCCTGCAACCTGTTTCAGGGCTTTGTTTCCTTGAGAGTTCACCCACCGGGGCTTGGCGGCTCCGGTGGGTTTTTTTTGTGTGGGCCATGACAGTGGTTCACAATAGCTTCTGAATTCATAGCTGTCTGCCCTTTCTGAAAAAGGGCTGGATGCCAATTTGACTGATAACTTAGCGCCATTTTCCAGCGATGTAAGCTGGCCGCTCGGCAGATGGGCACAATGTCCAGCTGTGTCCTGACCGCCGAGAAAATCATGAATACCACCGCTGCCCCCGCCGAAGCACTTTGGCAAACCGTCTCGCCTCACCGCTGCTACCTGGGCGAATCACCCTTCTGGCATCCGCAGGAGCAGATGCTGTACTGGGTCGATATTCCCGGCAAGCAGGTGCTGCGCGCCAATGTCTACATGGGCAGCGTCGAGACCTGGGACCTGCCCACCGAGCCCGGCTGCATCGCCCCGGCCAGCGCTGGTGGCCTGGTGCTCGCCCTGCGCGACGGCATTTTCCGCGCGGACACCTGGGGTGGACCGCTGCAGCAGATTGCAAGACTTGACATCAACCCCGCCAACACACGCGCCAATGACGGCAAGTGCGACACGCAGGGCCGCTTCTGGGTCGGCACCATGGATGAAACCCGGCAACTGAAAAACGCCGCGCTGTACTGCGTGGATGCCCGTGGGCCAGGCCAGCCGCGCGTAGACTGCAAGGTCGCCCCGTCATGGGACAAGACCACCGCCAACGGCCTGGCCTTCAGCGCCGACGACCGCACGCTGTACTGGGGCGACTCAAGCAGCCACACCGTCTGGGCCTGGGACTTTGATGCCACCACGGCAAACATGGCGCAGCAGCGCCCTTTTATCGAAGTACCCGCCAAGCCCGCAGGCTGGCAGCCGCTGCATGCGGGCTACGGCGGTCGCCCGGATGGCGCGACAGTTGATGTGCAGGGCAACTACTGGGTCGCCATGTACGAGGGCCAGCGTGTGTGCCAGTTTGCACCCGACGGCACGCTGCTGGCCACCATGCCCACCCCGCTGCTGTGCCCGACCATGGTGTGCCTGGGCGGCGAAGACTTGAAAACCCTGTATGTCACCAGCGCCGGTCTGCACCGCAGTACGGCCGAGCAGGTGGCCTACCCTCTATCAGGCACGGTACTGTCGATACGCGTGGAGGTGGCGGGGCTGCCAGTGAACTTTTTTCACGATGCGCCGGGCACCGGCACCGCCAAAATCAGGCCTGGGTGCTGAGAAAGTTGCCGACAGCCGCCGTGCTGCTGGTCGCGCCGTAACCCAGGTTTTGCTGCAATTGCGTGAGCAGAGCCTGCAAAGTCGCTTGCGGTGTGGATGCCGTCGCGCCTGAACTGGTCGAACCGGTGCTGGCAGAAGTAGCCGTGGTCGGCTGCAAATCTGCAGCGACTTTGGCAAACGCGCTTTGCAGGTCAGTCGGCGCCGAGCCATTGCTCACCTGTGAAATCAAGGCCGACAGGCCGGCGGCGAAGTTGGACTTCGGATCGGCTGACGTTGCTCCAGTGGTTGACGTACTCGAGTTATTAGACGCAGTTTCTGACTTCACGGCTTGAAACAGCGCATGCATGAATTGGCGCATGTCTTTCTTGACGCTGCTGGTGGAAGATGTTGAACCATCGTTGTCGCCGTCACTGTCAGTGCCTGTGCTGGTCTGGCTGCTCGACGCGGTCGCGGTTGTGGCCGTCGTGGCGGCAGCTTGCTGCGGGATGGAAAGGCCCAGACTCTGCAATGCCTGCATCAACGCGTTCTGCATTTGACCGCCCGCACCGCGGGACTTGTGCGATCTGGGTGCCCCGCCGTCACCGTCGCCATCCGGGTCGGAAGCGCCGCTGACCTGTGATGTTTGAGCGCTTTGTGTCAACGCTGACGGCGCAACATAAAGAGAAGAAGAAATGCTGCTGATGCTCATGGTGGACCCTTTGTTGAAGTTGGAGGTGTCCATTGGATATCGGCACCAGTTTTTTTAAATCCATTGAAAAAGGCAAAACCCCCGTCTATTTACGTATCTTTACAGAATCTTTGTAAAGCGGATGCATGACCAAGTTTTTCAGGCATGCGGTCATACGGCTCGCGCGAACGTCACCCGCACCGCCAGACCATTGCCGCTGGCGGTATCTGCCAACCTGACCCGGGCACCGATGCGTGTTGCCAGTTCATGAACAATCGCCAGCCCGAGGCCGCTACCATTCGAATCCGTGTTGTGAATGCGGTAAAAACGCTCGAACACCTTTTCACGATACTGCGGGGCAATGCCCACCCCGTTGTCTTCGACGACCAACGTGGTTTCACCATCCGCCACCTCCAGGCACACCGTCACCGACCCACCGCATGGGGTGTAGCGAATGGCGTTGTCCACCAGATTCAGGATGATTTCCTTCACCACCCAGGGATTGACACGCAACGCGGGCGCCTCGGTGGGCTTGTCAAACCCGAGGTTGATCGCTTTGCACTGAGCCTTGGCTACCAGGCTCTCAAAAATTTCCTGAACCAGACTGTCGAGATTGATGTCTGCATCCGCGCCATTGCCTGTGTCTGCGCCAAGCGACTCCGCCATCGACAGTGTCAGCAACTGGTTGATCAGGCGAATGGCCTGCTGCAGCGTATGGAAAGCCGCACCCACCGACTCGGCGCGGTCCGCCTCGGCACTGGCCCGCACCGCGTAACTCAGCTGGGTATTGAGCAACGCAAATGGCGTGCGCAACTGATGGGCGGCGTTCTGGATAAAGATGCTTTGCGCGCCGGCGTGCGCCTCCAGACGACGGATGTAGTCATTGAGTGAAGCCACCAATGGCACCAGTTCAGCCGGCATGGCCTCGGTGCTCATGGGTGTCAGCGTGCCGGGTACACGGGCATTGACGTCATCGCGCAGTTGCAACAAGGGTTTGAGCCCCCGGTTCAGGCCGAACAAAATCAGCGCGCCCGCCAGCAGCAAGAGCAAAAGCTGCTCCAGCACAGCGTGCATCCACAGGTCGTTGACCATCTGCTGACGACCCACCAGCGTCTGCGCCACCTGCACCATGACAGGCCTGGCGTTGGGGGCGCCCACAACGGGCTGAAACAAGGCAACCACCCGCACCGGACTGGCGCGCATGACTGAATTGAAAAAATACGGGTCATGTGTGGGAACCGACGGTGCGGGTTTGTGCAAATCCGTATAGCCCGCCAGCAAGCGGCCAGCACCTGTGGTCACACGGTAGAAAATGTGATCAGGCTGAGTGGACTGGAACAACTCCAGTGCTGCAGGTGGGATCTGGTGCACGAATGAGCCGTCTTCAAATCGGATCTGCTCGGCAATGCTGCGCGCCGAGCCCAGCAACAGGCGGTCCTGGACCACGGTGGCTGTCTCAACGGCACGCTGGTAACTCAGCCAGGCAGCCACCGCCACCGTGCAAGCCAGGGGCAATAGCACCCAAGCCAGCAGCCGGGCGCGCAGGCTACGCATGACCAGTGCCCTCATGCATCGGGCGTCTCCTCGCGCAGCAGATAGCCCAAGCCGCGCAATGTGACGATGCTGGCAGTGCTTTTTTCGAGCTTTTTGCGCAGCCGATGCACGTAGATTTCAATCGCGTCGGGCGACACATCGTTATCCATTGAGAACAGGCTCTGGGCCAATATCTGCTTAGGCACCGTGCTACCAATTTTAAGAATCAACAGCTCCAGCACAGCGCGCTCGCGCGGCGTCAACGGCAAGGGCTCGCCCGCCAGCGCGAACGCCTTGGTGTTGCTGTTGAAGCACAGGTCGCCGCAGCTCACCAGCGGGTTGGAGACGTTCGAGGCACGCCGCAACAGCACCCGGATACGCGCCTCCAGTTCCTGCACGTCGAACGGCTTGACCATGTAGTCGTCAGCACCTTGGTCCAGTTCGCTGACCCGGCTGTGCATGGAGTTGTTAGCGGTCAGGATCATCACTGGCGTGCTGTCATGACGCGCACGCAAGCGCTTGAGCACCTCTTTTCCATCTAGCCTTGGCAATGCCAGGTCCAGAATCACCAGGTTGTAGCGCTCGCTACGCAGGGCAAAGTCGGCGTCTGCCCCGTTGTCGAGCCAGTCCACGGTGTAGGCCTCTTTACGCAGGGTGCGCCCAAGCCAATCGGCCAGGGTTTGGTTGTCTTCCACCAGCAGGATTCGCATGAAAGGGTTGCTCCGGCATCCAATGAACGTCGATTGTGCAACCTGCACTGCGCTTGCGTGGCTCTGGCCCCCCGTACTTTCCCTAGGTTTGGCCTACTGAAAGCCAATCGAAAGCTGCACCTTTGTAAGCTCCACCGCAGCCGATGTGTCCGCAGACCTGTCCATGGCGCATCGCCCCTTAGCAAACAAGACGCATCAACCAAGAGGAAACACCATGACATCCAAACCACTCGCCCACGCCGCCCTGACCGCTGTTGCGCTCGCCGCCACGCTACTCAGCACAGGCACCGCCCTGGCTGCCGACAAGGTCTCCATCATGGTCGGTGGCTATGAAAAGCAGATTTACCTGCCCGCCAAACTGGCCGAAGGTCTGGGCTACTTCAAGGCCGAGGGGCTGGAGGTGGAACTGCTCAATGAAGCCGCAGGTGTCGATGCTGAAAACGAAATGCTTGCCGGTGCCGTTCAAGGTGTGGTGGGCTTTTACGACCACTGCGTCGATCTGCAGACCAAGGGCAAGTACGTCGAGTCAATCGTGCAGTTCAGCCAGGCCCCGGGTGAAGTCGAACTGGTATCGACCAAACACCCGGAGATCAAATCCATGGCCGACCTGCGTGGCAAGAGTCTGGGCGTGACCGGCCTGGGGTCATCGACCAATTTCCTCACGCAATACCTGATGGTCAAGTCCGGTGTGCCGCTGGGCGAGTTCAGCACGCTGCCGGTAGGCGCTGGCACCACCTTCATTGCGGCCATGCAGCAGGACAAGATCCAGGCCGGCATGACTACCGAGCCGACCATTTCACGCCTGCTGAAAACCGGCGAGGCCCGCGTGCTCATCGATATGCGCAGCATCGACCAAACCAAACAGGCGCTGGGCGGCACCTATCCGGCGGCATCGCTGTATATGTCCACCGATTGGGTTCAGAAAAACAAACCCGTCGTGCAAAAGCTGGCCAACGCCTTTGTCAAAACGCTGAAATTCATCGCCACCCACAGTGGTGCCGAGATCGCCGAGAAGATGCCGAAAGACTTTTATGCGGGTGACAAAGAGAGCTATGTCAAGGCACTTGATGCCGGCAAAGGCATGTTCACCCCGGACGGCGTGATGCCCGCCGGTGGCCCCGAGACGGTGCTGGCGGTGTTGTCAGGTTTCTCCAAGAACGTCAAAGGCAAAACGGTTGACCTGAGCAAGACCTACACCACTGAATTCGTCAAAAGCGTCAAATGAGTGCCTCGTCCAGCCCGGCGATCGAGCTGATCAACGTCAGCCGACGGTTTTTGACGCCTGACGGCAAATCCATGACCGCGCTACGCGACTTCAACATGTCGGTAGCGCGCGGCGAGTTCGTCGCCGTGGTCGGCCCCACCGGCTGCGGCAAATCCACCACGCTGAACCTTGTCACCGGCCTGGCCAAGCCGTCCAGCGGTGAGGTACGGGTGATGGGCGGGCCGGTCAACGGCATCGACCCGCGCATTGGTTTTGTGTTTCAGACCGACGCACTGTTTCCGTGGCGCAGCGTGATCGACAACGTGGTGGCCGGGCCGCTGTTTCGCGGCGTGTCCGAGAGCCAGGCTTATGCCAGCGCGCGCCAGTGGCTGGCGCGGGTGAACCTGAGCGAGCATGAGTCCAAATACCCGCACCAGCTCTCGGGGGGTATGCGCAAGCGCGTGTCACTGGCGCAAACCTTCATCAACAAACCCGAAATCCTGCTGATGGACGAGCCGTTTTCAGCACTGGACGTGCAAACCCGCGTGTTGATGCACGAAGAGCTGCTGCGCCTGTGGTCGCAATCCGGCGCCTCGGTGGTGTTTGTCACGCACGACCTGGAAGAAGCCATTGCCCTGGCCGACAAGGTCTATGTTCTGACCGCCGGGCCCGCCACGGTCAAGTCGGTTTACCCCATTGAGCTGCCACGTCCACGCATCGTCAGCGAAATTCGCTACGAAAAATCGTTCATCGACATTGCCCACACCATCTGGGAAGACCTGCGCGATGAAGTTCAACGGGGTGCCGCGCGCGATGAAGCGCGGGTTGCCTGAAGGAAAAACTCATGACCGATACCACCCTTGCCGCGCCCATCGTCTTTCAGCCCGGCACCTCGGACGCAGAAATCGAGGCTGCCGCCGCGCTGGCCGCCCGCAAACGCAACTTGGCTGTGTATTTCTGGCGCTATGCCATCCTGATCGTCTTTCTGGGCGGTTGGGAGCTGCTGAGCCGCGCCAAACTGATCGATGAGTTTTTCTACTCCAAGCCCACCACCATCATCGACAGACTGTGGGAATGGACCACCGAAGGCACGTCTGAGGGGCCACTGTGGTTTCACCTCTGGGTGACCATGGAGGAATCGCTGCTGGGCTTTTTTACCGGATCGATCGCCGGTATCGTGGCGGGTATTGCGCTGGGACGTAACCGCATGCTGTCGGATGTGTTTTCGATCTACATCAAGGTCATCAACTCGGTGCCTCGGGTGGTGCTCGCCCCGATTTTCATCATGATTTTTGGTCTGGGGCTGACTTCCAAGGTGGCGCTGTCGTTTGTGATGGTGTTTTTTGTGGTGTTTTCCAACGCCTTTCAGGGCGTGCGTGAAGCGGACCGCAACCTGCTGGCCAACGCGCAGATTCTGGGCGCGAAAGACTGGCAACTGACACGCGCCGTGGTCATCCCTTCGGCCATGAGCTGGATCTTTGCCTCGCTGCATGTGAGCTTTGGGTTTGCCATCGTCGGAGCCATCGTTGGCGAATTTGTCGGCGCGCGCCATGGCATCGGTCTGCTGATCAACATTGCCAAAGGCTCGTTTGACTCGGCGGGCATGTACGCTGCCATCGTCATCATCATGGTGGTGGCACTGGCGGCTGAATACGCCATGACAATCATCGAAAACCACCTCGCCAAGTGGCGTCCCGCGCCTTTGCAAGACACCAACTGACTGCCTTCAAGCGCCTGGGCAACGCCGCACGCCACCCAGGCCTGCGGCGTTTGACATGGCAACATCACCTGCCTGGCGGACGCGGTACCTGTCGCGTCGCGCAAATTTGCGAACAGGGTGATTTCAAAAAATTCAGGTCACTCAGGCTGCGCTGGCCCTAACATTGCCCATCTTTTTCAGCCCAGACTGCCATGACCGACTCCCTGCAAGCATTGATCGACCCCATTCGCGCCGCTGCCGCTGCCAAAACACCCCTGCGCATCCGTGGCCACGGCAGCAAGGACTTTTACGGCGAATCTCCGGAAGGTGACCTGCTCGACACCATCTCGCACAGCGGCATCGTCACCTATGAACCCACCGAGCTCGTCATCACCGCGCGCGCCGGCACACCACTGGCAGAGCTGGAGGCTGCGCTGGCCGAAGAAGGCCAGTGCCTGGCGTTTGAGCCGCCGCGCTTTGACGGGCGTGGCACCGTGGGCGGCATGGTAGCCGCCGGTTTGAGCGGCCCGGCGCGTGCCAGCGTGGGAGGTGTGCGCGACTATGTGCTGGGCGTGCAGCTCATCAACGGCCGCGCCGAGCACCTGACCTTTGGCGGCCAGGTGATGAAAAACGTGGCCGGTTATGACGTGACGCGGCTCACCGTGGGCAGCCTGGGCATCCTCGGCGTGCTGACCGAGGTATCGCTCAAAGTATTGCCGGTGATGCCTCTTGAAGCAACGCTGGTGTTCGAGATTGACCAAGCCCATGCGCTGGACCAGCTCAATGAATGGGGCGCCCAACCGCTGCCGCTCAATGCCAGTTGCTGGGTGCAGGGTGACGCACCGCTGGGCGAGGCGGGCCAGCTCTACGTGCGCCTGCGCGGCGCGGCGGCGGCAGTGAATTCAGCCATCACCAAAATGACGCAAGAGCTGCCGGGCGACACCATGGACAACGCCCAGGCTGGGCCCGGCTGGCAAGCCTGCCGCGACCAGACCCTGCCGTTTTTCAACGCTGCCGATCATCCGGGCGAGGCGCTGTGGCGCTTGAGCGTGCCGCAAACCGCCCCGGCGTTGAATCTGCCGTGGCCGCAACTGGTGGAATGGCACGGCGGCCTGCGCTGGGTCTGGGCGCCCGAGTCGTCGCTCTCCAAGTTGCGTGACCTGACCCAGGCAGTGGATGGATTCACTACGCTTTTCAGAGCTGCCAGCGCAGGTGATACAAGGGCTACAAGCCGATTTGAGCCTATAGAGTCACCCCTGAACCAGATCCATGCACGCCTCAAAGCCGAGTTTGACCCGGCGCACATCTTCAACCCCGGACGCATGATCCCGTCGCTCTGAGTCCTCTTTTTTCATGCAGACCCAACTCGCCCCCCAATACCAAGGCACGCCTGACGGCCGCACCGCCGAAGCCATTTTGCGCAACTGCGTGCACTGCGGCTTTTGCACCGCCACCTGCCCCACCTACCAGTTGCTCGGCGACGAGCTGGACGGCCCACGCGGGCGCATCTACCTGATGAAACAGGTGCTGGAAGGCGTGACGCCCACGCGCAAAACCCAGCAACACCTGGACCGCTGCCTGACCTGCCGCAACTGCGAAACCACCTGCCCCAGCGGCGTGCAATACGGCCATCTGCTCGACATCGGCCGCAAGCTGGTTGATGACCAGGTGCCGCGCCCCAACGGTGAAAAGGCGCTGCGCTGGGCACTCAAAGAAGGCCTGCCGTCGCCGATGTTTGCACCCGCGATGGCGCTGGGCCAACTGGCGCGCGGCTTGCTGCCCGGCAGCCTGCAAGCCAAAGTTCCGACCAGACAAAGCGCTGGTAGCTGGCCCGCGCGCCAGCACACCCGTCAGGTGCTGATGCTGGCCGGTTGTGTGCAACCCGCGATGAGCCCCAACATCAACAGCGCCACCGCGCGCGTGCTCGACGCTGCTGGCATCCAGACCGTGATCGCCCCCAAGGCGGGTTGCTGCGGCGCGGTCAAATACCACCTGAACGACCATGACGGCGGCAAAGCCGAGATGCGCGCCAACATTGACGCCTGGTGGCCGTACATCGAGGGCACGGCAGGCAAACCGGGCGTGGAAGGCATTGTGATGAACGCCTCGGGCTGCGGTTCCACCGTCAAGGACTACGGTCACATCATGCGCGACGACCCGGCCTACGCGGCCAAAGCCCAACGCGTCAGCGAGCTCACCTGTGACATCAGCGAATGGCTGCCAGAACTTAGCGAGAAGCTGCGTGATCGCGTCAAGGCCCGCGCCAACAAGATTGCCTGGCACCCGCCTTGCTCGCTGCAACACGGTCAGCAGTTGAAAGGCGGGGTGGACAAATACATGGTTGAACTGGGCTTCAACCTGAAGATCACCGGCTGCGAACCCCACCTGTGCTGCGGCTCCGCAGGCACCTACAGCGTGCTCAACCCGCAGATTGCCTACCAGCTGCGTGACCGCAAGCTCGGCCACCTGAACGCGACCTTTGAGAGCGGCAAGCCCGACCAGATTGTCTCAGCCAACATCGGTTGCATCACCCATTTGCAAAGCGGCACGGCCACGCCAGTGCAGCACTGGATTGAGGTGCTGGACGAAGCACTTCAAAAATAACTATGCTAAAGATAGCTACCAACCATTACGCTGTAAGGGCTAAAAGCCAATTTCACATATAAAACTCTCGGGCGCTACACGCTGGCAACCCCACCACCGCAGCGCGGTCTACAGGATCTCTGGCCGACGCACACGCTCCTGCTCCCAATAGTTGGGGCGCTCATAGTGGCGGTACAAGTCCAGCTCCTGCTGTCGGTTGAGTTCGGACGACGAGTCAAACCGTGGGCTTTCCTGAATGGCCTGGCGGGTGAGATTGACGCTCACCCTGGAATCGTTCCAGCGGATGTCACTGACCCAGTCCGGCGGAATCAGCAACTGATGGCCCAGCCACCAGTTGCTGGTATCGAGCACCAGGTAGCGGATGGCCCAGGTATCTTCTTCCACCAGCATGCTCTTTACGTGGCCAATATCGCCGTCGCTCGCCTCCAGGTGGTAGCCAATGACCGCCTGACAACTGCGCAGGTGCGGATCATCGTTTTGATGCAGGGTGCGCTCGGCGCGGGCATACACCCCGGCAACCTCGGTTCTGACCTGCGCCAGAGCCTCAGGACCCAAGCCCGGCGGCGATGCCATTACCGGGTAATACAAGCTGTCTCCCCACAAACCATCACCACCCCAGTAGTAGGGATAGCCATAGTAGTCGGCATACTGCACCTCATGCTGGCGCGACACGGGTTTGTTGGTATCAATGTCCGGGCTGTTTTTAACCGCCTCGCGGGTGATGCGCACCGGCAGGCGTTTGTGCTCCCAGTCCGCCTGCAACAGCGAAAACGGTGAGATCAGCACTTTGCGGCTCATCAGCCATGAACCGGTTTCCACCACCAGGTAGCGGATGGTCCATCGCAAATCGTCAAAGAGAAAATCGGTGACGTGGCCAATTTCGCCATCGGTGGCACCAATGGTGTAGCCCTTGAGGTCTGACATGCTTCGCAACATAGCGCATCCTTCATGAGTGGTTGAGAGTCTTGTACTGTGGGCGCGTTGACACCCGTCCTCTGTGCGGCAACACCCAGATCAGCGGCCTTTGAAGCAGAATAATCCCACCAGGAGAGTACCCATGCCTGCCAACGAACCCACTGCGAAAACCTCGTCACCTGCGCCCGTGGCCACCGCACCCGGCATCGCCACCGCTTCGGTGCCCGAGACGCTAACGCGGTTGCAGGTCAACCCTGAGACCGGGCTCACCGATGCGCAGGTGGCCGCGCTGCGCCAGAATCATGACTACAACGAAGTGGCCTTGGAGGTCACGCACCCGTGGCGGCAATTTCTGGGCAAGTTCTGGGGCATCTCGGCGTGGATGCTGGAGCTGATCATCGTGCTGTCAGCTTTTCTGCACAAATACGCCGATCTGGCGGTGGTGGCGGCCTTGCTGGTGATCAACGCGGTGCTGGGTTTTGTACAGGAACAGCGCGCGGCCGGGGTGGTGCAAACGCTGCGCAAGCGCCTGCAGGTGAGTGTGCGGGTGTTGCGCGTAGCGCATTGGCAAGTGGTGCCTGCGCGGGAACTGGTGCCCGGCGACATCATCCGCATCCGCACCGGCGACCTGATCCCGGCCGACGTGAAGCTGCTCTCAGGCGCAGTGCGTGTCGATGAGTCGGCGCTGACCGGCGAGTCGGGTGATGCCGACAAAACCACCGGGCAGGTACTGTCGTCGGGGTCGGTGATGCGCCAGGGCGAAGGCACTGCCGTGGTGTTGCTGACCGGCGCGCAAACCTACTTTGGCAAAACCACTGAGCTGGTGCAGTCCGCACGCCCCAAGCTGCACATTGAAGCGGTGGTGGCCAAGCTGGTGCGTTGGCTCTTTGCCATCGTTGGTGCGCTGCTGGTGGGAGTGGCCGGGCTGTCGATGGCGCGCGGTGTGCCGCTGCTGGAGATGGTGCCGCTGTTGCTGGTGCTGCTGATGAGCGCGGTGCCGGTGGCCCTGCCGGTCATGTTCACCGTCAGCATGGCTGTCGGCTCGAAAGAGTTGGCACGGCGTGGTGTGCTGGTCACGCGCCTGAGCGCCACCGAAGACGCGGCCACCATGGACGTGTTGTGTGTGGACAAAACCGGCACCATCACCCTGAACCGGTTGAGCGTCACCGGCGTGCAACCGCTGGGCGGTGCCACCGAAGCCGAGGTGCTGGTCGCCGGTGCCCAGGCCTCGCAGGAAGCCAACCAGGACCCGATCGACTTGGCTTTTCTGGCGCAGGCGAAGGACAGGCATGTTTTTGACAACACCCCGGCCACCCGCGTCGTGTCGTTTACCCCGTTCGATGCCAAAACCCGCTGCACCCAGGCGGTAATTGATCAGGCCGGGCAGCAGGTCCGGGTGATGAAAGGCGCGCTGCACACCCTGGCCGAGGCCTGCGCCTTGGCACCCGATGCCATCGCCAAACTGGAAGCCCAGGCCAGCGCCGCTGCGGCCAAAGGCTACCGCACACTGGCTGTGGCGCGGGGGCCAACCACAGACGCGCTGGTATTGATTGGCCTGGTGACGCTGTTTGACCCGCCAAGGCCAGATGCCAAACAGCTCATTGCCGAATTGCAAGGGCTGGGCGTGGCGGTGAAGATGCTCACCGGGGACGCGCTGCCGGTGGCGCAAGAAACTGCGCGCGGCGTGGGGCTGTCCAATATCCAGCCGGTATCGACGCTGACGGCCGCCAGCGCGCAGAGCAGCAACGCCACGCGTGACCTGTTGGCCGGGGTGGATGGGTATGCCGAGGTTTATCCGCAAGACAAATTCGCCGTGGTGCAGCATTTGCAGGCCAGCGGCCATGTCACCGGCATGACCGGCGATGGGGTCAACGATGCCCCGGCACTGCGCCAGGCGGAGGTTGGCATTGCGGTGAGTTCGGCCACCGACGTAGCGAAAGGCGCGGCCAGCGTGGTGCTGACCGAGCCCGGGCTGATCAATATCATCGCCCTGGTGCAGCAGGGGCGCAGCATTTACCAGCGCATCCTGACCTGGGTCATCAACAAGATCAGCCGCACCATCCTCAAAGCAGGCTTTGTGGCGATTGCTTTTGTGGTGACCGGGCAGTTTGTGGTCTCGGCCTTTGCCATGCTGTTGCTGGTGTTCATGACCGACTTTGCCAAGATCACCCTGGCCACCGACCACGTTCGTCCGTCCGCCAAACCCGAAACCTGGGCCATTGGCGGCTACATCGGCGTCTCGGTGGTGCTGGGCCTGGCCATGGTGGCTGAGTCGCTGCTGGCCTTGTGGTGGAGCTGGTCGCGTTTTGGCCTGGCGGGGAGCGCGCCTGCGCTGTACAGCTTCAGCTTTCTGATCCTGATGTACTTTGCCGTGTTTTCCATCGTCTCGGCGCGTGAGCGACACCGGTTCTGGGCCACCCGACCGAGCCAAGCGCTGACGGCGGCGCTGCTGCTGGAACTGCTGGTGGGCACCGGCCTGACACGGGTCGGGCTGTCCGATCTGGCCCCGTTGCCAGCGATGCAGATGCTGACCATCCTGGGCTATGCGCTGGTGGCGTGTCTGCTCGTCAACGACGCGCTGAAGGTGGCGCTGATGCGCTGGCGTGTGCCCGAACCGGCACCCAAAACGCCCGCTTCATCCTGACGTATTGACGCATCATGCACTGCATAAACAATAGCGTCTGACGCTTATAAATAAAGGGCTACAGGTCAATTTTTTCTACAAACTTACCGCCAGTGTCCGCGTCCATGGCCGTGACCGTAGTAGCCACCCCAATAGCCCAAGCCCAGGCTCAAAGACACCGGCGGGTAATAAGGCTCCGGGTAGTACACCGGATACGCGGGCTGGGTCACGATGACCTGTGCGGGCTGCACGTCATAGTTTTGCACCTGCACCGTCAGGTTGGGTGCGGCTGGCATCGAGCCCACCGGTGTCACCTGCAACTGCAGCGTTGGCCCGGGGTCTTGCGGCATTTGCACGGTGAATTGTTTACCTGCGTACTCATACACCACGTTGTAGGCCACGGTACGGTTTTCATAAAACGTCTGGGTGGCACACCGCTGAACATCTTGCAATTGCGTGTTGCCCGAACCTTCGATGCTGTCCCCCACCACCGCGCCGCCGATGATGCCCAGCATGGTGGCTGCCGCCTGCCCCGCGCCATGCCCGGCGGCATTGCCGATGGCACCGCCCGCGATCGCACCTAGAGCAGCGCCCGCGCCCGATTTGGGTTGCACTACGGCCACCTGGTCGGTGGTGCATACCTGACGCGGCACGCCCACTTGCTGGATGATGGGTGTGGAAGACAGGACACGGCCCACTTCCTGGGCAAAACCGGTGCTGCTGGCGGCTGCAATCGCGGCGACAAGAACCAGTTGTTTCATGATGAAACCTTTCTCAAAGTACCCTGGATTGGACCACCCAAGTGCCATCAAGTTCTGCAACTTCTTGTAAAGATGGGCATGCTCAGCACGCGGATACCGCTCAAACAGTTCAGGCAGCCAATTTGAGCGTGTATGCCGGATGGCGGTGCTATTGGGGCGCTGGGTCGGTGGTCGTCGTGGTCAGCCCGGTGCCCGGGGTGTGAATGCCCTTGGGGCCAGCAACACCCGCGCCAACTGCTGCACCTGCACCGGTGCCCGGGTCCGTGTCGGCGCTGGGGGTCTGCAGGCGCTGTCGGATTTGATCTTTGGACTGGGTCAAGGTCTGGTCCTGGGTGCGGGTCGCGGTGCCCACACCAGGGTTACCAGCGCGGGATTGCGCACCGGAACCCGCACTGCCCCCGGCTCCTGCACTCGTACCTCCTGCACTCGTACCCGTACCAGCGCCTGACATACCACCGTTACCATGGCCCGCGCCAGCAGCATAGGCCGCGCTACCCAGGGTCAGTGCAGCGGTCAAGGCAACCAGATAGATGGAAGATGTTTTCATAATGATTCTCCAGAAGTTTGAACATAACTAACGCCCGCGGCCTGAGCCGCCCCGACCACCACCGCCATTGCCAGAACTTCCGCCACTTCCTGAGCCGCCACTGCTGCCGCTGCCATTGCCATTGCCGTTGTCGTTGCCGTTGCCGTTGCCAGCGGTACTGCCCTGTTGCCGGTTTTCAAAACCAGCGCCATAGGGCAGTGCCTCTGCAGTGCCGGCCTGCGGGTTGATTAAAATCACCGTGGCATCGGTGACCGGTGCCGCAGACTTGCGTGCCGACAGGTTCAGGGGCCGGTCGGCCGAAGCCTCAGCACCTCTGGGCGGGGTGTGCGCCCCCACCAACGTGGTGGCACTGAGCAGCAGGAAGAAGGTAAGAACTTTCATGGTGTTGTTTTCGGGTAGGTGTATGGTCTGACGCGGTTGTCGCTGCCGGATGTCAGGCTGGCGGCCTTGTGTATCGGTTTGTCACCAAGGGTATCGCCGGGTGTCAGACCTGTCAAAAAGCAGGGCGCAGTGCCGTAAACTGCATTGACAAACCGCCATGAACACACCCACCGCCCCCATATCCTCGTTATTGACGACGACCCCGACCTGCGCGAGCTGCTGGGCAGCTACCTGGGTGCCAATGGCATGACGGTGACCAGCGCGGGTGATGGTGTTGCCATGTGGGCGGCGCTGGCCTCTGGCATGCCGGACGCCATCGTGCTCGATCTGATGCTGCCTGGCGAAGATGGTCTGGCGCTGACCCGCGCGCTGCGCGCCAAATCAGATGTACCGATTCTGATGCTGTCCGCACGCGGCGAGGAGCTTGACCGCGTGATCGGCCTGGAAGTGGGTGCCGACGATTACCTTGCCAAGCCGTTTGGCCCGCGCGAGTTGCTGGCGCGCCTGCGCGCGCTGCTGCGCCGCGGCCATGCCAGCACCCCTGACACCACCGAGGCCACGCCTGACCCCGCGATGCCCCAGTTTGGTCCGTTTCAACTCGACACCCTGGGGCACCGCTTGCTCAAAGATGGTCTGGAGATCACCCTCACGGGGGCCGAATTTGACCTGCTGGCCGCGCTGGTGGCGCGCCCCAACCGGGTGCTGTCGCGCGACACACTGGTCGACCTGCTGCGCGGCTATGACCGAGACCCGTTTGACCGCAGCATTGACAACCGTGTGACCCGTTTGCGCCGCAAGATCGAAGACGAGCCCGGCTCGCCCGCCTACATTCGCACCGTGCGCGGCGAGGGCTACCTGTTCAACCCGCGCGGCCACAACTCTTGAAACCCGCTGCGCCATTCACCAGCCCCGACAGCGCGCCAGCACCCAGCCTGGCGCAGCAAAACACCCGGCTGCTGGCCCTGGCGTTTGTGTTGATGGAGCTGCTGGTGATGGGCCTGTTTGCGTTCTGGGTGCTGCTGCCGCTGGCCCGGCGCTCGGCCGACGATCTGGCCGGGCTGATGGTGCTATCGGCCCAGACCTGGGCTGAACTGCCGCCGGCGACGCGCCCGGCGTTTGAGGTGGAACTGCTCCAAAGCCACGCCCTGGCGCTGCGCTTTGACGCGCCTGGCCCCGAGCGTGACGAATTGCACCCGCCGTACTTTTACCTGCTGGAAGACGCGCTGGCACGACGTACCGGGCAGGTCCACCATCTGGTCAGCGAGCACCTGGACAGTGGCACCTGGTACTGGGCCAGCGTGCCGGCAGGCAGCCACCAGCTCGCAGTGGGGGTGTCGGCCAGCCGCATCGACAGCCAGCCGTTTGCTGTTTTTTTTGGAGCACTGTTCATCGCATTGGCGGGCGCTGTGGTCGTATCCACTTGGCTGGCCAGGCGGTTGACGCGGCCACTGGCGCAACTCGAAGCCGCCAGCGCGCTGATCGGCCAAGGCGGCATGCCGCTGTTGCTGCCCGAAACCGGCCCGCTGGAGATGGTGTGCCTGAGCCGCCGTTTCAACGCCATGGCGCAGCAGGTGCGGGATCTGCTCAGCACCCGCGCCACGCTGCTGGCCGGGGTCTCACATGACCTGCGCACCCCGCTGGCGCGTATGCGCCTGGCGCTGGAAATGCTCAAGGACAAGCCGGACGCGACCCTGATCGCGCGCATGGAGCGCGACATTGAGCAGATGAACCGGCTGATTGGCCAGGTGCTGGAGCTGGCGCGTGGCCTGGCCCACGAAGTGCCCGTGCGCACTGACATGCCGGCGTTTTTGCAGCAACTGTCTGCCGATTTTTCGACGCCCGACCAAAGCATCACAGTAAGCTGCCCGCCAGCACGGCTGAACGTGGCCCCCGGTGCATTGCACCGCGCCTTGGGCAACCTGTTGCAAAATGCCTTGCGGTACGCGCCGGGTCAGCCGGTGGAACTGGTGTGCGAGGTGAGCGCGCAAAGTGTCTGCCTTGGGGTGCTGGACCGGGGCCCAGGCATTGCGCCAGAGCACCTGGAAGCGGTGTTTGAGCCGTTTCACCGGCTGGAAACGTCGCGCAGCCCAGCCACGGGTGGCGCGGGCTTGGGACTGGCGATTGTGCGGGAGCTGGCGCGTGCCAACGGTTGGCAGGTGCGGCTGCAAGCACGCCAGGGTGGGGGCTTTCAAGCCTGGCTGGACATCACGACTGCGGCGCAAGAGGAAGTCGCCTGAAGATTGAGAATACTACATTTTAAATAGCTGTATGCCCATATAGAATAAGGGCTAGAGCACCATTTCTTATATAAACATCATGACCTTCCCGAACGCCTTTGAAAACCTGAACGTGCTGTCGCAGCAAACCCTGCTGCCCCCGTCTGCCCTGCACGACGCGGTACCTGCCAGCGAGCGCGCCATGCGCACGGTCAGCAGCGCGCGCCACACCGTGGCCAACATCCTGCAAGGCACCGACCCCCGCCTGCTGGTGGTGGTCGGGCCGTGCTCAATCCACGACATTGACGCGGCCATGGACTACGCGCAGCGCCTGAAAACCCTGGCCGATGAGGTCAAAGACCAGCTTTTCATCGTGATGCGGGTGTACTTCGAGAAGCCGCGCACCACGGTGGGCTGGAAGGGCCTGATCAACGACCCGCGCATGGACGATTCGTTTCGCATCGAAGAAGGCCTGCACATCGCCCGCAAGCTGCTGGCCGATCTGAACGACATGGGCCTGCCCTGTGGTACCGAGGCGCTGGACCCGATCACGCCGCAGTACCTGGGCGACCTGATTGCCTGGAGCGCCATTGGCGCGCGCACCACCGAGAGCCAGACCCACCGCGAACTCGCCAGCGGCTTGTCCAGCCCGGTCGGCTTCAAGAACGGCACCGATGGCAATCTGGAGGTAGCGCTCAACGCCATGCTCGCCGCTGCGCAGCCGCACGCGTTTTTGGGCATCAACGAGTTTGGACAGGTGGCGCTGACGCACACCCGGGGCAATGCGTTTGGCCACCTGATCCTGCGCGGGGGCAGCGTGCCCAATTACGACTCAGTGTCAGTCGCTCAAGCCGAGGCGGAACTGACCGCCGCGAAGCTGCCGGTGAACATCGTGGTGGACTGTAGCCACGCCAACTCGCGCAAAAACCACCATCTGCAAAGCCTGGTGCTCAAGGACGTGGTGGGCCAGATCACCGACGGCAACCGCGCCATCAAGGGCGTGATGCTCGAATCCAACCTGTTCGAGGGCAACCAGAAGCTGGGCAAACCGGCAAACCTGAAATACGGCGTGTCCATCACCGATGCCTGCCTGGGCTGGGAGGCCACAGAAGCCGGATTGCGAGAGGCAGCCGAGCGGCTACGCGCCCGGGCTCACTGAATAGCCAGCGCTGCCTCAATGTCTTTGGCCAGGCTCGCTGGCGTGTCGGTCGGCGCGTAACGCTTGATCACCGCGCCATCTTTGCCCACCAGAAACTTGGTGAAGTTCCACTTGATGGCCTTGCTGCCCAGCAGACCGGGCGCCTCTTTGCTCAGCCACTGGTACAGCGGGTGCGCACCACTGCCGTTGACCTCGATCTTGGACATCATCGGGAAACTCACCCCGTAGTTACGCTGGCAAAACTGGGCAATCTCGCCATTGGTGCCTGAATCCTGCGCTCCAAACTGGTTGCAAGGAAAACCCAGTACCACCAGGCCTTTGGCCGCATAGGTCTCGTGCAACTTCTCCAGCCCGGCAAACTGTGGCGTGAAGCCGCAGGCGCTGGCCGTGTTGACGATCAGCATGGCTTTGCCCTTGAAGTTGATCAAAGGCACAGGCTTGCCGTCGATGGACAGGGCTTCAAAGTCATACACAGTGGTCATGGCGGTGCTTTCAGAGGAGGTTCAAAACGGGCGGGGTGACTTCAATATAGAGGAACAGCAATCACCCTGCTGCCCCCACGTCATCCAACCAGTGCTTGCCCACCTTTGGTACCAGCACGACCAAGCGGCACAACGGCCTGCTGCGCCAAACAAACATTCACCTCAGCCGTGAGCTTTGTCGTTTCTGGCAACGGCCAGCAATCGATCCACCTCCACCGAGTGGACTTTGCAGTTGCGCGCATGCCAGCGTTTGATCAACAGCATGAACCCGGCAATGGTCAGACCAAACATGGTGATCGCACCAAAGGTTGGGAGGCCCAACCCGGTGGACAAGCTGTAGAGCGCGCCCAGACCGAGAATGCACGCCTGCTCGTTGAAGTTTTGCACGGCAATGGAGCGTCCGGCACCCATCAGGTTGTGGCCGCGGTGCTGCAGCAGCGCGTTCATCGGCACCACCAAAAATCCGCCGATGGCCCCCAGCAAAATCAGGAAGGGCGCGGCCACCCACACATTGGTGATGAAGACCAGCCCGATGATCAGCAAGCCCATGCCAATGCCCAGCGTGATCACACGCGGCCCGTCTTCCAGGCGCATGCGCATGGAGGCCACCACCGCCCCGGCGGCCATGCCAATCGCCACCACACCCTGCAAGGCCGACGCCTTGGTCACGCCATAACCCAGCGCGGCGGCGGCCCAGGCCAGCACGATAAAGCGCAGATTGCCCGCCACACCCCAGATCAGCGTGGTGGCGGCGAGCGATATCTGACCCAGCTTGTCACGCCACAGCCGCACATTGCAGGACCAGAAGTCGGGCAGCAATGAGAGCATCTTGCTGGGCAGCGGGCGCATCAGCACACCGGTCAGCGGAATGCGGGTGTTGAACCACGCCGCCAGCAGATAGACAAAAATCAGCACCGTGATGGCTGCCTCGGGCGGACTGTTGACACCGGTATCAATGATCGGGAAGTCAAACGCCAGCAGCCTGGGCGCAATCACCGGCCCCACCAGTTGCCCTCCGAACAACACCCCCAGGATGATCGAGCCAATCGTCAGCCCCTCGATCCAGCCGTTGGCTTTGACCAGTTGGGAGGCAGGCAGCAGTTCGGTCAGGATACCGTATTTGGCAGGCGAATACGCCGCAGCGCCCAGGCCAACCAAAGCGTAGGCCATCAGCGGATGTGCGCCAAACAGCATGAACAGGCAGCCCGCCACCTTGATGAAGTTGCTCATCAACATCACCCGACCTTTGGGCATGGAGTCTGCCAAGGCGCCGACAAACGGTGCCAGCACCACGTAAAACAGCGCAAACATCGGCACCAGTGCGGCCTGCTGCCACTGGGGCGAATGGTGCGAACGCAGTAACTGCACGGCGGCTACAAACAAGGCGTTGTCGGCCAGCGAGCTGAAAAACTGCGCTGCCATGATGGTGTAAAAGCCGCGTTTCATCAGGAAATAGACATGCCTGTTGACCAGGCTCCAATCGATATAAGTTGTCTCCGAACAGGCGGGAGTTATAGCACGGCAAGGCGGTGTCAAAATCCGCCCTACCGTATTGTCCCCAAGCACCATGCCCCGCCCGATTCTTGCCACCATCCATACCGCTGCCCTGCAACACAACCTGGCGCGCTGCCGCGCCGCCGCCCCCGATGCCAAAGCCTGGGCGGTGATCAAGGCCAACGCCTATGGCCACGGCATTGAACGCGTTTTTGAAGCACTGCGCAGCGCCGACGGCTTTGCCCTGCTGGACCTCGAAGAAGCCCAGCGGGTGCGGCATTTGGGTTGGCGCGGGCCGATCCTGCTGCTGGAAGGCGTGTTTGAAGCGCGAGACCTGGAACTGTGTTCACGCCTGGACCTGTGGCACGCGGTGCATTGCGACGAGCAAATCGACATGCTGGCCGCGCACAAGACCAATGTGCCGCACCGTGTGTTCCTGAAAATGAACTCGGGCATGAACCGCCTGGGCTTTACCCCCCAGCGTTACCGGTCGGCCTGGACGCGGCTGGACGCGCTGCCGCAGGTGGATGAAATCTCGCTGATAACGCACTTCAGCGATGCCGATGGGGCGCGCGGCATCAGCCACCAGATACGCGTATTCAACGAGGTCACGCGCGATTTGCCGGGCGAGCGGTCTTTAAGCAACAGTGCCGCCCTCCTGCGCCACACCGCGCCCGCCGCAGGCGAGACACCGGACACGCCAGACACGCTGATGTCTGACTGGATTCGTCCCGGCATCGTGCTCTACGGCAGCGCACCCGACCATCCCGAGCACACCAGCGCAGACTGGGACTTGCAGCCCGGCATGACATTGACATCAAAACTCATAGCGACCCAGGCAATAGAGACAGGGGCTAGCGTCGGATATGGCTCACATTTTGTGGCGGACAAACCCACCGTATTGGGGGTGGTGGCCTGCGGCTACGCCGACGGTTACCCGCGCGTCTGCCCCACCGGCACACCGATTCTGGTGGCAGGGCAGCACACCCGCACGCTCGGGCGCGTCAGCATGGATATGCTGGCGGTGGACCTCACGCCACTGGTCGAGTCTGGCCAAAGCGTCGGTTTTGGCACTGAAGTCACGCTCTGGGGCCGCTCCAGCAACGGCGCGGTGCTGGACATCGACGAGGTGGCGCATGCGGCAGGCACGTTGGGTTATGAGCTGATGTGTGCGTTGGCTCCGCGCGTGCCGGTGGTGGTGGACGGCGGATGCTGAATTACGTCCCCGTTCCCATGACCCGGGTCCAGCTTGGCCGGGTCTTGCCGGTGGACATCTGGACGCCCGACGGCCGCCTGCTGTTGCGCCGTGGGCAGGCGCTGCAGTCCGAGGCGCAGCGCGAGATGCTCGCCACCCACCAGGCTTGCATGACGGAGACCGATTCCCAGGCCTGGCACAAAAGCCTGGAGCGCAGCATGCGGGCCATGCGACAGGCCGGTGTGGACATGTCAGAGATCGCGCGCGCGCCCATGCCCACGGAGATTCTGGACACCGATTACCTGGAAGGCCGCGATGTCGATGGCGGCTGGCTCGACTTGCAGGACATTTTGCGCAGCCTGCTGTACCAGGGTGCGCGCGCCGCCACACCCTTGCCTCGGCTCGAAGGCATTGAGCAAAAAGCGCTGGCCCTGCTGCGCCACGACCCGGACGAGTGCCTGTTTGTCCTGTTTCAGGCCCTGCCCGACCTGAATCTGGGCTACTGCGCCACCCACGCCCTGCTGTCTGGCGTGGTAAGCACGCTGACGGCCGACAAACTGGAGCTGGCGCACGCCGACCAAACGCTGCTGCTGCGCTCGGCACTGGTCATGAACATCGGCATGGCACGCCCGCAGGACGGCCTGTCGCGCCAGCACAAGCCGCCTGATCCGGCGCAACGCCAGATCATTGCCGTGCATCCGCCCACCAGCGCCGACATCCTGCGTGGTTTTGGCATCAGCAACGACGAACTGCTCAACATCGTGCAGTGGCACCATACGCCGGATGCGGCAAACCTGCCCGCCGAACATCTGACCAGTCTGCGCCTGCTGAGCCTGTCCGATGGACTGATCGCCAAAATGGCACCACGCATCAGCCGCCCAGCCATGACACCGCTCGGCGCGGCCAAATCACTGGTGCTGGAATCCACCCCCAGCACCGCCGTGCTGCGCCCGGCCATGGCGGCCGTGCTGGGCTTTTACCCGCCAGGCACTTACGTGCAACTGTCCAATGGTGAAACGGCCGTGGTCGTCAAGCGCGGTGCACGCGCCACCACACCGCACGTCGCCAGCATCATGAATGACGCGGGCATGGCACTGAGCAAATACGTCTATCGCGACAGCAGCGAGGCGGCGCACACCATCGTCAAACCGCTGGTGAGCGGCGTGAACATCCACATCAGTCTGGACAAGGTACGCCGCCTGCGACAGCAACACGGGCTTTGATCTACAAGAGAGCAAGCAAGTGAGTCAACAGCCGCTTGAATGACCGGCTCCGCCAGCATGGCCTCGATGCGGTAGCCCATTGCGGTCGTGCCATCGGGCAAGGTTGGCATGGCTCGGTGAATGCCCTGGGGCTGAATTTACAGCAAGGTGCTCAGGTGGGTTTGCGCAGCAGCACCCAGCTTTTCGTCAAAGGTGGCCAGCGGCGCTTTTATCTCGGCGGCCAGCCAGAGGTAGGCTGCGTCATAGGCGCTGAGTTGGTAGCGCAATGCCAGCTCACACACCTCCTGCAGGTTGATGTCGTGAAGTTCAACGTCAGTGCCCATTGCCTGCTCAAGACCATCCGCAGCATGGGTCTCGCCCCGACGCATTTTTTTGAGGGCGACGCTGGTGATCTCATAATTCAGCAGGCTGGGGGCGTGCAAGGTACGGCCCGAAATACGTTGCAGCGCTTCGTCCTTCCACGGCTCCTGAAACACGATCCCTGCCAGGGCGCTGCAATCAATCACCATGGGCGGTCGCACCTGGTACTGCGCAGGTGGCTCCGCCACGTAAAAGGTTGGCAGAGAACGCACGGGTTGTGAGCTCATCGGCTATCCCGATCTTCCCGGATCATGTCGATGCTGGAGCCCAGGTCTGGCCCAGGGCCATGGGGATACTTGGTTTTTAGTTCAGCGGCAATTTGCTCAACCGTCTTCCAGCCCTGACGAATAACAGGATGGCCAAAGCGGTCCAAACCGACCACTGTGCCGCGTCGACCTGCCTGGGCGGGTGCGCTGGCGACCAGCGCCTTGGTGATACTGCCAGTCACCGGGCTGATGCTGGCCTCGGCGCTGGCCTCGGCGCTGGCTTCAGGCACCACCGCCCCCTGAATCAAGGCCATCAACTCGCCTTGCAAGGACCTGTGGTTGCGCGCCGCACGCTCGCGCAGGGCCTGTGCCCAGGCTTCGGGCACGTCTTTGATCGATAGGTTGGGCATAGTGGCTCCAAAATGGATGTTGGCACCATTATGACTTCATAATGTATCTTTCGGGTTTCGCCAGCGCAAAGAACAGCATCACCAGCAAGCCCAGCGCCAGCGCCGCACCCAGCCAGCGCAGCGGCAACATCTCGAACTTGAACAGACCGGCCAGCCACGGCACATACAGCGCCATCGCCATCAAGGCGAGCGCTGCGCCACACACCCACCACAGCGTGGGATTGGGCACTCGCAGACTTTGCCAGAGCGAGCCGCTACGCGCCCGGTTGGCCAGAATCAGCGCCAGATTGCTGGCCACGATGGTGGCAAACGAGAAGGCCCGCGACGCGCCTTCACTCAGGTGCGCCATGCCCCACCAGGTGGCTGCCAGCACCACAACCAGCGCGCCCAGGCCCTGCAGCAGCGCCCACACCAGCGTCTTGCCGCCAAACAGCGGCGTGGTCACATTGCGTGGCGGGCGCTGCATCAGGTCAGGCTCGGCGGGTTCGTTCTCAAACACCATCGAGCAGGCCGGGTCAATCACCAGCTCCAGAAACGCAATGTGCAAGGGGAACAGCACTGTGGGCCAGCCTAGCAGCACCGGCAGCAGCGCCATGCCGGCAATCGGCACATGCACCGCCAGGATGTAGGACATGGACTTGCGCAGGTTGTCAAAAATTCGCCTCCCCAAGCGCACGGCGTGCACCAGCCCGGCAAAGTTGTCGTCCAGCAGCACGATGGAGGCCGCCTCGCGCGCCACATCAGTGCCGCGCTCGCCCATGGCCACGCCCACGTGCGCCGCTTTGAGGGCAGGCGCATCGTTGACGCCGTCACCGGTCATGGCGACCACCTCGCCACTGGCTTTCAGGGCTTGCACGATACGCAGTTTTTGTGTCGGCGCGATGCGGGCACAGACGCTCACCGTGCCCATGCGCTGCTGCAAGGCCGCGTCGTCCAGCTTGTCCATGACATCGCCAGTCAGCAGCCAGTCGCTGCCGGACGCGCTGGCTGGGCTGGGATCGGTCGCCGTAACGCGGGTGGCGGCCAGCCCACGCCCAGCAGGTGCGGGTACCGCCAGACCCGCCTCAAGCGCAATGGCCTGCGCGGTGGCCGGGTAGTCGCCGGTGATCATCACCACGCGAATGCCCGCCGCGCGTGCCTGTGCCACCGCCTCGGGAATTTTCGCGCGCAGCGGGTCAGCCAGGCCCAGCAGGCCGACAAATTCGAACTCAAAGTCGTGCTCGATGGCTGGCCAGTCCACGCCCTCAAAGCGCGAGCGCGCCACGCCCAGCACGCGCAGTCCCTGCGCCGCCATGACCTCGACGGCTGCGGCCACGCGCTGCTGGTCGGCGGGACCCATGTGGCACAAATCGACAATCGCCTCGGGTGCCCCCTTGGCGGCCACCACGTTAGCCTGTCCATCGACGGCTTTCCAGACGTGTGACATGGCACGCAGCTCGGGGGTCAGACCATACTGCTGCATCAGCGTCCAGTCGCGGTGCAGATGCTCGGTATCCTTCAAAAAATGCTGTCCCAGGCGGAGAAACGCCTTCTCCATCGGGTCAAACGGGTTGGTCACGCTCGCCAGAATCGAGAACTCCACCAGCGTGTGGAAGGCCTCAGGCAGCTCCGGCGTGGTCGCGTAATCAACAGCCATGCTCTCGCCCTGCACTGCGCCGCCCGGCAAGGCTGCGCCAGACTCGGCATACAAAGCGGTCACCGTCATGCGGTTTTCTGTGAGCGTGCCGGTCTTGTCCACGCACAGCACGCTGGTCGCGCCCAGCGTCTCAATAGCGGCAATGCGCCGCGTCAACACCTTGTGTTTGGACAAGCGCCAGGCACCCAGCGCCGGAATCACGGTCAGCACCACGCTGAATTCCTGCGGCAGCAAGGCCATGGCCAGCGCAATACCCGCCAACAGCGCACCCAGCCAATCGCCTTTAAGCAGGCCAAAGGCCAAAACGAGGCACACGCTGGCCACCACCGCCGTCACGGCCAGCACCTTCACCAGTTGCGCAGTTTGCAGGCGCAGCGGCGAGGCCTCCAGGGTCAGGCTTTCCAGCGCCGTGCCAATGCGGCCAATCTCGCTGCGCGGGCCGGTGGCTGTGACACGCGCCATGCCATGGCCCCGCACCAGCAGCGTGCCGGAAAACAGCTGTGACTTGGCCAGGGCAGCCTGATCCGGGGCTGCACTGGCATCGGCACCAGTCGCTTCACCGATCGACTTATCCACCGGGATCGGCTCCCCCGTCAGCAGCGACTCATCAACCTGCACATCGTTGCCCTGGAGCAACACGGCATCGGCGGCGATGCGGTCGCCCTCTGCCAGCACCAGCAAATCGCCCTGAACCACCTCGCGCCCGGCAATGCGCAGCGGTGCGCCGTCGCGCATTACCAGCGCCCGCGGGCTGGTCAGGTCACGCAGACTGGCCAGCGCGTGCTCGGTCTTGCCTTCCTGATAAAGCGTGAGCGCCAGCACCACCAGCACCAAGCCAAACAGGATCACCCCTTCTTGCAAGTCCCCCAGCACCAGATATAGCACGCCCGCACCGAGCAGCAAGGCAAACATCGGGTCGGACAGGGTTTCACGCACGATAGCCCACAGGCCACGCTGCTGGTCCGCAGGCAAGGCGTTGGGGCCATCGGTCAGCAAGCGCTGCGCCGCTTGCGCTGCGCTCAGCCCCAAGCCCCCAGGATCGCCCGCTGGCGGCACGCTGCCTGGCAACTTTTTCTCAGTCATTTTAGCCTCTATCCCTTATAGAATATACGTTAATAGCTATCGTCAGCATAGCACCTGACATCCCAGCTCGTAGCCTGGCGGGAGCCATCGTGTTGGTGCGAGACCATGATCAAGCATTCCCAGCATTTGTTCAATTGTTTCTTCCAGAACGCGCACCCACCGTGCCCTTGCGCACAGACCGCTGATCAGAAGCACGAACCAATTTGTAAGCAGCTGTAAGCGAAAACCCCTACTTGAATCAAGGTCGCATACCGATATTATTTTCTTGCGATTTATCAATCTCTATGTGGCGTAGCGGCTCTAATGGGACAACAGTCATCCTGCATTGGCATCGGACATTTCCGAATTTGAACAACAAAGGCAAATATGGCGGTGATATCAAAGGTGGCTCAACTCGAAATCTCCCGGCTGCTTGGATATGCCATTGTTCTGATGATCATGGTTGTCTTGGCGGCCCCTCAGGAGGCCGGAGCCTTGCCGGCCTTTGCCCGTCAGACAGGCCAAAACTGCGTGGCCTGTCATGCTGGTGGCCAGTTTCCCGAGTTGACGCCATATGGGCGGATGTTCAAGCTGACCGGCTACACCATCGGCGCGCGCACCATGCCATTGGCCGTGATGGGCGTCCTGAACTACGCCAAAGTTGCGGATACCAGCAAAAGCGACAACCCCGCGGCCGATTTTCAGAAAAATGGCAGACCGGTATTTTCATCGGGCAGCCTGTTCATGGCAGGCAAGATCACTGACAACCTGGGCTTGTTCTCGCAAATCACTTACGACAATTTCGCCACCAATTCCGACGGCAATTTCGCCGGAACCAGCCAACTCGACAATTTTGACTTGCGCTATGCAGACCGCTTTGTGGATGCCAGCCGGGACTTGATCGTGGGCGTGTCCCTGAACGACAACCCGTCGGTGTCCGATCCCTGGAATACGGCAGCAGCATGGATGCAATATGTACCGGCAGCGAGCCTGACGAGCCACCAGTTCACAGACGCGAACACACCATTTCCGGGTTTTCCGGCGGGTTCCAATATCGCTGGTGTCACCACCTACCTGTTCTGGAAGAAGACCTTTTATGCGGAATTGGGAACCTACAAAACGGCGAATCAAGCGCTGTCTTTTATGAGCGCCGGGGTTGACAAGGAAAACAAGACACGACTCAGTGGCAGCAACAATCCCTATTGGCGCCTAGCGCTCACGCATGAGTGGGGTCCCAATAACATCATGATCGGCACCTCCAGCATGGTGGCGCATATCTACGATGGTGGCACCGACACCTCTGACCCTGGCAACCTAGGCTCTTACAAGACGACGGGGGTCGATGCCCAATACCAGTACATTCTGGACCCGGATACGGTCACAGCACAGTTCGCCTACTCCCGTACTGTGTCGAACTACTCTCAAAATGCGCTCAACGCTGCGACGGGCACTTCGCCCTTTGTGCTTGCCGACGGAAGTCCCCTTGCCACCCCCAATCCGTCGGACACCACCAACGTGTTCCGGGCCAAACTGTCCTACATCTATCGGGCCAAATTCGGAGGAAGTCTGGCCTATTTCAACCAGACTGGTACGACCAACACGTTAAACCAAACCTCAGGCCTGGATCCAAGTTGTGGCGGCACCGTCTGCTCCGACTCCTCCACCCGTGTCACCGGCAATCTGTCTGGCAATCCCGGACAGCGTGGTCTGACATATGAAGCTTTTTGGCTTCCTGTACAAAACATGCGTGTCGGTCTTCAGTACACCGCCTACAGCATTTACAACGGTGCCACAAACAACTACGACGGTTTTGGCCGAAACGCCCGTGACAACAACACCTTGTTTGCGTACGTCTGGTTTGCTTACTGACACCCTGTCAGGTTGACTTGTCAAGACCATTCAAGACCCCCGCCATGTCGGCCTTTACCTGCAATTCTGGAGATGGGCAATGAAATCTCTCTCATGGTTGGCACTTCTGCCCATTCTGGTCGCTTTGGGCGGCTGCGCAAATACGCAGCGTTCGCGTGATCTCGCCAATCCGAACGTCCCCCCGGATGTGACCGCCGCACAAGTGTGCTCGAACTGTCACGGCATCGACGGCAATTCGGTGTCACCCAACTTCCCGAGGCTAGCGGGTCAGATGCCTGACTATCTGGTGGAACAGTTGGAAAATTTCCGTAGTCATCACCGCTCCGATCCCGCCGGTTACGAGTACATGTGGGGTATCAGCCGATACCTGACCGACGAGCAGATCAAGGGGTTAGCTGAGTATTTCTCCCGCCAGACTCCCAAGCCCAACCCACCTATCGATTCGGCACAACTGGTTGCCGGCAAAACCATTTTTGAAAATGGCATCCCCGACAAGGAAACTGCCCCATGCATGGCCTGTCATGGGCCCAAGGCACAGGGCATCGCCACTTTTCCGCGACTGGCCAATCAACACATGGATTACGTCATCAAGCAACTCCATGTGTTTCAGGAAACAGAGGGGCGACCTGGCACCCCCATGAAGCAGATCACACACTTCCTGACCGATGAGGAAATGCACCAGGTTGCGCGTTACCTGCAATCTTTTCCAATTGAGTGAGGATGTGGGCCCATGAATACCCGCAACACTACCGGCGCGGTTAGCGATTTCACCAAGGAGTTTTCTTGAAAAAGTACATCTTCACGCTCTTGTTGCTGGGCGGCTTTCTGGGTCAGGCATACGCGGGTGACAGCTACACCATCGATCCCACCAACTCTCAGGCTTACTTCGACATCGCCCGGGTGGGTTTTTCATCTCAAAGAGGTCGCTTCAACAAGACCCGTGGCAAGGTTCAACTGGACTTCCCTGCAAAAGCTGGCAGTGTCGCGTTCACGATCGATACTGGATCGATCGATATGGGCTCTAAAGCCTGGACTGCGCATCTGTCTGATGAGGGTCTTTTTAATGTCAAGAAGTTTCCTACTATGGATTTCAAATCAGACAGGTTGATCTTCGTGAATCAGAAGGTGGTTGCCGCCGATGGCCAGTTCACGATGCTCGGCGTGACCAAGCCACTCACCGTGACAGTGAACAACTTTCAGTGTGGCATCAGCCCCATTGACAAAAAGCAGGTTTGCTCAGGCGACATCACTGCCATGCTGAAGCGCTCAGATTTTGGCCTGACCAAATACATCCCGGCGGTCAGTGACGAGGTCTCGGTGAATATCTCTGTGGATGCCTACAAGGATCGGTAGGCGAGTTTTCCAGTGTTGCCATGGCGGCAGCTCCACTGCTGGTCGAAACCGATGCAAAGCCAAAGTGTTGGGCGATGTGGACGACTCGGCCAAGGCCGACAAAACCAAGTGTGCCAAGCACCTGTCCACGCAAATGTGCAGCAACTGCGTGCTCTGGCAAGGCAAGCCTGGCGATGCGACCGGTCCCTGCCCGCTGTATGTCGGTAGTCACACCGCCGCCAAAGGCTGGTGCAGCGCCTACGCCCAAAAGGCCGGACCCCGGCGTTCAGCCCAGGCGCACCGGCACAAAGATCTTGCTGCCGTCTCGCTCAATCAGCAAGGCCACCGACTTGTCTGACTTGGCCACCAGCGCACGCACCTGGTCCAGGCTCTGAACTGGCGAGCCGTTGACGGCCAGCAACACATCGCCAGGCTGCACCCCAGCCAGGGCCGCAGCACCTGCGCTGTCTTCGATCATCAAGCCCGAGTCAATGCCCGAGTCGCGCTTCTCCTGCGGCTGCAAAGGGCGCAGTGCCAGACCCAGGTGGCCCTTGGCATCCGCGCCCGATGTCGAGGCCGTCTTTTCACTGTGATCGCTGGCATCACCCAGACGCGCGGTAAAACTCTGGCGCTGGCCGTTGCGCCAGACTTCGAGACTCACCTTTTCGCCAGGTGCCGACTCACCAATCAAAGAAGGCAAATCACTGGAGTCCACGATCGTCTGCCCATTGACCTTCAGGATCACATCACCACTCTTGAGCCCGGCCTTGTCAGCCGGGCCACCCGCATCCACGCTAGACACCAACGCACCTTCGGGGTGATCCAGGTGGAAAGAGTCGGCCAATGTCTGATTCACCTCCTGAATGGCCACGCCCAGGCGGGCATGGGTGGCATGACCGGTCGCTACGATCTGGTCCTTCACCTTGTTGGCCAACTCAATGGGAATGGCGAACGACAAACCCTGATAGCCACCCGACTGGCTGTAGATCTGCGAATTGATGCCCACCACCTCACCCCGCGTATTGAACAGCGGCCCGCCCGAGTTGCCCGGGTTCACGGCCACGTCGGTCTGGATAAAGGGCACAAAACCATCGTCGGGCAAAGAGCGGCCTTTGGCACTGACCACGCCAGCCGTCACGCTGTTCTCAAAACCAAACGGTGAGCCAATGGCCAGCACCCATTCGCCCACTTTCAGGTCACTGGCGTGACCCAGCGGCACCGTGGGCAGGTTTTTGGCATCAATCTTGATCACCGCCACATCGGTCTTGGGGTCTGAGCCCAGCACTTTGGCGGTGAATTCACGCCGGTCGGTGAGTTTGACAATCACCTCGGTGGCATCGCGCACCACGTGGGCGTTGGTCATGATGATGCCGTCAGGGCTGACGATGAAGCCCGAGCCTTCACCACGTGTGGGCGAAGGTGACGCATTCGGCCCCATGCCACCCTGACCCTGAAAGCGCCGGAAGAATTCGAAAAACGGGTCGTTGGGGTCCATGCCCGGAAAACCATGTTGGCGCGACGCAACCGCACCACCGTCGCTGGAGACCTTTTTCAGCGAGGTCACGGTGATATTGACCACCGCCGCACCGTGTTCCTGGGCAATTTGTGAAAAGTCCGGCAGGCTCATGACAGGGGCGGGCGTGCTGGCGCTGGCCACCGCAGCGGGCACAGCAGAGGCCAGCGCAGTGGCTTGAGCATGCGTCATGGTGACAGCGGCCACACCACCGCCACCCAAAACACTCCCGGCCAACAGGGTCAACACCAGGCGGCTGGCGGTGAATGGTTGCTTCGTCATGGGGACACTCCTTCAAGCAGATTGAACATGCCTGAAGTGTGAGAGCGTCGTCTTAGCAGCGACTTAAAAAGACTTAAAGCTACCTTAAACCGTTGATGCAGGTGGTACCGGGAACTCCACAATCAATAGCAGTCCTCCCAGTGATGGCGAGGGCTCCAGCCTGATTTGAGCATGATGAAGGTCGGCAATGGTCTTCACGATGGCCAGGCCCAGTCCACTGCCACCCACATCGGAGCCCGCCACACGGTAAAAGCGGTCCAGCACGCGACTGCGGTCTTCGGGCGCAATGCCTGGGCCACTGTCTTCCACACTGAGCACGACTTGCCCCTGCTGCGCACGCACTGTCACCCGCACCGTACCACCCGCCGGGGTATATTTGATGGCGTTGTCCAGCAGGTTGCGCACCAGAACGCGCAGAGCCTCCGGCTGGCTAAGCATCTGACAGCTGGCCAGATCGGTGGCCAGCAAATTCAGGTGCTTGGCCTCGGCAGCCAATGCCTGCTCTGCCACCACCCGCTGCACCATGTCAGCCAGATCCACTTGCACCGGGGCTGCCGCCGTTTCGCCCCCGGCTTGCTGGCGCGCCAGCACCAGCAACTGCTCAATCAGGCGGCTGGCGCGGTCGATACCCGCATTCAGGCGGCTGATGGCTAACTCCCGACCCGCCTCATCCGAGGCACGTCGCAGGGTCTGCACCTGCAGTTTGAGAGCGGCCAAGGGTGTGCGCAGCTCGTGCGCTGCATCGACCACAAAGTTTTTTTGTGCGTCAAACGCCTGTGACACACGGCCAAACAGCAGGTTGAGTTCATGCACCAGCGGGCGAATCTCGTCGGGCAGATGGTCCTCGGCCAGTTCTCCGAGCTCGTCAGCCTGGCGTGCTGCCACCTGCCGCCGCACGCGGCGCACCGGGGCCAGCGACGAACTCACCACCCACCAGACCAGCATCATCAGCATCGGCACCCAGGCCAACGTGGGCAGCACCGTGCGCAGCGCCAGTCTGGCAGCCATGGATTGGCGCACCCGCTCGTCCTGCGCCACCTGGATCACTTGCGAGCCGGTATCAAACGAAAACAGCCGGTAGGTGGTGCCGCGTGCCTTGATGCTGGAAAAACCCAGCACTGCTCGCTGAGGCAGTTCGGCGCGCGCAGTGGATCGAAACAGGCGCAAGCCGTTGGCCGTCCAGACCTGCACGACAAAGTCCACCTGCTCGTCAGCATCACCCGCGCCGCCTTGGGCCAATTGCCCGCCGATCGGGAAGCCCGGACTCAGCGACAGCGCCATCTGGCGCATCTGCAGGTCAAACAATTCATCGGCCTCTGCCAACGCCGCACGATAGGCCATGGTCGCCTGCGTGAGCGAGATCAGCAGCACCGCAGCCAGCAAAAACCATAGCAAACGAGCCCGCAGAGAATGGGCTGCAGGCCATTTCATGGCTTGACGCGAGGAATCATGTAACCGACGCCACGCACGTTCTGGATCAGGTCAGAGCCCAGCTTTTTGCGCAGACCGTGGATGTACACCTCCACCGCATTGCTGCTGACCTCGTCGCGCCAGCTGTAGAGCTTGTCTTCGAGCTGCTTGCGCGACAGCACCAGGCCCGGGCGCGCCAGCAACAGCTCCAGCACCGACCATTCACGCGCCGACAAGGTCACCGGTTGGCCTTGCGCAAGCACCTCTCGGGTGACAGGGTCGATGCTGACACCCATGTGCTCGTACACCGGCTCGGCGCGCCCGGAGGCCCGGCGCAGCAGCGCGCGGATGCGTGCCAGCAGCTCGTCAAACTCGTAGGGTTTGATGATGTAGTCGTCGGCCCCGCAGTCCAGCCCCTGCACCCGCTGGGCCAGCGCGTCACGAGCGGTGGCAATCAACACCGGCACACGGTTCTTGCGGGCGCGCAGGCGCTGAAGCACGTCCAGGCCGTCGCATTTGGGCAAACCAAGATCCAGCAGCACCAAGTCGTAATCCTGATCATGCAAGACCTGATCGGCCAGTTGGCCGTCTTTGACCCAATCGACGGCATAACCTTCGCCGCGCAGCAGGTCCAAAACGGCTTCGCCAATCATCACATCGTCTTCCACCAACAATAGTCGCATGAGTTTTTCCAGAGCTAAAAGTGCCGCCAAACAACCACCGCACCACCGACATCCTGCCAGCGCCGGCTTAGACCTGGCTTAAAGGCTATCAGGAAGCCAACCCGTTGGCCAGCACAAGCCACACGGCCAACGATTTATCTGATGATTTATGGCTCTGTTCGCGTTATGTATTGATGAGCTGCCTGCCCAGCCCTGAAATGACGAAATGCTCTGGCTTTAGGTCGCCCTTGTACCACTCTGATATACGCATCCAGGCTAGGTAATTGGGCATGTACTTGGTGGCTACGCC